>CAYZET010000107.1:1839-13589 GCA_964477215.1 uncultured Syntrophaceae bacterium | reverse complement strand
TCTCAACTCTCCTATCTTCCGAGATGCAAGCCACTTAATGAAAGCCTGCACATCGGAGAGATCGATCATCACTCTGGTTCGGATGTCTTCCGGCAGCATGTTTCCGATCTTCCGACCCTGGACATCACGTTCAGCTCGCGGCTACATTGCTCAGTTTCTATATCGATCTACTCGTACCGCTTGGGTTACACGCCTTGGAGCAGTTGACGGTTGGTGGGCACCGTTTCCAGGAGTCCAAGCAATTCAAGCATCGCAGCTTGGGGTCCGCCGTCCGCCAATCTGCGACGTAGTGCAGCCAGCCATTTTGTCTCATCGGTCGTGAAGAGCAGCTCTTCTTTGCGTGTGCCGCTGGTCAATATATTGATGGCTGGGAAAATTCTCGACTCAGCCAGCGAACGGTCCAGCACGATCTCACTATTGCCGGTGCCTTTGAATTCCTGGAAAATCAGGTCGTCCATGCGTGAACCAGTGCCGACGAGTGCGGTGGCGATCACTGTCACTGAGCCTCCGTCTTCAATATTGCGTGCCAACCCGAAGAATCGACGGGGAATTTCCAGGGCCTTCGCATCCAGTCCACCGGTCATGGTACGACCAGAGCCTGCGCCATTCATGTTGAACGCTCGACCGAGTCGCGTAATGCTGTCGAGGAGCACGACAATATCACGTCCGCACTCCAGTTCACAGCGGATATGAGCCAAAGTCAGTTCGACCAGGTTTACGTGCGATCGAATAGGTTGATCGCTGGAGCTCGCCAGCACCTCTGCCGGCACATTCCGACGAAAGTGGGTCACTTCCTCCGGCCGTTCATCGATTAGCAGGACGATAATCCGTGTATCGGGATCGGTCGCGTGAATCGCACAGGCTATCTCTTCCAAAAGGCGGGTCTTGCCGGTTTTGGGTGGTGCTACGATGAGTCCGCGGGTACCCTTGCCCATGGGGGCTATCAGTTCAACTGCGCGCATGGAAAGGTTGCCGCCATCACCCAGTCTGATCCTCTCCCGCGGATCTATGGGCACCAACCTGTCAAATGAGGTGCGGGCCTGAAACTGATCAAGAGTAAGGCCGCATACGGACTCGACCGTTGCAAGCTGATATCCCTTCTTACCTCGCTGTGCTACGCCTGTCACATCTGCACCATCCACCAGCCTGAACTCCCGGATCACTTTCGACGACACCCAAGTGTCCTCCGAGCCAGGCTGAAAAGACCGTCCAATGTCGCGCAAAAAACCTCCACCCCTTTGGAGCAATTGCAGTACTCCGCACGCTCTTTGGGATAAGCTGTCATGCATTTTGGCTAGATTCCTTTCAACTAGGGGGAACCCCAACAATGGCACTCCTAGGGATCATTTGTAAGTAAACGTCCAAATAACGACCGCTTTTCGGACATCTCTGTCCGTGCACATTCCTTCCTTCACCAAATTGAATGGTAGCATCCGACACAAGACTGGCATCTTCGCAATGCTTGGCCCCGGTGCTATCGAATCCAATCCGACGGACACAGATGCGCCGTCGAGATGGAGTGTGGTGGAGGTCGGCTGCTTCCGCAAACGCGGACAAGCAGGCCAGTAAATCGTTTCTAGTCCCCCTTTAGCACTCGCGGTGCATCCGGGGAACGGCGATGGAAGAAAATCAAATCAACTCTGTACCATTCATCGCCAAACTCGCAAACTCGCAAGCGGCGCTGGCGGCCAACGGACGCGAAATCAACACCCGGTTCCAGAAGAAAATCCTCGAGCCGGTGAATGAGAGCAAGGCTTTCGCGAACGAGGTCACGCGCATCGGGCCACCCAAACGACGCTGCCCGGATTCCATATCAGGTCCGATGAGATGGAAAGCCATGCACCAGAAACGGATAGACCTGACCCTATCCTTCCCGACCCCAAGGCGTTCAATGGCATCGGGAGCATCGAAGATGTTGGGATCATCCAAAACAGCATCGAGGCCTTTCTTCAGCCACCCGTATCGTGGACAGAATGTCTCGTGCCGGGCAAAGAACCCCTCAGATAATGGCTTCTCAAAGGTGCTAAACGTCGAGGATGATGCGCGGGTATCATGTCTTGTGAATCCGTTTCTCGTCATTGTCATCCGGTGAACGCTGGAGACACGCACCCCCTGACTATCGCGGCACTCAAGAAGCGAGACCTCGTTTATGGTATCACTTGCGCCTGCGTGGCTTCAGTCAAAAAGGGGAACGCTCATACCTCCACGACCTTGAGCCCCTCTCGTCCGGCGGCTTCAAGTTGTCTGTGATCCGACGACACAAAAAGGTCCGGCGCCACAATGAGGGCGCACCCAAGGTGCAAGGCATCCATGGCACGCAATGCATTGTTCTCGAGGCATCGCATGGTCTGAGTGACCACGTCTGGCGTGACGTAGCAGATCTCGACATCCTCAATTTCGCTCAAAATGAGATCCCGAGTCTTCTGGTCGTCATCGGCTGACAACTTATTCTCACGAACAAGCCTGTTGAGCGTCGAAATCATCTCTGGAAGGCAAATCACGCAAAGCACCAGGCTATCGGCTTGCGTGCAGATCTCGACAACCTTGTCCGTGCCGGGTTCTTCGATGTACCTTTTGACGAATGCAGAGGTATCAAAGAAGACTCTCATGCATCAGATTCCGCCCGATCTTTCAGGATCTCCCGACTGAGAGACAGGCCCGGCACCGTCAGTCGCGGCACTTCTCGCTTCCAAGAGGCCTCCCGTTTCGTCAGCGGCAGGATCTCGGCAATCGGCTTGCCGTTGCGGTAAACGCGCACCACCTCACCCTTTTCCACCGCGTCAAAATAATGCTTGATGCGTTTCCGCAGTTCAACCACATTCGTTTCCTGCATCTCGTTCACCTCACAGATGGGGTATGAGAGTCGTTGAGTTAATGTACACCCATATGTACGGGTTAGCAACTGAAGTTGGGCACGGAGTCGAGCGATCGAAAGAATGAAACCAAACCAATGAGTCATCGCCTCCGGACGTGGCCGCTTTGGCTGGTGAGCTCTATTCATCCTCCATCCCCCAATGTAAGAAACCGGTAATACGTCGCCCTTGATACCCGCAGGGTCTTGAAGATTTCTTGTATCTCCTATCACGATTCTCACTCATCTTCTTGGCCGCTTTGACCCTGGGATCATCGGGAGAGAGTCGTTTCCTCCCTCCCCTTCTTCCTCTAGCCCTTGCCGCTTCAAAGCCTGCCCGAACCCGCTCCTGAATAAGGCGCCGTTCAAACTGGGCAAGGGAAGAAGAAACGTTGACGATGAGTTCTCCGGAGGCAGAGCTTGTGTCGATCACCCCATCACACAATGACCGCAGCTATACTCCCCTTTCTCGCAACCCCTTAATCAAATTAACAAGATGAGACAGCGCGTCTTCCGAGGCGATCAATGCGCCAAACAAGGAGATTGTCGCCCTCTTTGATTTCCTGAAGGCAGGAGTTGAGTCCGACGCGTTCTTTCCGGGCTCCAGTCATTCTGTCAGCAAAAATGAGCGACTCAGGGACTCCTGCGGCTTTCAGCGGGTCGAACAGAAGATCCAGTTCCTGTTCCTTGGTCGAAACACAAGCATAACCGATGAGTTTGGCCATGTCTTACATGCAGCCCCAAGAGGCGGAAAAATGAGAAGATGTAAAAAAGACAAAATTCGAGACGCAATCAATCACGGAACACGTGGCGAGCGCATATGGAATGGGAGAATCTCAAAAAACACATGTTTTTCGGTCTTAGCAGAATGTGCAAGGGCGCCTCAGTTTGTGGTGAAAACTCCATGGTCAGGGCATGCTCCCACAAGTTGGGGTGCTCGGGTTGTACTCGACATACGAATGAACTGCTGTCCCAAGGAACCATCAGCTCAGCAAGCCATGCCCCCAGCCGTATTCTTCGAGCGCGTCAGTTACGTCCTGAACACGCAGGCAGTCTAATGATGGCCATCCTGGACCGGGTCTTCCCGATCTGTCTCATGGGGTGTCCGAGGGTTTGCCACCCTTCCTGATCATGGAAATGCAAATCCTGAGGTTCTCGCGAGCCAGTTCATCCGATGGGTTCATTCCTACTGCTCGTTCCAAATTGCTCCTGGCTTCAGTCAGGTTGCCCGCTTCGAGAAGGCTCCATCCCAAATCATTCACAAGCTGCTGGTTATCGGGTTCCAACTCCACCGCCCGTCTCGAAGCTTGAACTGCAACCTCGTGCTGCCCCTGATGACCGGCACAGCAGCCAAGGCCCTGATGAAACACGGCCACATCAGGGAAGCGGGCGAGAGCCTTTGTGTACAATTCGAACCCGTCAGCATAATCGTGGGTTTGAATGAGGAAAGTTCCGGCCTTATCTATGATCTCATGGAGATCTTCAGTATCAGGAGGGAGGGCGAGCAGATCCAGGAAGAGCTTCCTTCCCTTTGCCTTCCTCTTACGTTGATATTCAACGGTTCCCAGTGTGAAGATTGCGGGGGCATAAGTCGGCATCAACTTATACGCCCGCTCTACGCTGGCAATTGATCCTTCGAGGTCACCCAGGGCGCATTTGAACACACTGTCCGCATATTCCGCTTCTGCCTGAAAGCGGGCCCAATCCTCACGAGTTGTCTGATTCCTTTCTCTCTTTCTGCCCATACAAGAATCCTGCATTCCAAGAATCGAGCGACACAAGGGATCCGGCAAGACTTCCTGCTACTGGCGCTCCAGAATAGCCAGCCGAAGTCTGGCAAGTGGGACGGACTCCCTCATCCATGAACGCTGAATCTTACGATTTTGAATAGGCCGCCTCCCACGGTTTTCCGCTTTTGAGATCGGCGAGAAGGAATCGTGCACCCTGATTGTCGCTCGGATTGAGCCATAGCATACGTTGGAAGATTTGTTCGGCTTCCCTGAGTCGCTCCAGGCGCCACAAGCAGAGCCCATAGCCATGCAGGCAGCGCAGATAAGGCCGATTATCTATCCAGCCCCAGGGAAGAAGGCCGTCAAAGTCCTTGCCCAATGAAAGCTCACCGATGCGTAAGCCCATCTCATAATGGCGGATTGAATCTTTCGGCAGAACGTCGAAACTCATGTTGCCAAGGTGAGCATGGGCGTCCAGGCAGCGGAGCTCACTTGAGAGAACCTCTGTGAGTATTCTGCGGGCTTCTCCAAGATCCCCGGCTTCCTTGAGCTCAATGGATTGCATGATCGGATCGTCGAAGGTGCCAGAGGAGGTGCGACCAGGGAGAACCTGCTCCATTTCAAAGGTGGGCCGGGGGCCGCAGGCGATGATCGGCACTGCCCACTCGGATAGAAAGTCATTGGGTTCGCCCCAGTATTCGGCAGCAGGATTCCACATGCCGCGTTCATAGAGCCGCAATGGGGTAAGTCCGAGAAGAGGTACGTCTATGTGGTGTGATTCGATTTCGCCGGAGAGATAAGGATGTCCCGCATAACGCCAGAACTTTTGCGGCCGCACAGTGACCATCTCTCCCGGAAGCAAACTCCCGACACGGGCAGTTCGCAGGGTAATGTGTCTCTCGGTTCCGGGAATTCGACAACGAGCCGTAGGTTCTTTTATCCACAGGACGATCAGCTTCACAGGTCCGCTCAAATCGACATCTTCGTCCGCCACTTTATGATGCTTTTCGCGGCTTGCCACCGGTGATGCAGTTTTCGGCAAGGGCTCCAGCCCAAGCCATTTCCGATACGCGGCAACATGCCGGGCGGCCTCGGTGTCTTCCGAAAAGACGACGTCCGAAAGCGCCATCACATGCTTTGTGCCGGTTTCCTCTCGGCATGAAGCTGTGAGACCGCGGCGCACATTGCCGTCATAATCGATCTTCGTTATCGCTACTGGCTCGCCGACCACAAAAGCGTCAGCAGGCAGGCTGACACTGTCTTCAAATGCCTGCAGGAAAGCCCACAGCTGCTCATCTTCCCCATAGTCCACAAGGATTTCTTCCATGAGTGCAGCGATGTCTTCTGCGGAGTCCGTCCGATCGTTTCGACTTGGCGCCATGTTGGTCTCCTTTCAGAATGTCCGCCAGAATGACTACATCCTACCATCACTCGATGAGAAAATGGAGGTCTGGATCTTGCTCGAGAGGCGTAAAAATTTGCCTCCAGAATGGTCAAAAACATGATAAACCCTGCCCAGATCAGCTACATAACAACTTAGTAAATTCAATGGCTTACTTGATATCTGAGGAGGTCCGTAAGCCCAGGGCAAGTGACTCAAAATCCAGTGGGCCTTGCGCCCATGCGAGTTCGATTCTCGCCTCCGGTACCAGACTGCACTGAGGGTTCATGGGCATCCATGGACCCTTTTGAGTTTTGGAGGTTGTCTCAGGTGGGAGCCCCAGAGACACCACAGCCGGGCTGGAGTGCCCCCATCTCAGACTGTTCTTCGGAGTCGTTGATAGCTTCGACCCTGGATGGCTGCTCTTCGCGTGCTCCTCGAAGGGTTCTGCTGCCCGGAGCTTGGAGTGAATGACGAGATGGTAGAAGTCTCTCGCTCAGGGATGGTCAACATTCTGCGCGATGCATTCAGCAGAGAATACGATTTGCCAGAATCAAGCAACTATGCGGTTTTATAGTGGTGTCCCTTCTGATCGGCTCTCAGGGGGTGCAGCTGCCCCATGCGGGGTTTGCCAGGACCTGCTGCAGGTCTTCTCCCATGGTCCAGTGGAGGCGAGTCCAGGCCGTGAGGTAGTCGCGGCGGGCGCGGGCGAGGTTGACACGGGCCTGGAGGTAGTTGAGCTGGGCATCGTCCACCTCGAGCTTGGTTTTGACCCCGTACTGGTAGCCGGATTCGGCCATCTTGAGCAAACGCTCCGCCTGGGCGACGCTGGCCTCGAGCCCTTTGACGATTTGGATCGACTCGTTCACCTGGTTGATGGAATCACGGGCGTCGAGGGCGATCTGGTCCAGCAGCCGCTTCATCTCAAGCTCGGTGGTGACCAGCCGGCTTTGTGCCTGCATGACGCGACCCTGGGTTGCCAGGCCGTCGAAGAATGGAAAAGAGAGGTACACTCCCGCGTCCCAGTACCCTCCGGGGTAATCCCGGTCGATCTCCTTGATGGCGGTGCGCCCTACGTTCCCCTTGAAATCCAGACGTGGCTTGTTGCCACCCCTGGCTACCTTGATAAGCTCTTGGAAGACCCCCACGCGGCTCTCGTAGAAGGCGACGTCGGGCCGGCTGGCTTGGGCCCGATCGAGCGCTTCGTCCAGTGAGAGAGGGGGCATGAGCCGGCAGGAGAGGCTTCCGGTGATGTCGAAATCCCCCTGCACACCCATGTAGTAGCGCAGCCGGTCACGCGCCAGTCGGATGGTATTCTCGGCCCGGGTGACGGCCGGCTCGGCGTTGGTGGCCTCGACCCTGGCCGCCAGGACGTCGTAGTCCGTGGCAACTTCCATCTGATGCTTGCGCTGCGCCTCATCCAGGACGCGCTGCTTCTGGAGAAGGTTGTCGCGAGCCGCGCTTTCGAGTTCGAAGGCCAACAGCAGGTCGTAGAAGCCGGTTGCAACCTCGCGCATGGCAAGCTGGCGGGCCTCCTGAAGCTGGTGCTCGGTGGACGCCTTGTCGTGCTGTGCGGCTCGAATGGCCGCTCCGATCTGCCCCCACGTGAAGAGTGCCTGGCTGAGGTTCAGGTTCGCGGAGAAGAGATTGTGCTGGCCCTCGATGCCGGGGAGAACGAAGCTCTCGTCGTAAACCCGTGCGGCGTTGGCGTCGGCCCGCAGCTGGGGCAGCGCCGCAGCGCGCTCCTCCACGTAACGCCCCTGGGAAAAATGCCTCGCCTCGTCGGCGATGAGCACGTCGCGACTGTAGCCAAGAGTGAGGCTCAGGCACTCCGGGAGATCGATGATGCGGCCGGCATTGGTACGGTTTCGAGTTTCGGGTTTCGAGCTCCGGGTCTCGGGCTCCAAGGCCCCTGCGCGTTCCGCGGGTGGGGATATTTGGAGTGAGTCTTCGGCTGTCAGTGCATCCGCGCTCCGGGGAGTGGCAAGGCATGCAGCGGGTTTGGTCAGCAGGAGCAGAGCGAAGGAGCAGAAGAGCGCAAGCAAGGTTCGGTGCATCATGTGATCTTTCGTTTTGTGCAAAGGCCCTGGTAAACGTGGGCGTAAATGTGTGACCGATATGGACGACCCACGTCCAGGGAGGGGCCAAGGGGGAATGATGACCTGCGCACGAAATTACCGGTGCAGAATGCTGAGACAACTCGAAGCCCGGCAGCCAAACCTAGAAAGCAGAAACCGGAAAGCTCTGTCGATCGAGGGGGATCAGGGGCGATCTGCGGCGACGGGCTGCAAGGGGCCGTCTGGGCTGGCGCGCCGATGTCCTTTCAGTTTCAGTATCAAGTCTTCCAGAAGCGTGTATACCACCGGAACCACGACCAGGGTGAGCAGGGTCGAGGTAATGAGCCCGCCGATCACGGCGCGTGCCATGGGGGCGCGCATTTCGGCTCCCGGCCCGAGGGCCAGGGCCAGGGGCAGCATCCCGAATATCATGGCCATCGTGGTCATGATGATGGGCCGGAGGCGCGTGTGTCCCGCTTCAACCAAGGCGTCCTTGCGTCCGAGTCCCGCCCTCTGGAGCACCTTGGCGTAGTCCACGAGCAGGATAGCGTTCTTGGTGACAAGCCCCATGAGCATGATGAGCCCGATCATGGACATGATGTTCAGGGTGTCCCCGGTCAGGAAGAGGAGGGCGACGACGCCCACGAGCGACAGCGGGAGCGAAATCATGATAGAGAGTGGGGCGACAAAGCTCTCGAACTGGGCTGCCAGGATCAGGTAAATGAGGATGACTGCGAGGGCGAGAGCCTCGAAGATGTACTGAAAGGTCTCCGCCATGTCCTCAGCTTCGCCGCTCCAGGAAATCCTGTAGCCGGGCGGGAGCTGCACTGCCTTCACCTGCTCCTTGATGGCGTTGATGGCGTCCCCCAGGGGCACGCCGACGTTGTTGGCAGAGAGGGTGACCTGCCTGCGCAGGTCCAACCGCTCGATCCGGGCCGGTGAAACATCCAGGCGAAACTGGACCACGTCCCCCAGGGGAACCAGAATCCTGGTCCCGTCCTGCCTCGGCGACAGAATGGTCAGCCGGGCCAATTGGGCCGGGTTGCGACGGTACGCGTCCGGAAGCCTCACACGCACGTCGTAGGCGTCGCCGTCCTTGTCCTCGTATGTGGTGGCGGCCTTCCCCCCGACCAGCGGAGCCAGGGTCTCCACGAGCTGCCCTGTCGAAACCCCGACGTTCACGGCCCGGGCACGGTCCACGACGAGCCGTACCTCACTCTTGTCCTGATCCAGGCTGGATGTTACGTCGACAATGCCGGGCACCTCGGCCATGACGCGCTTGAGCTGCTCAGAAACGCGCTTGAGCTCAGCCAGGTCGTCGCCCTTGAGGTTCATGTTGATGGGGGCGCCGCCGTGCATGCGACCTGCCATGGTGATGCTCGGGATGATGCCGGGGATCCTGTAGATGCCGTCCCGCGCCATGGCCTCCAGCTGAGCCTGGGTGTTGCTCCGTTCATGCTTCTCTTTGAGCTTGACGTAAATGACACCCTCCCGGACCGTCCCCATTTCGCCGGCTCCCACCGTGGCGTAGGTGAGTTCGACGCCGGGAAGGTCATGCAGCACCCTTAGGATGGCATCGGTGCGTCCGCGGCTTTCCTCGATCCCTGCGTCGGGGGAAGCGGAGAAGCCAACCTGGAATTCGCCCCGGTCGTAGTCCGGGAAAAAGGAGCTCCCGAGAATCGGGGAGAGGAAAAGCGCCCCGACGAAAGCGGCCGTGCCCAGCAAGAGGACCGTCTTCCGGTGATCCAGGGCCCAGGAGATGACGAGCCGATAGGATTCGGACACACGGTCGAAAAGGCGGTTGAAGCGGTCGAGGATCCGGTAGATCCAGTTTCTCGCCTGGGTTGCGCTGCGCTCCACGTCCGGGTCCACCCAGCGGGAAGACAGCATGGGATCCAGGGTGAAGGAAACGAAGAGCGAGACCATGACGGCGAAGGTGACCGTGATCCCGAACTGGTAGAAGAAACGGCCCACGATCCCTTTCATGAAAGCAACCGGCACGAAGACCGCCACGATGGAAAAGGTTGTAGCCATGACCGCAAGGCCGATCTCGGCCGTGCCCTCGAGCGAAGCGCGCACGTGGTCTTTCCCGCGCTGCAGATGGCGGACGATGTTCTCCCGCACCACGATGGCGTCGTCAATGAGGAGCCCGATGGCGAGTGAGAGCCCCATGAGGGTCATGGTGTTCAGCGTGAAGCCCAGTGCCATCATGATGATAAAGGAGCTGATGACGCTGATGGGAAGCGTCAGGCCGGTGATGACCGTGGATCGCCAGGAGTTCAGGAAGCAGAAGACGATGAGCACCGTGAGGAGGCCGCCGAGGAGGAGGGTCACCTGGACGTCTTCTACGGACTCGCGGATGAACTTGGAGGTGTCCCGCACGATGTCGATGCGAACCTCCGGCGGCAGCTCGGATCGCAGGGACTCCACGGTCTTTCGGACTCCGTCCGCCACGGCCACCGTGTTGGACCCGGACTGCTTGAGAACGTCCAGAGCCACGGCCGGGACCCCGTTCACGAGGGCGATGGACCGCTGTTCCTCTCTCCCGTCCTGGATCCTCGCAAACTCCTTGAGGCGTATGGGCAGTCCATTGCGCCAGGCCACCACCATCCCGGGATAGCCCGTAACCTCCTCGGGCTTCCCCGAGACGCGAACCGGGAGCTCGTAGCCCTCACGGTTGAGCCGGCCGAGGGGCGTGTTCACATTTTCCTGGAAAAGGCCCGAGACCACTTCGTTCACGCCGAGCCCGAGGGCCTCGAGGCGGCCGGGATCCAGCCAGACGTTGACCTCCCGTTTGCTGTCCCCCACGAGATCCACCCGGCCCACGCCCGGGACGTTTTCCACACGGCGCTTGACCCGCTTGTCCACGAGGGTCGTGAGCTCACGAGTGTCCAGGGTGTCGGACTGCACCGAGATGGAGATGACGGGGGCCGCCGAGAAATCCAGCTTCTGGATCACCGGCTCTTCGATCTCTTTGGGGAGATCGCCGCGGATGGCGTTCACCTTGGCCCGGGCCTCCTGGGTCGCGTCGTTGATGCGCGTCTCAAGGGTGAACTGCACAACGATGCTCGAAAGCCCCTCCTGCGATTTGGACGAGATGTGCTTCACTCCCTGGATGGGATTGACAGCCTCTTCGATCTTTCGGGTTACCTCCCGCTCGACCGACTCGGGGGGAGCTCCCTTATAGAGGGTGGAGATGGTGAGAACGGGCATCTCCACGTCGGGGTACATGTCGATGTTGAGGTGCCGGTAGGAGAAGATGCCCAGGATCACCAGGGTGAGCATCATCACGGAAGCGAAAACCGGACGCCTGATGGAAATCTCCGAAAGGAACATTCAGCTCTCTCCTCCATCTGTCGGGGCCTTCCCGAGCGATGCGCCGCCGACCATTCCGGACCCACCGTTGTCGCCCCCGGTGACGAGCACCCGATCTCCCTCGCGAACGTTGAAGCCGCCGCGGACGATCACCCGCTCGGTTTCTGTGAGGCCTTCGACTACCTCCACGGCATCGTCGAGCCCGATGCCCGTGCGGACGCGCCGAGCGTGGACCATTCCTTCAGAGCCCACGACCAGGACCGTAGCCGTGCCGTGATCCAGATTCCAGTTGGAGAGCGCCGCCTTGTCGATGACGAGCACATCGGGCTTCTCCTCGACCAGCACCCGGCCCCGGGCGTAGAGACCGCCTCGCAGTACGCCCTCCGCGTTGGGAACCTCGGCCAGAATCCGGCCGG
>CAYZET010000107.1:0-1829 GCA_964477215.1 uncultured Syntrophaceae bacterium | reverse complement strand
ATTGACTGTGGGATTGATGCGCTTCACACAGCCGGTGAAGGTGCGGTCAGGAATTCCGTCCACGAGGAACGTGAGAGTCTGGCCTTCGGCCACGAGGGGAAGGTCTATGGCCGGGACGTTGGCCGTCAAGTCCAGGATGCGGTTGTCCACCAGCGTGAAGAGCAGGGTGCCCTTGTCCAGGAAGTCCCCGACATCGACCTTGCGTTCGGAGACGATCCCTTCGATGGGGGCCACGATGGATGTCTTGGTGAGATGGCGCCGGGACTCGGCCAACTGCGCTTCAGCCTGGCTCACTTGGGCGTTCGCGAGGGAAACACGCGCTTCGGAGGACTCGAGAGCCGTCCTTCGCTCATCCAACTCCTGGCCGGTGATGAGCCCCCCCGCTTTGAGCTTCTGGGACCGGTCCCATTCGCGCCGGGCACGATTGAGGTCTACCTGGGCCTGGAGCAGCTGGGCTTTGGCCATCTTGAGTCCGGAGAGGTTTCGGTTCACCTCGAGCTGGAAGTCCGTCGGGTCCATCTCGAGGAGCAACTGTCCGGGCTTGACCGGGTCCCATTCTTTCACGTGCATGCGGGAAACCTTCCCCACAAGCTCGCTCTTGACCGTCGTTGCGGTCTTGGGCGAAAGGCTTCCGTACACTTCAATGGTCCGTTTCACAGCCGCTCGAACAGGCATGGCGACGTCCACGGCAACGATCTGGGGCTGCGTAGTAGCCTGGACCGTCTTCTCCTGGCGATGTCTCGTCACCAGGGTGATGCCCACGGCTACGAAGATGAGCGCCGTCCCCAGCATTAGAGTTCTTTTCATGATTGCTCCTCCTCGAGGCCAGCATGAACGAGGTTGGGTGAGATCGGTTTCGGGATCAGTCTTTTGGTCGACGGTTGCTGCAGCACGATCGAAGATCAAGCGGGTTTCGGATACCCGTAGGGGCGGGAGCCCCAAGATCGGGAACGGCGGTGGCTCCAGCCCGAGTGCCGTCAAAGATCCTGCCCAGAATGCGTCGGATGTCCTTGGCCGTGAAAGAGACGCGATCCGGCTCGAGGACCAGAAACTCCTCCATATAGCGCAGGATGCCCATGAGGAGGACCATCACATCGTCCACGGCTTCAGCGGCCAATTCGCCCTCCCGGACCCCCTGCTCCAGCATGTCCAGCAGAACTCCATCCAGGTGGAGAGACTGTGCCGTGAAGTCGTAGACGGGGGCGGCGCCCCGGGGGCCGTAGATCATGGAGTTCACGAGACGAAGCAAATCCACATGCTCCCGGAAAAGCAGGTAGAGGTCGCTGAAGAGCCCCGTCAGACGCTCCCGCATGTCGCCTACCCGGCTGGCCGAGTGATCCAGCAGCCAGGAAAAGGTGGTCATGGCCAGATCAATGAGCTGAATGTAGAGGTCTTCTTTGTTTTTGAAATAGTAGTAGAGGGTAGGTTTGGTGACACCCGCAGCATCGACGATCTCTCGAACAGGGGTCGCAGCATAGCCTTTGCCTGCAAAGAGCCCCGCAGCGGCAAGAAAGATCCGCTCGCGGTTTTTCTGTTCCGGATCGGCAAAGCAGGCGAGAGGGCTGTCGGCGCCCCAGCGCTCCGCCAGCGTCCCTCCGAGCAATCCTTCAGCCTGAATCATGGACATGGATCTCTTCTCTTCCTTTTCTCAGTGGGGGCCAGACACTGTATACCGAGCGGTAGGTATAGTGACCGGGCCAGGACTTGTCAACAGGCAACATGGCAAATCCTTTTGAGGCTTTGCTCGAAGAACTGCAAGCCGCATCCGGATTTGAAGAGAAGATCGCAGGAAGGGTATTGCAGTGGGGCGACAGCGGTCATCCAGATTG
>CAYZET010000106.1:9730-13674 GCA_964477215.1 uncultured Syntrophaceae bacterium | reverse complement strand
TCTCTCCCGGGGGTCCCGGCCACATCAACAAGGAACCGGACTTGGAAAAGGTGCTTGAAGTCAAGCCCCAGGTGATCTTCATCTCTTACATGGAGGCCTCGCGAGCAGACGCCTTGCAAAGCAAGGTCGGCATTCCCGTTGTCATTCTAACCCATGGGAAATTCGCCACCTTCGATGAGAAGGTTTACGATTCCATTCGTCTCGCGGGTCGAATCCTGAAGGCCGAAAAGAGAGCAAACGAAGTTGTCCAGCTTATCGAGGGTTTCAGAAAGGACTTAAGGTCAAGAACACAGGATATTGAAGAAGGAGCCAAGCCCGCAGCCTATGCCGGCGCGGTTCTCTACAAAGGACTCCAAGGAATTGAGAGCACGGACGCGAGTTACGCGCCCATGGAGTGGGTTGGCGCTAGAAACCTCGCAAAGCAAGTGGCTCAAGAAGGTCACATCTTTGTGGACAAGGAGAAGATTCTTCAATGGGATCCGGATGTCATCTTTCTTGATGCAGGGGGCATGAGCGTCGTGGAACAGGATATCGCCAAGCGTGCGGAATTCTACCGGTCCTTAAAAGCTTTCCGAAACGGAAGAGTCCATTTGGTTTACCCGTTCATCGCTTATGTGACAAACATTTGCACCGCTCTGGTGGATTCGTATGCTGTAGGGAAAATACTCTTTGCGGAGAGATTCGCCGATGTGGATCTCAGAATTAAGTCCGACCAGATCTACGCCGGGCTCTTGGGAAAACCTGTCTATCAAGAGATGGAAAAGGAATTCGGCCCGTTGGGCAAGACCGTGGTTCTTCCCGGTGAGTGAGGGGGCCCCTTGTTCTCTCTAGCGGTCGTATGCCGTGGGGGGCCGGCAGGCTGGCTCTCTTTGGTGTAATGTACTCACAACATTAGTACTTTAGCGATCTTTTCTCTTGCCAATACCGTAGATCCTTCCGACCCAATAGTACGAAAAAGAACTTGACAATCTCTTTGTGCCACGTATCGTAGCATCATAGCATCATATGCCATGATCTAAAATGTCGTGCTCCGATTGGGGGATCCTTGCTAGCGATTCTGGGAGTCCGTGGGATTCCGGTCCTATGCGAGGAGAGCCCATGGGCACAGTGGAGGGTAACTGCATGCGTTGGCGTCGTAACGTGGCAGTCTGGGCCTGTCTCATCATCAGCTCCTTTCTGAGCTCCCCCGGCCACGCGTGGGAATTCGGTCTGGAGGGCGCTTTCAACTCCGACTACGAGTTCTATATGCAGCAAGGGGACAGAGGATTCTTTGGACCGTTCAACGTGGACAATAGCTTGGGGGTTGGGGGCCTCGCCCCAGGGGATTACGCCCGGCTCAACGGCTGGGTTGGGCGACAGATTGGACGACAGGGTAACGATTTCGCTGCCGGGTCAGATGCCGTGAAGCACGGACAGAGTCTCGAGCTATTACCGGAATTCCGGATAAACCAGGCAATACGGTTTAGGGGGAAGTACAGGCTGGGAGAATATGGGAACCCGAATAATTCCGACTACCTTACTAACACCCGGCCAGGAACGAACATCGCCGCTTCTGACGGCCAGTGGACACAGTGGTGGGTGGTGGCGCAGACTCCCTGGGGTCAGTTTGTGGTCGGCAAGAGACCGGAGATGTTTGGCACAGGCCTCCAGTTCAATGGCGCGAGCAACAATACCACCGACGGGGTGGGATGGATATTACCCTATGGCCCGTTTCGAATAAGTTGGATGTTCCGGCCTCAATGGCTGCTCCAGTCGGACACGGAACTCAACACCAAATACAATTTCTTTAACATCCTCGACAAGAATAACCTGCGCCGCTTGAGCATGCGCTTTTTCGTGACTTACCAGAACGGCCCCATCGATGCAGGTGTTAACTGGGCCCCCATGCGCTGGCACGCAGGAAGAGAGTCTCAGGGTATTACATCGACAGTTGCGGGCGGCGTACTTCCCGGAACTCGTCCCGCGTTCAATCCCTATGACGTTGTCCTGGACATGGGAGTATTTTATCTGAAATATTTCGACGGAAGATTCTTCTTCAACACAGAGCTGGCCTATTATCTCGAGACGGTTAACACCCTTTCGGCTGCGCTCCCCGGCCCCAGGTATAGAGAATCGTGGCGGTACATGGTCGAGACAGGTCTCCTCGCCGGCCCAAGCAAGATCAGCTTCCTCTATGCGTTCATGCCTGGTCCCGACAGACGGGCCGGAGCCATCATCAATAAACAACCATACACCAATGGCCCTGGCCAGGGAGCTTACGACGTGTTCAAACCTTATAGCTATCTCCTGGGCTACGCGTACGGTTCGGGAGTGAACGCTTTCAATATCAATCAGTATGGATATATCAACGCAGCGTGGGTCGTCGCGTCCCGGGTCGATTACGCGGTCGCTGCCAACCTGCAGGTGTTTGGAAGCTTTTTATGGGCTGAGCGAAGCTCACACGGCTATCCTTGGGGATACCTGAGACCGAATCAAACAGCTACAGTAACCAGATCACTGAATCAGGCTGGCACTGCCATAGTTGACAGCATTGTATGGACACCTGTATTGACGTACCGGCAATATGCCGGGGCACCCAACATCCCCGACACTGCCCTTGGCTGGGAAATCACGACTGGATTCAATTGGAAGCTCCTCGAGCGTTATACCCTAGGCGGGGTATTGTCCTATTGGAAGCCCGGGAAATGGTTCAACTACGCGTGCATAGACAGAAGTGTCCCCGGATGGGACGATCAGACGGATGCGACGCCGTTCTATCCGTTCGGAACCAGGCCCGACCGAGAGATCGATCCGGTGATTGGAGGGGAGGTTACGCTGAAAGTGGATTTCTGACAGGGACTGTTGGCAGCCCTGTTCACCAACGTACGGTATCATCAAGAGAGGAGAGGGATGAACGAGGCGAAGGCGGATTTCTTCAATTCGCAAGTTGCAGAGCCCTGGGCTGCCTCAGAATTCGGTCCTGTGGAGAGGACAAAAATCGATCGAATGCTGAGGCAGGCCCGAATTCGAAAAGGTATGCGCGTGATCGAGCCCGGCTGCGGCACAGGTCGCCTCACTGCTATCTTAGCTGACTTGGTGGGGCCCGAGGGGTTCGTCCATGCCTTGGACATAAGCCCGAAAATGGTCGAGGCAGCCCGGCAGCGCGTCGGCACGTGTCGCAATGTTCGCATTGAATGTGCTGCAATCGAAGGATGCTCTTTCCATTCGCAGAGCTATGATGTTGCGGTGTGCCACAACGTGTTCCCCCATTTTGACAACAAGCCCGCAGCCGTGGCACACCTGGCATCCGCTCTCAAGATGGGGGGGGGCTTCATCGTCTTTCACTTCATGAATGCAGCGGAAATCAACGACATGCACCGCAAGGCGCATGCGTCGGTACTGAACGATCTGATCCCTTCCGAACCGGAAATGAGACGGATTTTTGAAGCGGCAGGCTTCCGGGTGGAACTGATCAAAGACGATGAAGAGGGTTATCTACTCTCTGCGATACGTACCCGCGTAATCGACGGTAAACATTCCGACGGGGATTCTTCTCCGTGAAAGCTTTTCAGTCCCTCCCAGGGGTTGAAAATCCCGCGACTCGCGGCAGCCGTCGATGGCGGCCACGGGCCACTCTACTCCTGTCTTCGTAGCCCTGGCGACTCGCCGGTAATTAGGGGACTTTCAGGTAAGGACGGTTCTTGACGGCACGTCTGGTGTGAAATGGAGCACCACGTCTAGGCGCACCGATTACGGCTTCCTACGACTGCCCTTCTGTGCCGGAAATCAGCAGCTTCCCATAGGCAATTAAAGCGGCGGCATCGACAAGTGCAGCAGCCTCTCGCGGATTAATCCCCGATATGCCGATGCAGTGATGCGGCTCCCCGTCTGGAAAGAATGAGGTCACCAAAACGCCTCTGTCTTCAATCCCGTTGATCTTCACGACGTATCTCAGAGACTCGTCC
>CAYZET010000106.1:0-9720 GCA_964477215.1 uncultured Syntrophaceae bacterium | reverse complement strand
AGAGGGCCGAGGGACACTTCGGGCATGAGCTTGCGGTCCCTGGCCCATTCCATTCTCCGTATCATTTCGTCAAATAGGTCTTTGATGAACATGTGATGTTCGCACCGAGCTGAGATTGGTGCCCTCTTTGCCGTTCAGCACCCGGCTCTCATCGGCGAAGGCGGACCGACCTCGGTCACCCTGCCACCCATCAACCGCTCTGTCAAGGAATTGGCTCGCCGACCGCGGAAAAAACCTTCACAATATGTGACGGGTCCATCCCGATCGAATCACCCCTCTTGTAACCACCTGTCCTCAGCATCGGGTTTGGCGATACAGCCCGAGAGGGACCGACCACACACGGAGCCATCCGCCCAGGATTGACAATTGTGACAACCCACCCCAATTGATTATGTGTACCGTGAGGATTTCATGCCGGGGCGATCCTTTCACCACCGACCGGAAGGCAGTCACGGCAACGAGATGGAAATACTTTCCTGCTACCGGCGAGCATCCGCCGGAAACCATTGAGACCAGAGCTGGTCCTAATCACCAGGAGGGCGAGACAATGAAAGATGACAAATTCAGATCGGAGCTCCTCAAGCGGAAATTTGGGCCCATTTCCGACTGGAAACCGGCGCGCGACAAGTTCGACGTCACGGAAGCACTGAAATCTATCTTCAACGAGACGTTGGAACAAGCTCAGAAGAGAAGGGAAGCCTTGGAAAAGGCGTTGGGCCCCCTCACCGAAGAGGCCGGTGGCAAGATCAAAGAAATGGCCCGATTCCTCGAGGAAAGTGCAACAAAATCTTCCCACGAGGCCAGATCGTTCCTGGCCAAGACTCTTCAGGCCATGGCTGAAAAAATAAAGCCGTAACGAGTCCGTGAAACACAAAAGGCTGCCCGCGGATACCTTCTTCATTCCTGCGCAGACGTGAAGGCAGTTTTTTGAAAACTGTCCCCATGCTTTCGCGGGACTGTGCCGCGGCACGGGCTGGGTAGCATCCCGCCCCTGCCGCGAAACCTCTTCAGAGACGAGCGATGCGGTGTTCCATAGGATCGTAGTGTGCCTCACTCAGTGCATCCACTCCTGCCGCGGCGAATCCAAATCCCCTGCTCGCAACGGCCGATCCACAGGAATGTAGTTTCCTTCCTCGTCTTGGACTTCGATCCTGTTGACCTTGTCTAGCTCCGACAGAATTCCTTTCTCCTTCATTTCTTTGAAGGCCTTGATGGCATCCTCAACGCTTTCGGCATGCACGTCATGATGTCTCGTTGTGACAAAGCGAAAAGTTTTCATGGCGCCACCTCCGTACTCCATTCGACACCTGGGGAGAAGGGAATGTGTGTACCAGCGTGTCTTTTCCTCAGCGGAGATGGTTGTGCCGGAGGTTTTGCAGGCGTTTCTTGTCAGGCCACAGGCTGAAATTTGACGAACTTGGGGCGCCTCGATTTTTGGGGGTTGACGATTTTTCCAGGGGGCATATATTGATATTATACGCCCAATGAAGAAGGAGGCGCCATGGTCAGGAAGTTCAACCTTTCAGTGCCGGACGATCTCGCAGAAAAGATCGAAGAGCGACGCCACCTCTTGGGGAGCCTTTCGGCCATCTTTCAGGAGGCGGTCTCCGGACGGATCAAGAAGCAGGAAGAGTTTGAAGCAAGATTGGAAGGAGATGAAGAGATGGAGCAGATTATCCAACGGCTCAGAAGAGAGAAGGCTCGGCTGCAGGGCGACTATCTCGTCAAGGGGAGAGAAGCCGGCCTCCGTTGGGCCAAGGCAGCATCGTATCCAGACCTGGAATATGCCCGCCGGTTCGTCCCCACGGATCGGGACGGAGTGTACGACCCCACAATCCCGCTCCACGACGACATCCTGGGGCATTACTTCATTGACGCGCTGGAAGCGGACGACCTGACGAATCCGGAATCTGACGAAGACCAGCTCAACGAATTCGCGATACAGTGGCTCACCGGATGGCTAGACGCGGTGAAGGATTTCTGGGCCGCCATCGAGGACAGATTGTAGGAATAGGAGCATTTTATATAATTGGACGTATCATTACTTTGATACGTATCATAAACCGAGCCGTGCGGCTCGCATTCGTTCCGACGCACCTCACTCGCACGCGTCAACACGGGGGATCGAAAGTGAAAAACGTAGCAGCTCTCAACCGGCATGGCATTCGTCAGTACCTCAAGGCATTCTTTCGATCTGCAGGGGCTCGATCCTTCTTGGCAATCGGCCTGTTGGTGGTCGTCGGACTGACCGAGGGGGTGGGCATCCTCATGCTCATCCCCTTCTTGCAACTTCTCGGGCTGACGGACTCAGCTCCTTCAGGGCTGGTTCTTATTGTGGGGCAAATCTGGAACGGGCTCGGCCTACCCATGAGCCTGACCGGGGTCTTGATCGCCTGGGTCGCAATAGTGTCCCTGTACGCGTGCATCAGTCGGTGGTCCACCATGGTCAACGCGAGGGTGTCACATGCGTTCACCCGTCAATTGAGAGACGAGCTCTCGCAGTCTATGACTCGGGCGGAATGGCTTCATTTTACACGAGTGAAATCTTCCGACATAAACCAAACGATGACCGCCAATCTCAGCTCCGTGGACAATGGAACCTTCGGCATGTTTCTGCTCGTTAGCACCGTTATCGTCATCGTTGTCCATATCGGGGTGGCGCTAGCTTTATCGGTTCCCATGACGTGCATAGCTCTGGGCAGCTCCGTCATACTACTCCTCGTGATGCGGCCGCTTAACGGGAAGTCATATCGTCTCGGCGAAGAGTGGAGGCGGACCATGAATGGGCTGTACAGCGAGCTGGCCGAGTACCTCGGGGGGATGAAGCTAGCCAAGAGCTTCGGAGCCGAAGACCGTCACATTAGCAGCTTTCACCATCTCAGTGCAGGGCTGGAGGGCCAGGCGAACAGGTTTGCCGGGGTACTCTCCTCCACGCAAATGTATCACGAAATCGGGGGCGTGGTGCTGCTTGGCACATTCTTCTATGTCGCTCGCGAGTTGCTGAACATGGAAGCCGCGCCGCTCCTCATCATGGTGTACCTCTTTGCACGCATCGTCCCTCAGTTCTCGTGGATGCAACGCACATGGCAGAATATCCTCACCATGTTGCCGGCCTATGAGGCGGTGGTTGATATGTTGGACAGTTTTCGGGCGGTACAGGAGCCTCCACATCCGGCATCCTCGCGTCCGGTGACGTTGAATGGCGGCGTGGAGCTACGCGGAGTTTCATTTCGATACGAAAAGACCGAGCACCGCTCGATCCTCGATCATGTGGAGGTCTTTTTCCCCGCGTTGCAGACTACGCTTATCCTTGGACCTTCGGGCAGTGGAAAGAGCACGCTTGCAGACCTGATGATCGGCCTAATACGACCGGACCGAGGACAGATCCTGGTAGACGGTCACCCCCTGGAAGGCCATCTCGTGCATGCCTGGAGAAGGTCGATAGCGTACGTGCCCCAGGAAAGCATCCTCTTTCACGACACCGTACGGGCGAACCTGCTGTGGTCGCGGCCAGATGCCACCGAGGAAGATCTATGGGAAGCTCTGAACCTCGCAGCCGCCGTCGATTTCATCCCAAGACTTCCACAGGGGCTCGACACGGTCGTGGGGGAGCGCGGAGTCAGGCTTTCGGGTGGAGAACGCCAGCGGTTGGCCCTTGCCCGCGCTCTCTTGCGAAGGCCCACCCTGTTGATCCTCGACGAGGCAACGAGCCAGTTGGATCTCGAGAATGAGAAACGCATTGTGGAAGCTCTGGAGGGACTTCGGGGAAGAATGACCATCGTGTTCATTTCTCATCGTCTCTCTGCGGGCCGATGTGCGGACAGGATCGTGACCCTGGACGGCGGAAGGATAGTTCGACTGACTAGCAGAGAGGGAACCACACACCCCATGAACAGCGAGCTGGCCGAGAAGCGGGCCGCCGGCGGCGACTTGGCTCTTCGAGTGCCGGAAACCGGATGAAGGGAATTGTTTCAGCGAGGAAACGTACATGAAACGGCTGGGGGTCGAATCTTCGGCCGAAGGCCAGCACCTCGGATTCCTCGACAAGGATGCTTCCGCATTCATGGAAAGCCCAGGGAGCGTAGTCCTCGAAGTATCTATCGTGAATCGGTGTACTAAACATGATTTAGTCCATGACGTTCGTTACGTTTTTCCAACTTCTCTCGCCTTGAGGTTGCACAATATGAGGGTCTTGAGCTCCTCGAGTACCTCCGGATCGGAATGGTAGGGACGAAGGTTCCAGCTCCTCAAAGGGACGAAGTCGCGTCGGAGGAGTGGGTGAACCGGTCGAAATCAAAGCCCGTCTGGGGGAAGGGTGGTATAGACCAGTTCAACGGCATTATTATCCTCGGCTCGGAGCTGTGATACGGAAATGTCGCTTTGGACAATCATGCTGTCCTCTCTCCGGCCTCCCGTCATGCGACTGGACAGGTTCGGCCTACAGGAGTAGATTATGACCATTCTGAGAGAATACCGAACGATTGAGACTGAAGTGCGCTTGCCGTACCGGCTGGCATGCGGAGCAACATGGACGCGCTTTTTCGAGGACTTGAAAGAAGAGAAAATTTACGGGTCGAGGTGTAGCAAATGGGGTCGCGTACTCGTACCAGCCCGCACATTTTGCCCGCGTTGCTTCGTCGATACTGACGAGTGGGTCGAGGTCTCGCAGGAAGGGACTATCGAGGCCTGGGTCCTGGTCCACTACCGGTACTTCGGCATGCCCATCGAGCCGCCGTACATGAGCGGGCTTGTCCGCCTGGAGGGAACTGACACAAACTTTCTCCACCTCATCGGAGGCGTTCCGTTGGACGACCTGGCGATCGTAAAGGCCACGGTGCGAAATGGCATGAAAGTGAAGGCAGTCTGGGAAGAAGAGAAACTGGGGCATATCCTCGACATAAGACACTTTGCGCCCAGCCAAGGGTGACATGGGGGCACCGGTCTCTCTCACCTGGAGACGCCATAGATAACTCATGCACACGGCTTCCGCTCGAGCAACTGGTCCGCTCGGCACGGTTGCTTCCTGAGGAAGCAGGGTAATGAAGTGCAAGCGCCCGAAAATCTTGGCGCTTATTTTCCATAGGAGGACAACTGATGCCCAAGTTCATACTCAATTGTGCCGTGACGGGCGCAATCCATACGCCTACCATGGCCCCATACCTGCCTATCAAGCCCAAGGATGTAGCGCAACAGGCTATTGACGCCATTTCTGCAGGAGCCTCCACGGTTCACGTGCATGGAAGAGATCCGGAAACCGGGATTCCGACTCCCAATCTCGACATAATGGGCGAGATCGTTTCCGAGATTAACGCCAAGTCCGACGGCGTGATCTGTATCACTACCGGTGGCGGGATGAATATGACCGTAGATGAGAGGATCGCCGCGATACCCCGTTTCAAACCCGAGTTGGCGTCGCTCAACCTTGGATCCATGAACTTTGGTCTTTTCCATACCATGGGAAGATACAAGGAGTGGAAGTATCCTTGGGAGCCGCAGTACCTGGAATTCACAAAAGAGTTCATTTTCCGAAATACCTTCCGAGACCTGGAACGGATATTCACGGTGTTCGAGGAGGCCGGCACGAAGCCGGAGCTCGAGGCATACGATTTGGGGCATCTCCACAATGCACACTATTACTACTCCATAGGCCAACTGAAAACCCCGGTGTACATTCAGTTCGTGATGGGAATTCTCGGTGGAATCGCAGCCACTATCCCTCACCTGTCGCACATGCATCGAACAGCGTCCGACCTGTTCGGAAAAGACCTTATCTTCTCTACCATAGCGGCGGGACGAAACGAGATAGCAATGTGCACCGTTTCTGTGCTCCTTGGCGGCGGAGCGAGGGTCGGCCTTGAGGACAACCTCTGGCTCGAAAAGGGCGTTATGGCCAAGTCCAATGCCGAGCTCGTGGAGAAGATGGTGAGGATCGCCAGAGAGCTCGGGTATGAGCCAGCTACCCCGGACGAGACAAGGCAAATGCTCGGACTGAAGGGCAAGGACAAGGTAAACTTCTAGAAGAGGTTTGCAAGATCTCAATAACACGTGCAACTATGGCCGGAATTCGTAGAGGATCACTACAAGCAAAGTCGAGATCCCTACGATTTCGGCCCCTTTCCGGCAAAAACAGTTTGACAATATTGCGCTCCAACACATAGAGTCTGTCGAATGGTCTATGTACCGTGTGATCGGTAATCTGCGGGGGTTTCAGGGACGTCGCAGGCCCCAGGCAAAGACTCGCGCAAACATTCAGCACATCGGTAGCCACCGGACGGACTGAGGGCGAGGACCGTTTCCGATGCGCATGGCTCTGTTCACGATGCCGTGAAGATTGTGGGACGCACTCATCGAGCACGTATCCGCGGCGGATCAGCAGGAAGAGGTGCAGGTATGGCCAACAATGCGGTGACAGAAGGAACGCTGCTGTGGGAACCGTCCGAGGAATGGAAGCGCCAGGCGAACATAACCAAGTACCTGGAGTGGCTGCGAAAAGAAAAAGGCTGTGATTTCAGAGACTATGAAGAGCTGTGGCAGTGGTCCGTCACCGAGATTGAGGAATTCTGGGCCTCGCTTTGGAGCTTCTACAAGGTCAAAGTTTCTCACCCGTACGAGAAGGTCCTGAATCACCGCAACATGCCTGGTGTGAGGTGGTTTCCTGGAGCAAGGTTGAATTATGCCGAGCATGTGTTCAGATGGGCATCCCTCAAAACCCCTGCACTGAAATACCAGTCGGAGATTCGTCCCTTGACCGAGATGTCGTGGGACGAGTTGTCCCAAAAGGTCGCATCCGTATCTACCGCACTGCGGGACATGGGGGTGGTCGCAGGGGACCGGGTAGTTGCATACATGCCGAACATTCCGGAAACTGTAATAGCTTTTCTCGCTTGTGCAGCCATAGGAGCCGTCTGGTCCAGTTGCTCACCGGACTTCGGTCATCGCAGTATCACTGACAGGTTCCGCCAAATTGAGCCGAAGGTGCTCTTCGCGGTCGACGGATACCAGTACGGCGGGAAGAAGTTCGATTGCAGACCGACGATTGCCCTGCTGCAGGAGTCCCTTCCTACAGTGGAGCGGACGGTGCTCGTGCCGTACCTGTACCCGGGTGAGGATTCCTCGGGCCTGCACAATCCAGTGAAATGGGACTCGTTGCTCACCGTAAACGGACCCCTCACTTTCGACCAGGTAGAGTTCAATCATCCCATGTGGGTGGTGTATTCTTCAGGGACTACCGGCTTGCCAAAGCCTTTGGTTCACAGCCAGGGCGGAATCTTGATCGAATTCTGGAAATTCACCGGATTGCACGTGGACGTAAAGCCCGGCGACGTGTTTTTTTGGTTCAGCACCACCGGCTGGGTGATGTGGAATATCCTTCAGGGGAGTCTTCTTCTGGGCGCAACTCCAGTGCTTTTCGACGGCAGCCCCGGATTCCCCGACATGGATGTGCTCTGGAAGCTCGCGGAAGAAGCCCGTATGACAAATTTCGGAACCAGCGCGGCATATATCACCGCTTGCATGACTGAGGGTCTGAAGCCAAGGGCATTCCACGATCTGTCCACTCTGCGTACCGTCGGCTCCACAGGGTCACCTCTCTCTCCAGCGGGCTTTAAGTGGGTGTACGAGAGTGTGAAAAGCGATCTGCTGCTAGCATCGGTCAGCGGGGGAACCGACCCGTGCTCCGCCTTTCTCGGGTCGTGTCCCTTGCTGCCGGTAAGAGCTGGCGAGCTCCAGTGCCGGTGCCTCGGCGTGAAGGCCGACGCGTACGACGAGTCGGGAAATCCCGTGCGAGACGAGGTGGGCGAGCTCGTCATAACGGAGCCCATGCCCTCCATGCCGCTGTATCTGTGGAATGACCCGGACGACAGACGGTACAGAGAAAGCTATTTCGAGATGTTTCCGGGGGTATGGCGTCACGGAGACTGGGTGAAGATCACCTCGTACGGATCAGCCGTGATCACCGGCCGGTCCGATTCCACCCTGAAACGCATGGGCGTACGAATGGGAAGCAGCGAGATCTACGGTGTCGTGGAGGAACTGCCGGAGGTAGGCGATAGCCTTATTGTGGGATATGAGGATTCTTCGGGGCGGTACAACATGCCCCTCTTTGTCGTGCTCAAGGAGCCTCTTGGGCTTGACGAGGCACTCAAAGACAAGATCAAGACTGCCATCCGCAAGTCGTTGTCTCCGAGACACGTTCCGGATGAAATCCATGAAGTTCGGTCCATTCCACGAACCTTGAATGGAAAGAAGCTCGAAGTACCAGTGAAGAAGATCTTATCAGGCGTTCCGGTTGAAAAGGCCGTAAACCCGGACTCGATGATGAATCCCGAATCGCTGGTTTATTTTCAAGGCCTGGCAGCCAGAACGTGATTTCTGAGACCGGCCTGGACCGGAGCGTGCTCTCGCATGCCCCGCTTGGTTTTACTGAAAGAGCGCCTTTGTGGAGCCAAAGCTGGGTGACAGAGCGGCATTTGCGAGACTTGCTCTCCCGATAGTATCTGCGGCGATTGTCGGGGATCTAATCTCAGCATGGAATACCAATGACGCATCCCTCTCCAGATACAGTCCTGGAAGTTGTTAATCTTACGAAGCATTTCGGTTCGCTTACCGCTGTGAGCAACGTCAGCTTGCGGATCGGCGAAGGGGTGCACTCCATCATAGGACCTAATGGAGCCGGAAAGACTACCTTTTTCAACTTGCTGAGTGGCTTCCTGACTCCTGACGAGGGGAAGATCTTCTATCGTGGAAGCGACATAACCGGGCTGGCTCCTTACGAGGTCTCCCAGTTGGGGATCGGGAGATCGTTTCAGATAACAAGCATATTCCCTGCGCTGTCCGTATACGAAAACATCCGTGTCGCGGCTCAATCCCGCGTGAGCGCCCGCTACAACTTTCTCGTTTCCAGCAATCGACTGCCAGGAATCGCGGCGTCAGCGAAGCGAATCCTTCAGGACGTCGGCCTGGAGCAGTGGGCAGATGCGCCAGCGAAGAACCTGCCCTACGGCCTGCAGCGATGTCTGGACATCGGGATCTCCCTGGCGACCAATCCCCGGATTCTCCTCTTGGATGAACCGACCTCAGGAATGAGTGGAGAAGATACGGAGAACATATTGCAGCTCGTCAGGAAGATATCGACTGAAATTCCCGTAGTTCTGATAGAGCACAATGTCGACGTGGTGCTCGCAATTTCAGATCGAATCGCAGTGCTGTACCAGGGGTTGTTGCTCGCCGCGGGATCGTCGGCGGAAATACAGGCGAATGCGGATGTTCAGGAAGCCTATTTGGGAGGATATTGACGTGCTGTCCGTTGACGATGTGCATGCCTATTACGGCGACAGTCACATACTCAAGGGAATGACATTTTCGTTGGGGACAGGACGAGTAGCCACGCTGCTGGGAAGGAACGGAGCGGGCAAGACCACCATGCTTCGAACCATTATGGGTCTGCTCCCCGCGGCCCGAGGGATCGTCAAGTTGGGAGACGCAAACATCACGAGACTGAGACCCCATCAGATAGCCAACCTGGGGGTCGGGTACGTGCCGGAAGAGCGCGCCATCTTTCCCAGCCTGTCCGTGTACGAGAACTTGACGCTTCCCCTTTCCAAGGGGCAGAAAGCGTTGTGGGATATCGACAAGATCTACCAGCACTTTCCTGTACTGAAGCTAAGAGGCCATCACGGGGGATCGAAGCTGTCGGGGGGCGAACAGCAAATGCTCGCCATA
>CAYZET010000105.1:0-13820 GCA_964477215.1 uncultured Syntrophaceae bacterium | reverse complement strand
AAGAGCCTCGAATCGGGGTGTTTGTCTGCCGGTGCGGAGTCAATATCGCTGCAAACGTGAACGTGCCCGAAGTAGTGCGTCGAGTAGAATCCCTGCCGGGAGTTGTATACGCGGGGGAAAACCTGTTCACTTGTTCTCAGGACACGCAGATCAAGATCAAGCAAGTCATCGAGGACAACGACATCAACCGCGTGGTGGTTGCCTCGTGCACTCCTCGCACCCATCTGGCCCTGTTTCAGGAGACAGCCCGAGAAGCTGGTCTGAACAAGTACCTCGTAGAAATGGCCAACATCCGAGAGCAGTGTGCCTGGGTCCACATGCACCACGATGGTGATGGAGCGGTGCAGGCCGAAGACCCCGCGACAGACAAGGCGGTGGACCTCATCACCATGGCTGTGGCTCGTGCAAAGGGACTTGAGCCCCTCCAAGACCAGCAATTGCCGGTTACTCAATCCGCGCTGGTGATCGGGGGAGGCGTGGCCGGCATGGTGGCCGCACTGAACATAGCCGAGCAAGGCTTCGGCGTGGATCTAGTCGAAGCGGCGGCACAGCTCGGAGGGAACGCGTTGCGTATCCACAGGACCATGAAAGGCGAAGAGGTTAAACCATTTCTGGATGAGCTGACCGCGAAGGTTTCAAGCCATCCGAGGATACGGCTCCACCTCAACACGCGAGTAATGGACTCGCATGGGTTTGTAGGCAACTTCACCTCATTCGTTGCAACCAATGGCTCCGAGCCCCTGGAAATCGATCACGGTGTCGTAGTTATTGCTACGGGAGCGACCGAATGGAAGCCAGACATTTACGGATACGGCACCGATTCCAGGATCAGAACTCAGCTTGAGATGAGCGCGGCTCTACATGCTTCAGATCCTGCGGTCGTGCATGCCCGGACCACGGTGTTCATCCAGTGCGTGGGCTCGCGTTGTGATGAAAGACCGTGGTGCAGCAGGGTATGCTGCAATCACGCGGTGATGGATGCTATAGCGCTTAAGGAGACGAATCCGGACGCGGACATTTGGGTGCTGTTCCGAGACATCCGGACATTCGGTCTCAACGAGCGTTCGTACCAGAAGGCCAGGCGACTGGGCGTGAAATTTGTCCGTTATGTGCCGGAGCAGCCACCAACTGTGGAGGTCGGAGAGCAGATCCGCGTCTCCGTGCAAGACCCGGCTCTTGGTCGGACCATCACGTTGGAAGCTGACAATCTGGTTTTGGCTGCAGCGATAATCCCCAATCCGTCCAACAAAGAGCTCGGAAACCTGTTCAAAGTTTCCACGCATGCCGACGGCCACTTCCTTGAAGCGCACATGAAGTTGCGACCGGTAGATTTTGCCACTGACGGCGTATTCCTGGCAGGATTGGCTCACTATCCGAAGTCGATCGACGAGACGATAAGTCAAGCTGAAGCTGCTGCATGCCGTGGCGCGGCGATCCTCGCCAAAGGGTACGTGCAAGTCTCGGGCGTCGTGTCCGTGATAGACCCATTTCTTTGTAGGGGGTGCGGTCGGTGTGAAGAGGCGTGTCCGTTTGAGGCTGTGCATCGCCGTGAGGTGGAACCGGGAAGAGTCTGTTCCGAGGTCAACCCCGTCCTATGCCGTGGGTGCGGAATATGTGGAGTAGTCTGTCCTACAGGTGCGGCGCAGGTGAGTCATTTCCGAGACAGACAGGTGGGAGACATGATCGAAGCAGCGATGGCGGAGCATCGGATCTCGGCGGAGCTGGACGCGGTTGTGGCTGAAGATCACGTGGCACTACCCGAGCAACCGCTGCCGGAGGTCGAGCCTGTGGAGGAGGTACCGGAAGTCCAATGGGATTACGAGCAGGTGCAAGATATGATCGAGTTGGCTCTCCAGGACCAGAAAATGCGGCACATGATCGACCTGGCCGTGAAGGACCAGACGGTGAGAGACATGATCGATGGGGCGCTTCGAGACGAGAAGGTCTGGCACGTCGTTGACGCTGCTTTACATGACGAGAGAGTCAGAGAAATGATGGGGTTGCTGGTCGAGGATGAGAGAATGCGAGACATGATTGACGATGCTGTGCGCAATCACTATCCCCTCCGACGGACGGATTGAGCACCGCCCACTTACGCCCAGAGAAGGAACGGAATTGCGACCACCACCAGGCTCGCGATTCTGAGCACTTGGCTTAGCACAAGAAGCTCACTGCCAAGGCCGAGACTGAAGATCCCCGCGTGGGTCGGAAGCTGATGGCGTATTGCCCGGATGGGCGTGGCCACGATCGTGCCAGCGATCAGCGCGAGCACTGTCTGTTTCACGGTAAGAGCTCCGGATTGCACCAGAGCCCCTGCTGCCGCCATTCCTGCGCTGAATTCCGCAGCCAGTGTGGCTATCAGTATCCCAGCCGCTTCAAGGGGGAAAAGCTCGCCTGAGATCCAGGCTCCGATGGCCGTCCTCATCCAGAGAAAGAAACCCCATTCGTTGACGAGGAACACCAGCACATACACAGGAAAAGTGTACGCTACAAGCCTCCCGAAACGATCCAGGAACTTTCTGCCAATCTGCCGAACAACCGTTGATCTGGCAGCGATCTCTTCTCCATCAGGTCGAGAAGCTTCCGATGGATCGGGTCTGGGAAGCACATACCGGCAATAGACCAGCACAGACGCGCTCCTGCAAAGCGCGGCCAGGAAATTCAAGGATATATATAAGATTCCCGCGCTCCCCGCCAGAGACGCAGCGACGAAAAAAGCAGTGGGCAGATGGACCAGATAAAGCGGCAAGCCCGAATTGAGAAGGTAGGTCAATGTGAGCTCTTTTCGAGTCAATTTGCCTTCGAGGTGGTACTGCATGAGAAGGGCGTTCGCTACGATTCCGGAAACGAAACCGGAGACGAAGGCGGCTCCACTCTCGTCCCTCAGGTGTGCCCATCCGGAAATCGGCCTCGCCCATCGTCCCAGCTTCTCGGACCATCCGAATGATTCGAGCATCTGCCCAACAAGCAGGCCGATCGAGAGGTATATTAGGAGGCGCACGAGGGGAAGCCCAATTCCGCTATAGATTCTCTGGGAGGAGATTGACCCTCCTTTTGCGGACAAGCCTATAACCAGGGCCGTGACGGCAACCGCCACAAGTACTGCTGGGGCGATCCAGCTTTTCCAGGTTCGAGCTCGATGCTTCATGAACCTCAGCACGTGTGCTTTTTCGATGAGCCAAGCACACGTTTCCGCAAAATCGGCTGCGAAGTTGCTTCACCTCTGTTCAGGCAAGAGCTGATTTGAAACCTGCCCGTGGGATTCTCCAAGCGAATTTCCCGTAGCGCCGGCGTCTCAGGGGTATAGGTGCTTCAAACCTGCCCTCGTCTGAATATGGCCCTCGCCGCCATTCTCCAAGCCTTTCACTGCTATCCGGTCACCCGCGGTGCCGTGAATACACCACAGGCTTCAACCTATGGTTCGGGTTGATTACCCCGGGTGTTGCTCTTGGACTGTGAAATGCTATCACATGAACCGACTTATGTCAGGACTGGGACACGGTTGTGTCGACGGCGATCTGCTTGCATAAAAGTATGAGATGCGCTGTTGCACGGGTTGAGATAATCGACCGTGACATCGTAAAATGAACATTCTTCGGGTCCGAACGCCCGCTCAGGAGGCTTTTGATGGGCAACAGGCTTTCTGTCAAGCTTCTCTGGACTCTCACGCGCAGGGATCTCCATTCAGTTCTTTCCAGTTTGGAACTACGGGAATGGAGGTCGAAATCCGTCGGGAGCAGCAGATGGACGTACTGAATATTCATGGGATATTGCCTCGAAGCCGAGCCAACGGCCCGGGCACCAGAATGGTCATCTGGTTTCAGGGATGCTCCTTGAGATGCCCAGGATGCTTCAATCCTCAAACCCAGCCGCATACGCCGAGACTACGGATTCGTGTGGACCGGCTCGTGTCAATGATCGAGGATGCGCAGAACGAACTAGAGGGGATTACCATAAGCGGAGGAGAGCCCCTTGAACAGGCACTGGGATTGAGCTCCTTGTTGACCGCAGTGAGAGAGAGAACCGGACTCTCGATCATCCTCTTCTCGGGGTACACGCTCCGTGAAATCAAACTGATCCCCCACGGCCGCCTGGCGCTCATGCACCTGGACGTTCTTATTGCAGGAAGATTTGTCAGAGCCTTAAGACTCTCTCGAGGGCTGAGGGGATCGAGCAATCAGACAGCTCATCTTCTCTCCGGTCGCTACAATGTGCGGGATATAATCGATACTCCGGTGGCGGAGATATCCATTGATCCCCAAGGCGTTGTCTCTGCCAGCGGTATCGATCCGCCCGACGTCGCGCTCTATACCAGCTCACCAAATAAGTCCGGCCCGTGAGATCCAGTAATGACAACACGTCGGATCTCCCCGGGAACTGAATTACCACTGGTAATGTACAGCGCACCGTCGATCTCGGGAGCCTGGTCCCAGGTGCGACCTTGCAGCAGCAGGTCCGTTTCTGCCGCAACCCCCTCGACAATACAGGATTCCGTAGAGCCGATCCGTTGACGATTTCTTCTCCTAGTCAGCCTTGCATGGATTTCCGCCAACTGATCCGCCCGGTCCGTCTTGACCTCCTCAGGAACAGGATCCCCAAGGTCGTAGGCGGAGGTACCCTCTTCGGGAGAGTACGTGAAGATTCCCACGCGCTCTATTTCATACGTCTCCAGGAATTCGCGAAGCTCCTGGAATTCCTTTTCTCCCTCTGTTGGATAGCCGACCATAAGGGTGGTTCTGAGAACCAGCCCGTTGATATCATTCCTGAGCCGGTCTATCAGACGCCTGATACGATCCCCTTTCCATGGTCTGCCCATTGCGCGGAGAACTTTGGCGGATATGTGCTGGATCGGTATGTCCAGGTACGGCAGCACCCGCTCGGATTCATTGATCACACGAGGCAGATCCCGCGGGATGCCGTCCGGATGAAGATACATGAGGCGAAGCCAGTGGATTCCCTTAATGCCACCGAGCTGGTCCACAAGGCGGGTCAAAGCGTTCTTCTCCGCACGGTCTATGCCGTATGTCGTCAAATCCTGGGCAACGAGAATAAGCTCTTTCAGTCCTTGGGACACGAGCTCCTCCGCTTCTCTCACCAGTCGGTCCGGGTCGGTGCTGCGGAGTCGACCTCTGATCAAGGGAATCGTGCAGTACCTGCAGTTCCGCGCGCACCCTTCTGCGATTCGAAGGTATCCGTAACCGGGAGTGGTGAGTATCCGAGCTCCCGGCTTGGCAGCGCGAACGTTTACTTCAGTTGCCGGGGATCTCTCCGATTTGGAAAGGACGACTCGAAGCATGTGTGGCAACCTGTCTATCTGCTCTGGGACAATGAACAGATCTGCCTCCGTGAGGGCTGTCTTCAGGTCTTCTCCATATCGCAAAGGCAGGCATCCTGCGACCACGATGACCGAATGGGGATTCTCCTCGCGGTAGTCGAGCACCGTTTCGATGGATTCCTGAGCGGCCGGTTCGATGAACGCACAACTGTTCACGATGACAACGTCCGCTTGCTGGGGGTCGTTTGTGTGCACGAAGCCGGCAGATGTCATTGCCGCGAGAATTCTCTCGGAATCGACGCGATTCTTGGGACATCCCAGGCTGGCAAGTGTGAAAGATTGGGGTTGGGTCACTTTTCTTTTTCTGGGGATGTTAGTAACTCAGCGGGCGACGGTGCTGCAGAAAACCGGGAATCGGGGATTGTCTCGAGAAAGACCGTGTCGTAAAGATCGAAACGATTATAGTTGCCCAGCGCATCGTATATGACTGCTCGCCTGATTGCGTGTTGCTTCATATCGATCCCGAGGATTATCCGGTACGTACTCTGGGGTGACTTCTGATCGCGCAGCTCCAAGAAAGTCAGATTCTCCAACTCGTCCTGAGGCCGAGACGGAAACTGAATCGAGAAATTTCGATCGAGAGCCCCTATGTTCGCAAAAAAGCCGAAAAAGTGCTCGACGTCGATCTCCGGGGGGCACTCCCCGCGAACAGCGTTACCGTCTGCGTGAAAATAAACCGAATAGGACCGTCCCACCAGAACGACAGTCTGCTTCTCCGGCCAAACGACGTCCAGCGCTATCCTATTAGGCTTTTTCACGTACATGGTGCCTCTGAAACGGTCTTTGAGATCCATGGCCACGTTCACCGTTAACTGATCGAACGTAGCACGGAAGCAACAGTGCGCGGCGTAAGCCTGTTGGACTTTTTGAACGATCTCCATCACCTCTGGAGAAGGGGGTGGCGGCTCAGCGCTCGCAATCGAGCAGACAATCAGGGACAGAGCGTATACTGAACCAAGCAGTCTTCTGAGCGGACGAGAGGTTCTCGGCTCAGACATGTGTCGGCCCCCTGCTTCAATAAATGAGGTGGTTGGAACAGATGGATCAGTCATGCCTCTCCATTTTCAACCCGTTTTCCGTAGGGTTCCCTGTGAGGATTTCGCCGAGGAGCTCGGCCAACGTCGATACTCGGAAATCGTCGCACGGGATCGGATATCCGTCTGCCCGCAGCCGCAACACAGCGACTGCGATGCCAGGAACGAATCCTCGGAGGTCGCGATCCGCGATCAACCTGGCGCAGACCTCGCACGGTTGCCCAAAATCGCGCCTGCGCCCCTCATGAAGTACGAGCAATAGGTCCAAGAGGGGGAAGAACGGCTCCATATCATGGGACACTATCACTACGCTTCGAGGTCCCGTTGCCACGTAGGCTTCGATCGTTCGCACCAGATCCGCGATGGAAGGCGGATCAAGACCCACAGCCGGCTCGTCGAGAATGAGCACCTCCGGTTCGTTGACCAGCACCCCTGCAAGTGCGGCCTTGCGCTTTTCCCCGTCTGACAGATTCCGCGGGTTCTGCCGCTCAATTCTCTGCAAGTCCAGGCCCGACACTTCGCACGCCCACTCCACCCTTTGCCGTATCTCTGCCTGTGAGAAATTCGAAAATCGGTGTAGCACGAACGATACGTCTGCATAGACGGTTTCCGCGAAGAGCTGCCGCTCGGGTCTTTGGAAGACCACGCCGACTCGCCTTCTCAGTTCCGGCCCCCACGATAGCGTGGTACGCCCCCCTACCAGGACCGTTCCTCTCGTGGGAAAGAGCAAGCCATTGAGGTTCTTGATCAGCGTCGTCTTTCCGCTGCCCGTCCCACCCAGCACCCCAAGTATTTTCCCCGTGGGGACGCGGAACTGTACGTTTTTCAGCGCTGTTCGAGCCATGCTCGTACCGGCCCCGTACGTGTACTCGAGGTTTTCCACCTGAATTTCCATGGTAAAGGCCCGTTTCCAGGATGAGAGTTCTCTAATTTCCTTCCCGCACTTTCCACACCGTACCCTGCGGGGTGTCTTCGAGCAGGATACCCTTTTGGGCAAGCTGAGCTCGTATCTCGTCGGCTCGCGCGAAATCCCGGCTCTTTCTCGCCTCTGCCCGGGCATGGATCAGCTCGTTAATCTTTTCTTCACTAATCCCAAGGTCCTCCACGCCCCCGTGTCTCGCGGCTGTGAGAAATTCCTCGGGGTCCTCGTTGAGCAATCCCAGGGTATCTTGGGCAAGAGCCCGAAGATCTTCTCCAGCTTTGACGAGAAGATCGCTGCGCGGAATATCCGCAACAGTCTGCTTCTCTGTTGATATTCGGTTAATTGCCCGAGCAGCATCAAAGAGTGCGGCCAGGCAGCGGGGAGTGTTGAAGTCGTCGTCCATGGCTTCGGAGAATCTTTGCCGCAGCTCCGTGAGCTCGGTGGGCAAGGTTTCGGAAGTGCCACCGGCCTGGAGAAGATCGTTCAGAGTGGCCACAGCACCGTACAGTCTCTCGAGTGCAACGCCCGCTTCCCTGATGGAGGTTTCGTTGTAATCGAGCGGACTCCGATAGTGAGCGGAGAGGAGGAAAACCCTGAGGGATTCCGGGTGGACCTTCTTGAGAATGTCCCGGATGGTGACAATATTGCCCAATGATTTTGACATCTTTTCGGCGCTGATGTTGACAAAACCATTATGTATCCAGTACCTGACGAACGGGACGCCTGTTGCCCCCTGCGATTGGGCTATCTCGTTCTCGTGGTGGGGGAAGCAAAGATCGGCTCCTCCTCCGTGAATGTCGAAGGATTGCCCGAGATATTCCATGCTCATGGCAGAACATTCGATATGCCAGCCAGGACGACCGGGGCCCCAGGGGCTTTCCCACGCCGGTTCCCCTGGCTTTGCTGCTTTCCAGAGCGCAAAATCCAGCGGGTTGTTCTTCTTCTCCTGGACGTTGACGCGAGCACCAGCTACCAGCTCGTCAATTCTCTTTCCAGAGAGGTTTCCGTAGCCAGGAAAGCTCTCCACCGAGAACATCACGTCCCCGTCCGTCACGTACGCGTGTCCGAGCTCCAGCAGCTTCTTGATCAGACCCTGTATCTGATCGATATGCTCTGTGGCTCGAGGTTCGTGGGTAGGTCTCAAGACTCCCAGAGCATCCATGTCAACGTAGAATTCATGCACGAATCGTTCGGCGAGATCTTTCCAGTTCACACCTACCTCGTTGGCTCGGTTGATGATCTTGTCGTCCACATCGGTGAAGTTGCGCACATAGGTAACGTCGTACCCAGAGGTTCTCAGGTAGCGAAAAATCACGTCGAACAGAACAATGGAGCGGGCGTGACCAATGTGGCACATGTCGTACACCGTGACTCCGCAGACGTACATGCCCACTTTTCCCGGCCGCAATGGCTGGAACTCTTCCTTCCTTCGCGTCAGGGTGTTGTAGATTCTCAGGCCCATGACTGCTCTCCTGATCACGCCCCGGTCGTCTTGGAAAGACGCGGACGAGCTTTTTCTGACCGTAATTCCGCACGCGCTGGACGCGTATTCATCCGTGACGGCCGCGCTCCAGCAGGATCACGCAGAAAGCGGCGATGCCTTCTCCCCGGCCTGCAAAGCCCATGCGTTCGGTCGTTGTTGCCTTGACGTTTACTTGTTCAGGCTCGATCGAGGCCGCGGATGCGATATTTGCCACGATAGCAGGCTTGTATCGCGACAGACGAGGTTCTTCGGCAACGATCGTGGCATCCAAATTGACAATATGGTAGCCCAGGTCTTCGATAGCCTTACATACTATTTTGAACATTCCAATGCTGGATGCATCTTTGTACGTGGGGTCCGTGTCGGGAAAATGCATTCCGATGTCACCCAAACCGGCAGCCCCCAGGACCGCATCGATGATCGCGTGCGTCAGCACATCAGCGTCCGAATGTCCTTCCAACCCTCGATAATGATCTATCTCGACTCCCCCGAGAACGAGCTTTCGTCCATCCGTAAATCTGTGGGCGTCAAATCCTTGGCCTACCCGCACGCTCAGTCTCCCGCGCCTTTTCAATTGGGGCAAGCTTAATTCATCCCTGGATGTTCGTCAAGAATGGCGGACTGCGGTTATTTTGGCAACCAAGCCATTTCGTAAATACCGTTGCGTATTCGCTTCAGCTCTGGACAGGGAACGGCGGGTTTGAAACAAGCCACTACTGCGAAGATCTTGGCGAGAATTTCCCGCAGCCCCGGCGTCTCGCCGGTATAGTTCCGCTGAACTAGCCTTGAAGGAAGGGCGGGTCCTGGACCCGCCCCCACCCTTGGCGCGAACATCATTGGCCGCGCGATACCTGCACGAGGAGGGTCAGCAACGACCTCTATATCTGTATGGCTACTCTCTCCTTGACGAGGGTTTCCACAACCGACGGGTCCGCAAGAGTCGTGGTGTCGCCCAGATCGTCAACCTGGGCCGCTGCTATTTTCTTAAGGATACGTCGCATGATCTTACCGCTTCGGGTCTTTGGAAGGCCATCAGCCCACTGGATGGCGTCCGGTGACGCGATGGGTCCGATCTGTTTACGCACGAGCTGCACCAGTTCCTTCTTGAGCTCATCGGTCTTTTCAATTCCGGTGTTTAGAGTCACAAACGCATAGATCCCCTGTCCCTTGATAGGATGTGGGAAACCTACGACAGCGGCTTCGGCGACTTTTTCGTGCAACACCAGAGCGGACTCCACCTCTGCGGTGCCGAGTCGGTGGCCCGAGACGTTGATCACATCGTCGATTCGTCCAATGATCCAGTAGTATCCGTCTTCGTCTTTCTTCGCCCCATCTCCGGTGAAGTACAGTCCAGGTATGCGCGAGAAATAGGTTTCTATGAATCGCTCGTGATCGCCGTAAACCGTCCTCATAATGCCCGGCCATGGCCTGCGAATGAAGAGTGCTCCCTCCTGGCCGGGGAACTCGACCGGTTGTCCCGTATCAGGGTCGAGGATGACCGGGTCCACTCCAAAGAAGGGAAACGAGCAGGAACCGGGTTTGATGGGCGCCACGCCGGGCAAGGGGGTCATCAATTGGCCGCCGGTTTCCGTCTGCCACCAGGTGTCGACAATTGGGCACCAATCGCGACCGACCCAATGATAGTACCATCTCCAAGCTTCGGGGTTGATCGGTTCCCCAACCGTGCCCAGTAGCTTGAGCGAAGACACGTCGTGCTTGAGCACATATCCCTCGCCCTCCTTTGCCAGGGCGCGAATCGCAGTGGGGGCTGTGTAAAACTTGTCCACACGACGTTTCTCGACGATCTCCCAGAATCGACCATAGTCCGGGTAGCTGGGAACACCCTCGAACATAACGCTTGAGTAGCCGCAGCAAAGGGGACCATACACTATGTAACTATGACCGGTTACCCAGCCGATGTCCGCGGTGCACCAGAACGTCTCGTAATCTTTCAGGTCGAAGACCAGCTTGGTAGTCATGGCAACGTGCAGCAAGTATCCGCCCTGGGTGTGCAAAACACCTTTCGGTTTGCCGGTGCTGCCGCTGGTATAGAGAATGAACAGAGGATCCTCGGCCGACATGCGCTCCGGTTCAACATAGGAGGGAAGGGATGGATCAGCCATCAACTCGTGCCACCAGAGCTCCTTTTTCGGGTCGAGTTCGAGACCAAGGTTGGCACGATTGAACACGATGATTTTTTCGACGCTCGGACAGCGGGTAAGCGCTTCATCGACATTTTTCTTCAAGGCCAGCGGCTTTCCGGCGCGGAACCCTCCGTCAACGGTGATCACCATCTTCGCCTGGGAGTCCTGGACACGTCCCGCGATGGACTCAGCGCTGAAGCCTCCGAAGATGACGCTGTGTATCGCGCCTATCCGCGCGCATGCAAGCATTGCGATCGGCAATTCTACTATCATCGGCATATAGATAACGACTCTATCGCCCTTGCAGATTCCTTGAGCTTTCAACACCGCTGCCAGTTTGTTGACCTGTTCGTAGAGCTCTTGATAGGTAACAGTTCTCGACTCGGTAGGATCATCGCCTTCCCAGTAGTATGCGACCTTGTTCTTCAAGGCCGGCAGGTGCCTATCCAGGCAATTATAGGACACATTCAGCTCAGCTCCGCCGAACCACTCAATCTTCCCGGCCGTGAAATCGTACTTGAGAACGAAGTCCCATTTCTTGTACCAAGAGATGTACTCTTCTGCCATCTCCGCCCAGAACCGGTCCGCATCGTCTATGGACCTCCGGTACATCTCCTGGTACTGTTCCATGCTGTTGATAAATGCGATCTTTCGATACTCGTCAAGATGCGCATCGTACCATTTGGGAGCATTCTCCATGTGTCAGTCCTCCTTCAGTTCTTGGCCGTCAATCGGTATAAGGCAAGGGCAGTCGGACTCGCTTCCGGACTGCCGATTCCGAACGAAGATGCTATTCACCCCAAAGATCATTTAGGCTGTCGTGGCTTCACAAGCCACCTGCGAGGTTTCTTGAAAGATCGACAGAGACTAGACCGTACGAACGCTTCGGACAATTTATCGGACGACTGGCAGGGGGAGATTACCTCCTCTACCTAACTTACGGTATGATTTCCTGCTTCTCGAAGAAGCGAATTCGCTACTCTATGCAGGATGTTGCACGATTGTTCACTATGATGTATGGTCAGAAATACTTAAACGCTCCCGGCCCCGGATGTCAAGCGCGAACGTGATATTTCCTCAATAATCGGGCATCACAGGAGTCGGCGGCCCGCATTTACCGGCCCACGGTGGGGAGTCTCCTAACCTTTCTCCAGTTCATCGGACGGAGCCCGGTCCGTCCAGGGTATGGCACTGCGTCGAATGTGGAGAAGGATCATGCGGTTGAGGGAAAACGCGTATGCCGTGGTTCCACGCGCAGTCTACGAATTCCTGAGTCAGTGTCTGCCCTTCAACGACCTTGACCGGCAGACGCTTGAAGATCTTTCCCGGCACTGCGTTCTCGCTTGTTTCCCAAGAGGGACTGTCATTCTCAAGCAAGGGGGCGGCGACATCTCCCACGTCTACCTGATCCGGACCGGCGGCGTCCGCATCAGCATGACCACCGACCAAAGTGTGGTCACCTTGAAGGAGTACGGAGGACAGGGGGAGTCATTCGGTGGTTTGGCAGTGCTCCAGGGCCGTCCAGCCGAGTTCGACGTGGAAACGGTGGAAGACACGTTTTGCTACCTCATCGCCAAAGAGTACTTTATCGCACTGGTCAATCAGAGCCCCCGATTTGCCGATCATTACAGGGAGACGCTGTCGGAGCACGCGTTGGGAGCGGTCTACGCGGAGCAGAGATTCGGGAGGGTGGGGGCTCGTTCGGAGCAGTCCCTGCATCTGTTTAACGCGCGGGTACTCGACATCGTCAAGGAGCCGCCCGAGACCGTGCCGACCTCGGCATCAGTGCAAGAGGTAGGAACCATAATGGCAGCACGCGGGGTGACATCTGTGCTCGTTCAGAACCCCGAGGGCGCCATTGTGGGCCTGCTGACGACACGAGAACTGAAGACGAGAGTTGTGGCAGTGGGGCTCGACTACGGCACTCCTGTGGAACACGTGATGGTCTCCCCTGTGAGAACAGTGCCGGCTTTGGCCCTCTGTTTTGAGGCACTTCTCACCATGATACGCGAACAGGTCGATCAGCTCGCAGTCCTGCACCGCGGCGAGATCGTCGGCATGATCAATGCTCGGGACATGATGATCTCACTCGGATCGTCACCGCTCTATCTCTTCCGGGAGATCGCCGTACAACGGTCTATCCAGGGATTAAACGAGCTGGCACAGCAGATGCCGATTCTGATCCGGCGTCTCATCGAGGCAGGGGCGAGAGCGGCCAACATCTGCCAGATGATCACCGTATTCACGGACAACCTCCTCGGCCGTATCCTCGCGCTGGCACAGGAGGAGTTGGGACCGCCACCGTGTTCGTTTTGCTGGCTCGGTCTGGGGACGGAAGGCCGCAGAGAACAAACGTTCCGGACGGATCAGGACAACGCACTGGTCTTTGAGGCGCTTAAAGAAAGAAGTCAACTGGTCCGAGCACAGGAATACTTCCGCGCTTTGGCGAGAAAGGTGGTGAATGGACTGGAGTACACTGGTCATCCAAGGTGTCGGAACGATTTCATGGCATCCAATCCCCGGTGGTGCCAAGACATCGGCACTTGGGAACGTTATTTCAGCGACTGGATCGTCAAACCGAAGCCTCGAGATATATTTCTGACAATGATTTTTTTCGATTTTCGTGCGGTAGCCGGCAACGGAGACCTCGCCGAAGAATTGAGGACACAAGTCCTAAGAAAAATAGGTCTCTTCCCAAAGGTTCTCAAGTTTCTTGTCAGATATTTCATGCACAACGAACCTCCGGTATCGTTCTTTTCAGATTTTCTTGTCGAGAAAGACGACGTCAAGACAGAAGTCCTCGACCTGAAGACAAGGACGCTGACCCCCTTTGTGGAGTTCGCCCGCATCATGGCCCTGCTGCACGGGGTTCACGAGACCAATACCTTGGATCGACTCACTG
>CAYZET010000104.1:12176-13833 GCA_964477215.1 uncultured Syntrophaceae bacterium | reverse complement strand
CGATGAGTGCTGCTTCGATCTCTGCCATTTCCTCGACCGTGAGAGCCAGCGGCTTTTCCACGAACACGTGCTTTCCTGCTTTCAGAGCCTTGATCACCTGGACCGCGTGGCGGTCGTGCCTGGTGGCTATGAACACGGCCTGGACAGTAGGATCGGCAAAGACTGCGTCCTCGTCGGTCGATGCCGAGTCGAACCCCAGCTTGATCCCGCTATCCTGTGCGCTCAGCCCTTTGCCGGAGCAGAGCACGCGGGGATGAAACTGAGGGACGTGTCCCAGTGCTGGAAGGAGCACTGCACGGGCGAAATTGCCGGCTCCGATGCAGGCTATCCCGACCCGATCCGTTGGAATTGGCCGACTCGCTCCCAGCTTGACTTCGCGAGCTGCTTGGCGCTCCGCAGGGCCTTCTGGGTACGTGAGCACGATCCCGAGGTACGGCTCGCTTTGCGATTCGATAAGCTGATATGCCCGTTCTGCTTCGTCAATGGGGAATCGGTGTGTGATCAATGGTGATACATCGAGCTTGCCGCCGCCCATCAGGTCCAGGATAGCGCTCATATTGCGCTGCTCTGTCCATCGCACGTACGCTGGGGGATAGTCGTGGCCGCGGTCCTCATACTCGGGGTCATATCGCCCGGGCCCGTACGAGCAGGACACCACGAAGTCAGCCTCCTTGAAGTAGAAAGGCCTGCGGTCGAGCTCCAACCCTACCACTCCCACGAGGACGATTTTGCCCTTTTGGCGCACTGCATCCACAGCGAGATCCATCGGTCCTTTGGATTTGGTGGAAGCGGTTATGAGCACAGCGTCAGCGCCCAGGCCATGGGTCTTTGCTCTCACATCCCTGCCGGAGAGCCCGGGCCGTGCTTCGTCCGCTCCCATCTTCGACACGGCGAGATCGCATTTGGCTTTGTCCAGGTCTGTTCCCAGGACTCGAACGCCTGCTGCTTTGAGCAGAGCCACGGTAAGCTGGCCGATCAGCCCGAGCCCGACCACGAGTACTGTTTCTCCGATCGCCGCCCGGGAGAGGCGTATCCCGTGCATGGCAATTGCGCCGAGCACTGCAAAAGTGGCATGCTCGAAGGGCACTCCATCCGGAACGCGGGCGCACAGGTGGTGTGGAACGCACACTACACCCGCATGAGGCCCGTTGCTCGCGACTCGATCCCCCGGTTTGAACGCCTGCACGCCAGCGCCGCACGCGATGACCACCCCAGCGGACGAATACCCGAGGGGCTGGGGCTCATCCAGCTTTCCGCGCACCTGCGCGATGGTCTGCAGAAGGCCTTCGTTGCGCATCTTCTCGAGCGTACGCCTCACCAGGTCCGGCCGGTCCATGGCCTTGCTCACGAGGGATTTCCGAGCCAGGTCCATGGTCATCTTTTCCGTGCCCGCGGAAATGATGGACGCAGCGTTGGCGATTACCACGTGGTGCGGCTGAGCCACAGGCTCAGGGACCGTGGCAACGGTCAACCGACCCGATCGCATAGTTTGGATAATTTGCTTCATGTTGTCCCCGCTGCGCCGTGTAGTGCCCGTGGTGCATTCATGTAGTGCAGGCTTGTAGTGCAGTCCCGCGAAACGCGGGCTTTTAGCCTGCATCCTGGGATTTGGTATTTTTGTAGAGCAGGCTTTTAGCCTGCATCTTGGGATTTGGCA
>CAYZET010000104.1:6399-12076 GCA_964477215.1 uncultured Syntrophaceae bacterium | reverse complement strand
TTAGCCTGCATCTTGGGATTTGGCATTTTTGTAGTGCAGGCTTTTAGCCTGCATCTTGGGATTTGGTATTTTTGTAGAGCAGGCTTTTAGCCTGCATCTTGGGATTTGGTATTTTTGTAGAGCAGGCTTTTAGCCTGCATCTTGGGATTTGGCATTTTTGTAGTGCAGGCTTTTAGCCTGCATCCTGGGATTTGGTATTTTTGTAGAGCAGGCTTTCAGCCTGCATCTTGGGATTTGGTATTTTTGTAGAGCAGGCTTTCAGCCTGCATCCTGGGATTTGGCATTTTTGTAGTGCAGGCTTTTAGCCTGCAATTTGAAGAGACGGCAGCCTGGAAAGGCTACCCTACATATGCGGAATTTGGCAGCCTGGAATCGCGCGTTCCGCGGGGCTACCCTGAAATGGTGGCGATGCTGCTGAATGGATAATCCTCGGGTCTGTCAACTAAGCCGGCAGTCACGGGATTCATGTGAATATAGTTGAGCTTGTCCAGCCAATCTTCCTCATGTCTGATGAGGTGATCGAAGCTCTCCTTCTGCCAGACGGCACCTTTCCTGTCCAAGAGGGCGTTGATTTGCCGTGCGGAACATCCCTTCAGTCCCTGCAGAATTCTCGCCAAGGTCCATCCCGTCATAGGCCGCAAGAGCACATGAACATGGTCCGGCATGATCACGTAAGCGTTGAGCATGAACCGTTCTTCATGACCTAACCACAGTACCTCCTCAACGCAGGAGGCAAGGACTTTGGATTCAAGAATTCTTCCAAGGGCCCTCTGAACGCAAAAGGTAATGAAATAGGTGGAGCCTTCCAACTCCCAATGTGGGAGCGTCCTCTTGTACATGAAAACCGATGGGAGATCTTCCCTGTTCAGCGGTCTCAGGTCTCGCTCGATGACTGCGCGCTGAAGCCCTTCCGAGCTCCAGGAGTGTGCCATATTCTTGGCTGCAAGCCATTTGCGGATTTCATGCAATTTCATGTCGGCTCTGGAACCGGGCAGCCATGTAGCCTGCCTTTTAGGATTTGGCATTTATGTAGTGCAGGCTTTTGGCCTGCAATTTGAAGAGACGGCAGCCTGAAAGGCTACCCTACATTTTGGGGAAATGGTATTCATGTAGTGCAGTCCCGCGGAACGCGGGATTCTAGCCTGCATCTTGAAAAATGGCAGCCCCGCGGAACGCGGGGCTACCCTACATTTTGGGGAAATGGTATTCACGTAGTGCAGTCCCGCGGAACGCGGGATTCTAGCCTGCATCTTAAGAAATGGCAGTCCCGCGTTCGCCTCGACTACCCTCCACGGGGATTCTCTTTCATTGGAAGCGCTTCCTGTTCCACCTCCACAGCCTGAAATTCCGGGTCCTTGTGGATCAGGACCGCACCGTGTTCCAATGCGCACGCAGCGATCCACGCATCGGCCAAAGAAAGCGAATGCACTGCCTTGAGCCCAGCGGCTCGTTTCAGCAGATCAGGAGATTCGTGTATCCACACAATGGGTAAGGCCATGCACTGCTCGTATGCGAGCCTGCCTGCGGCTTCTCTCTCGTCTCGCCAGACCCGGTAGAGCACCTCCATCAACGTGATGAAGCACCCGAGACATCGGGCTGCACCCTGCTGCGCTTGCTCGAGCACCTCTGCCACCCTGTCGGCGCCGGGCTCGTCATCACGCAGCGTCAGAAGAGCGGACGTATCCAGGAGATAGACCTTCATTCCTTCGCGGCCTCTTCCCTCCGTTCCGTGAGAAGCCGCTGGGTCGCGCCTCCTTTACCTTGGCCGCGGAAGGCCTCGATTGGATTCGCGCGCACCGGAACAACCCGGATCCCGTCAGGCTCCACGACCCATTCGAGCCGATCCGCAGGGCTCAGACGGAATTTGCGGCGAATTTCAGCCGGGATAACGGTTTGTCCTCGTTCGGTGATGGTGCTTCTCATGAGCCACCTCTCGGCGCGTTCGTAATGAATTACTCAGCCGTTTTTATGGTAATTCATTCGGGGGGGCGTGTAAAGGATGGGTGTGAGGAACCGGCATCCCGTCGAGCATTCATGTAGTCCATTCACGTAGTGCAGGCTTTTAGCCTGCATCTTAGGATTTCGCATTTATGTAGCGCAGGCTTTTAGCCTGCGTCTTGAAGAAATGGCAGTCCCACGAAACGCGGGACTACCCTACATGTGCGGAATCCGGCAGCCCGTGGTGCATTCATGTAGTGCAGGCTTTCTAGCCTGCATCTTAAGAAATGGCAGTCCCGCGGGCCGCGGGATTTTCAACCCATGGGAACGAGCAGCGAATTCTTCGGCGCGACCCTGAAGGGGCCAATTCCTTGCCCTACGCACGCTCCGGACCTTTGCCACCCGAATCACGGCCCCGCAGCCTCCGAATCTTCGTGCGGCCCACGTGCCAAAGAAAGATCGGTGCGGACACCGCGGTGCGGCGCCACAACCTCCGGGGTTCCCCCACCAACCGCGGGAGCCACTCCAACCCGTGTCTCCGGAAGAACGGATGTGGGCGCTTCACCTGTCCCGAATAAAAGTCGAACACAGCTCCCACCGCGGCCGCTATCTTCACCTGCAAACGATGCCGATTCCGAGCGATCCACAATTCCTGCTTCGGCGCGGTCATGCCCACCCACAGCACATCCGGCGATGCTTCGTTCACGGCCGATACCATCCGGTCGTCGTCTTCTGCTGAGAATGCTGGCTTGAAAGGAGGCGAATAGAAACCCGCAAGAGCCACGCAAGGGTAGTCTACGGCCATGCGTGCGCGAATCATGTCAAGCGTCTCCGAGGTCGAGCCCAGAAAGAACACGCGGTGGCCGCCCTCTCGATTCAGCCGGTCGAGGAGCTCCTGGAATATGTCCCACCCCGTGACACGGCCGCGAATGCATCCGCCCAACCATCTGGATGCCAATACGATCCCGGACCCGTCGGGGAGCAGCCAATCCGCGTCGCATAGCGCTTCTGCAAAGGCCTTTTCCCGAAGCCCGACAGCGTATGAATGGGGATTCAGACAAGCCAGCCAACGGCAAGAGTCTCCCTCCGCAACCCAGCGCATGGCCTGCTCAGCGCATGCCGCAACAGTGCCCGTCATGACACGATAGCCGAGCATTTCCTCCGTGCAGTCCACCGTCACGATACGCTCAGTCTTTTTCGGGCAAGCGCGGCCTCATAAATCGCCATGAGCTTACCGTAATGAGCATCCTCGGTGTACGAGGACTCGAATGCTGCCCGAGCGCCATGGGAAAGTCGCGCCAACAAACCGGGAGTTTCCCACGCGGAACGAACGGTCTCCATGAGCGCTCGTGGATCGTGTATGGAAAACACCACACCGTTCGTCCCGTGCTCCACAATCTGCGGCAAAGGTCCGATATTCGATACTGCCACCGGTGTCCCGAACGCGAATGCCTCCCGGATGACCATGGGGAATCCTTCAAAGCATGTAGACGGCAATACAAGCAGTCGCGCAGACGCGATCTCTCGCTGGGCTTCGTGACCCGACACCTGACCCAGGAATCGTATGGTCGCATTCATGCCGGATCGAGCCCGCTCTTCGAGCTCCTCGCGGAGCGGCCCATCGCCGACGATCCGCAGTTCCGGGGCCCGTTCCCCCCACAAGAGCCACGCTTCCACAAGCGTGGCCGCCCCCTTTTCAGGGGTGAGACGACCCACGAAAACCACGTGACCGCTGCGCTCCTCCCACGGCGGGGGATCGGGATTCCCAGGGAAGAAGTTGGGATTGACGAACACACCGTCACGGGGCAGGCCGGCAGCCGCCAGACGGTCCTGTTGGAAATTCGTCAACGCAATGAACGCATCAACGCATCGCGTCCATGTTCCGATGCGCCTGTGCAGGCTTATGCTCAACGCGAGAGGCAGGGTGGCGATTCTGCTCCCACGGTAGCATCCGTGACGAAGCGCCGGGATGACCGAGCCGCTGTCCAGGCACTCCGTGCACACGCACCCATTGCGCAGCATCAGGGCCCCGGGGCAGAAGAGGCGATAGTTGTGCAGCGTCAGCACCGAGGCCGCTGAATCGCCCACCGAATGGAAGATTGCAGGGGAGAGCAGGGGAAAGGTATTGTGCACATGCACCACATGAGGCCTGAACGATCGAATGACCCTGCGAAGAGCCGCAGCGGCGCTAAAATTCCACGGGGTAGCCAGGCCCCCAAGCAACAGGCCCAGAGTGCCCTTGGACCGGACCTCATCGCTGTGCCTCACATGGGTTTCAACGGTATGACCCCGCCGCTCCAGCAATGCACGCTCGATGTCGAATGCCAGGTTTTCTCCTGACGGGGCTGATGATCCATAGTAGTTGTGGACGAGAAGAATCCTTATGGAGCGGCCTCCTCGTTCAGACTCCCGCTTGACTCAGGGGACCCGTGTTTCATGGTTTTCGACAGGTAGATCTCGTTCACAGCGGAAGCTTTCCGTTCCCAGGAAAACGTGCGGGCCCGCCGCAATGCGCCCCAAGCGAGCTTCCTGCGCTTTTCTTCATCTCGCTCCAGCTCCGCTATCGCTGCTGCAATGCCTGCTACCACGTCACGGGGCGTCGTCACTGGTATCTTGATGCCGCAGGATTCGTCCACCACCTCGGCGAAGCCGCAATGATCGAGGCACACCACTGGCAACCCCATGGCCAGCGCCTCCACCGTGGCCGTTGAAGTGAGGTCACGCAGACTTGTGATGAGCATGACATGACCGTGCCTCATCCTCTGGAGCGCTTCGGCACGCGGGAGCCACCCATGGAAGTGACAATGGGCTCCTATACCGAGATTAGCGCACATTCGCTTCCATTTCGGTGTCATGGGACCCGCGCCCAGGACATGCAAGTCCCATTTGATCTGTGGGTGCAAACGTGCCAATGCCCGGAGCCCAAGGTTCAGGGCTTTCCCGGGCTTGTGTTGACCTGTCCACACGATGCTCAGTGCCTCTCCCCGGGCCCTTCGGGGGATGTCGTTCATCGGCTCTCCTGGCAGTCCCACTTCGCTGATAATCGTGCTGGGTGCTCCCCAGTAAGACATGGCTCCGTCACGATTCTCCGGGGTTGCGGTGATGAGGCCGCAGCCTGCGGCGTGCGCAGCGATCCGTGCGCGTCTCATGAAGCGCATCTGAGCAACGTTATACAGATTGTAGCAGAGGTAGTAGATTGAGCCGTAAATGCCTACTGCAGGCAGGAAGCGCCAGGGAAACAATCCCATGCCCCCTATGGGCCCCCAGACGAACGGAATGCCGAGCTTCCACAAGTAACCCGGCTCACGGAATCCGACCATGGTTAGTTGGTGAGCAACATCGAAGCGGACGCGACGGTGAAGCTCCTCTGCCAATCGATACGCCTCCGCGTGCCATTGCCGGTAGTATCGATAATAGGAAGGCGGCCAAACCTTCCGCAGGAAGCGATTCCGTTTCTTCAACACAAAGAAAAAACGGATCCGATCTCCGTATTCCGGATTCCGGGTGAGGAACCGCTCGATGTCCGCCTTAAACTTCTCCTCCTCCACAATCACCCACAGATCGTGATGCATGGCCAGCGCGTACACAAACCCCCAACCCACTCCCCCTTCGGATCCCTGGTACGGGCTGCACGCATAGGCGGAAACCAGGACCTTCAGCCGAACTGTCATGCAACTGCTCGCTCCAGAAGTTTCCCGATTTCGCGATAGAGCCGATGGTCTGTCTGCCGGATCGTAAC
>CAYZET010000104.1:5903-6389 GCA_964477215.1 uncultured Syntrophaceae bacterium | reverse complement strand
CCAGAGGGCGAAATGGAGCCTCAGATCAATGCCGTGCAAACCTGCACGATTCGCCACCCGTCCAGCAATGTCGAGCGCGCGTTCGAGCGTCCACGCCGGATCCGGCCTGCGCTCAACATGTGTAGCGGGAGCCACAGCGTAATAGAACGCGTCACTGAGAGCGAGCCCGTGAGGTCGGCTCTCTTCCCAGTCGTACACGAAAAGGCCCTGATCGGTCCACGCACAATTCCAGGGCGCAAAATCGCCGTGCGTGCGATGCTCCCAGACCATTTCACCCCGATCCGCTCGAGCCTCGAGCCAACGAAACAGAGAGTTGTGCTCGCGGCCGTTGTCATGCTCACGCATGTCTGGGCTCGTGCCAGCCATCCCCCGCAACAGGTCGCGCAGGGGACGGTTCCGGCGATTTTGCAGCGAAAGCTCTGCGAGAAAATCGACGACTGCTGATTCCATGGCCCGTCGAGGGACGCGGCGTCTCTGGCGATACTC
>CAYZET010000104.1:0-5893 GCA_964477215.1 uncultured Syntrophaceae bacterium | reverse complement strand
AAAGGGCTATCCCGTGACCATTTTCTACGATTCCTTTTACCTCTGGCACTTGCGAGCATACAGGCGATGAGCGTAAAGACTTCAGAGCAGCAGCGTCGTTTCTCAAAGCCTGGCAGGATTCAGGCGAGCCCGCCACCTTGACGATCACATCTGGCGCAGATGCCCCCAGGGGCAAGACAGTGGTCTTTCGGTTCGCGTCTGGTGTGCCCAAGTAGAGAGCGTAGTCCCAATTTTCACCGTCAAGGTGAGCGGGCACCTCCGCGTGCACAGCCCCTGCCGGCCATGTGTGCCCCTGACGCGTGGCAATGAGTAGGACTCGACCGCGCAACGGGAAGAATAGTCCAAGCCGCGCCAAAGCCCTTGCAAACTGCCGTGCTCCGCGTGCAAACCAGCGGCCCGGCCTGTGCAAAGCGAGAGCTGCTGCCGTGCGCGGCGGGTTCCCCAGCGGCACCACAACCCTTGGATTGGTAGACGGCAGCAGCCCGTATTCGCGCATGCCGGCATAGTCCCCGGTCAAGCGCTTCCGCCACCGTTGGACCGAGCCTCCAGACCCCACGACTGCCACCCATTTTGTGGCGTGAGCTGTGGCAGACGAAAGAGGATCCTTCGACGGGGACACCCTGTTAGCGTCAACAATACACGCACCCGCAGCCTTTGGATCGTCGACGATGGCCGCATCAAAAAGGTTTTTCCGTAGGAAGCCCTCCTCCGCATCGTTGAAACCCGCAATAAAGATCGACTGGCCATGTTCGACAGGCAGCAGCCAGCGCCAGGCGAAATGGTATTCAAGCTGTCCAGAGGCCATGCTTATAACGATGGTTGGCTCTCTTCTCGAAGAAATTGAACAGCGTTCTCAGAACCCGTTCCCGTACCTCCTCAATGCTGCCGTCAGTGGAAATCAGAACCGCATTTGGCTGGGATTTCGCGAACGAGAGCAGGGCTTCCAACTGACGCCGGGTCTCTTCGAGGGGGAGCTCCTGTTTGCGCTGCGCAATGACCTCCGGAGCAGCATGCAGGCAGATGATGAGATCGGGCCGCGGGGCAAGCCGTGCGAACAGACCAGCCACCCAGCCAGGGAGCCCTAAGCGGAACCGCCGAGGATCCAGAGCCATGTCGTACGCGTACCGGTCAAAAATCACGATCGCAGGCTGCCTGGCGATAATCGGCCGTATGCGCAGCCAGTAACCGAGAATATAGTCCAGCGTCAACCAGGTCAGTCGCAGGAGGGAGCCAACGATGCCGGAAGGGGTCGAACCATGAGGATCTAAAACCGGTCCGGGCGGCGATTCAACCTTGCCCTTCAACCGCGCGAGGGGCGGCAGCAAACCGGGGCGGAGGTGATGTACAAACGTGGCGTTGTGTGTGGCTGAGTCCAGGATCGGCTTGATCGAGTTGATAACTGTTGATTTGCCTGAACCGTCCACGCCGAGGACGGCAAGCACGGCCCCTGAAGGCGCTAGGTAGCGGTGGAACTTGGACCACACGAACCGAAGCCGCCGGCTGAAATAGACATTAGGGGCACGTCCCATACTATGGCGACGAAGCGCCTTCCTCATCGCCCTGCACTTGGCGGCAAGATCGTGAGGTGCAGGCGGCGATGTGAGCACTTCGCGAAAGAGCTCCAACGCCCCTTTTCCCATAGGATTCAATGAAAGTGCCACCCTTTCCCAGTTATTCTCGGCCGCCCGGCGGCCTTCCTCAAGATAGCGTTCCGGTAGCCGATCGTTGTGAAGAAGTTCCTTCAGTACACCCAATACATCGCAGAGGTAATCTGGCAACACCACGATTCCGTTGCGTGATTCTTGCAGGTCGTCCGGCCATTCCAGCAAGCTGACAGCGCCCTCGAAAATCAGGCCGAATGAGATGTCAAGCCTCAATCCCCACCACGCTGATTGCGTGCCATCGGCTGCGAAGAAGCCGAGGGCAAATACCTTGAGAAACCCGGTGGTCTGGACACAACCAATCGGCACACCGCCAGCCTGACGGATGCAGTAAGTCACGTCCTCTCTTACCCGCCTTGCATCCGTTCGGGAGATCACAATATCCAGGTCACTCCCATGGGTGCTATAGGGCAAGTGGTCGTAATTCCTTAGAACAGCATAGTGTGCGCCGCTCTTGTCGAATTGCCGGAACAACGCCTGGAGAAAATGTCGCTGCGACATCGATATCTATCCACCATTCACAGTTCGTATCAGAACGCGGACCATTATCCAGTAATGGCGCATGATCTCGTAGACAAGGGTGCGAAGAAATCTGGGTCCCGGAACTCCGCTATATCGGTCCTGAACCAAACGGCGCTCCAGGAGGCGCCGTTCAAGATTTGTAGTGCTAACGTTTCCATCGTGCCACGTAAAAGAGGCGAGGGGACGACCAATGTGCCCGAAGCGATAGCCCTTTTGTGCCAGTCGGACGTACCACTCGAAATCCATTGCTACCTTGAATTGATCATCCAAGAGGATGCCTTCATCGATAATCCGGCGTCTGACAAATGTGGCGCAACTGGGCATAAAGCACCCGTAAAATACGAGCATAGACCTAGAGAAAAAGTATTCCCTTTTGTGCTTGACGATTTGTCCATCCGCGTCTACGAAAACACAATCGCCAAAAAAGATGTCTACGTCGAGATTACGGCTGAAATACATAGCAACCTCCGAAAGGGTGCCAGGATGATAGAACTCGTCAGTGTTGAGCCAGCACAAAATATCACCAGTAGCCATCCTGAAGCCTTTGTTAATTGCCATGGCTTGTCCTTCATCGGGCTCTATCAAGATTCTTGCCTTGACACTGCCTGAATCGCGAGCATACTGGGCCAAAATGAGGGTCGTTTCATCGCTCGAGCAATTGTCCAGTACGATATGCTCCACGTCTACTCCGCGCTGTTGTTTAATGCTGTTGATGCACTTCGATATAAATCTTCCTTGGTTGTATGATGGCGTTATGACACTGATTTTCATGAGATGATTCTCGTTCTTTCAGCCGCTGGCACCGTTTCCGCGAGAGTACGCCCGACGACCAACCAGAAAAGGACTAGGGTGGCCGAAAAGGCGGGCTGAGCACCGACGATCATGCTCGCGAGAGTCAGGCCGACCCAGACTCCCGACCCTAACCCCTGACTATCCCGGCGGTTTCCGAAGGCCTTCCTCACAGTCCGGAGTGCCATCACGAGATACAATGTCAAACCGACCAGTCCCAGCTTCAGAATGTAATGCAAATAGCCTATCTCAACCACCTGCCGTTCAAAGTGATCACCACCGAGGCCGATGCCGCGCACTTCCCAAAAATATTGGCTATAATACTTGCCTAGTGCACCTTTGCCGAGGAGAATTTCCAAGGCTGAGAGATCTTCAAACAACTCCTGGACGATGAAGCTTCTGGTGTCCGTGTGCCATGGTTCAGGAAGATAATCAATCATGGCCAAGCAGGAAAACGCAATAGTTGCACAAATTATCGCTAGAAATGCCATCCGCAGATGCAAGCCAGATGGTCTTCTTTGTCCTGGCATGCAAAAAGAGTAAGCAATGATGAACAAATTTATGGCCAGCGACGTCCTACTCACCGAGATAACATAAATTGCGGAAGAGATGATCAGAGACACATAAGCGATAGCAATATCGCCTGTGCGCGTAGAAATCCGAACAATGAGGAGAAGGGGAATTCCGTAGAAGAAAGCTGTTGCAACTCGAAAAGAACTCGCTGAGGGGTCCGCGGACCAGGCATAGACATCCAAAAGGAAGGCTATGCCCAGTATCGATCCAATGAAAGTGTGGTATATAAGGGTACTTCGTAATCGCAACAGCACTGAACGATCCACACCGACCAGCGCAAGCAATGGTAAGAGCCACACCCATCCTCCGAGGGCGGCGTTGAAAAATAGGGTTAGCAATGCTCTGGGGTCTAGGTCCATGCCTCGTACAAACGCGAAGGCCCCCAGGCCAGCGAGGGAGAAGATAAAGAAGCGATCCAAAGGACGAAAGAAGCGCTGATTTCGCGCTTGAAACGCGATCAGGAACCCTGCACCACAGCAAAACAAGGCGAGAACAAAGATCGAGTTTATGGCTATTCTCTCAACCGAAAATCCTCCAATCTCCCCCCTTAGTAGTTCGTCGACGGCGGAGAAGGTAACCAAGCAATAGAGCGCTCGGCTCATGTGTCGAGCGATGCGACACTCCTTGGCCTCGTTCAGGGAATCAAATTGGTGAGTCACGTGCCGCGAAGGTGCCGACCGTAGTCGTCCGCAAGGGCAGTTATCGGGAATCACATGTGTCATCGCAATTGCTCAGTGAGAATTCATCACGTTGAATAAAGAATACTTTCACTTCCAGCATCTGCGGATTGCTTCAAAGGAATTTACAACTTCCGCTAACGATGCGGCGAACCGACTGCGCGACAGTTCTTGGCTACGGGCTAACCCCCTCTCAACAAGCCCACGCCGTATCTGTGGGCACTCAATTACCCGTCGTATTGCACGAGCGATCTCGTCAGGATCAAGAGGGTTGACTAGGATAGCGGCATCGCCGAGTTGCTCAGCGGTGCCTGGAACATCAGCAGCAATGACCGGGCATCCTAAGGCAAATGCTTCCAAGGGTGGGAGGTTGTCTGGTCCGAACATTGACACAAAGACAAGGGCAATGGCTTCCTGATACAAGACGCTTAGGTCTTCACGGGACACGAATCCAAGCGCACGAACTCGAGACGCCATGTTGAGGTCGCTGGCAGTCCTCATGACGTGAGACAGATTTCCTTTATCGGACCCAGTGAACACAACGCTGATAGACAGTCCAGAACTGTTTGACAAATTCCGAATGGCTAGCAGGAGATTGACGTGGTTCTTATGCGGCCAGAAGTTAGCCGGATACAGGACGAAATCTTCATCAATCCCGAACTTTGTCATTACGGCGCGCCGCTCATCGTCTGAAATGTCAGTAGGTAAAGAAGGCGCTGGAAAGGGCACGACGCGAATTCGATCGCGAGGTACCTGAAAAAAGTCATGGATCTCTTCAGCTCCTACTTTGGTACCTGTCAGTACGAATGTTGCTCTTCGAAGGACCCTTGAATAATATCGATCCAGCACTTCCCATGTCTTACCAGCGCTGACTTCTGGAAACCAAGGCTGTAGTCTGTGTTGTAGATCCCAAACTACTATGGCGTACGGTATGTCGAGGCTATAGCCCAATGGATGTCCCCCGACGCAGAAAAGGAAGTCGATCTTGTGGTGCACCAGAAACCGGTAGCGTCTGTCCAGAAACTGGAATCGCGGTTCGATTCCGAAGATCCGGGCTGCGTCGAGGAGCATTCCTGTGACCTTAGTCAGTCCTCTGAAGGCCAGCGAGGTGGGTATCCTGACTACACTGAGAGACTTATTTTCGTTATCATAGCTAATGTTCAAGTGGAGATTGGCTGTCAGCAACGCTGTGAACGAGTGCCCGCTCGTAGGAGCGATCTCCGAAATGGCCTTCAAGAACTCTTCGGCGTATGTAAAACCACCCCCAACCGTCGGGCCAGAGCTTTTCACATAGATTCCAACATGCATTTCAGAAACTCGATGCTCTTAATGAGGTAGTACGTGGACTCAATTCCGCTCTGTACACACTTTCCATCGGCATCACATCTCCGTGACCCTCGCCACCCCCAGTACGTTCCATGTGCTCTCGTCCGGTTCTCGATCAGCCTCCGGAAAGGCCATGAGGCTCAGCAGGCTCATTCCTGCTGAATGCAGCATGTATTCCAATTCCATGGGAAAAAAGAACCGCATGTGGTGGGTTTCGTCAGTTTGTTCCAAGAGCCTGTTCTGGGAGAAGCGCCACACCCTAAACCGGATGCCGCAGGTGTGAGAGTTTGTGTGGAGCGAACTGGAAGCGCTCCTGATGATCGTACAATCACCATTTGTCTGGAC
>CAYZET010000103.1:6509-13874 GCA_964477215.1 uncultured Syntrophaceae bacterium | reverse complement strand
CAAAAAGGCCATGGGCAGACAGCTCATGGCCTTTTTGCGTGTACGGCCCGTGAGCACCCTTCGTGAAAGCTTTGCAGCCTCATTCTCTGACGTTGGAGACATCGATGATTTTTCCCAGCTTGGCAGAATTCGAGCAATTAAGTCTGAAAGGCAATGTCGTGCCTCTCGTATGCCGGATCCCGGGCGACCTCGAGACGCCGCTTTCTGCATTGCTCAAGATAGACGATACGCGCAACTCTTTCCTCCTCGAGAGTGTAGAAGGAGGCGAGCGATGGGCCAGGTATTCATTCCTCGGCTCAGATCCGCGATCGGTCATTCGCATTAAAGGAGAGCGCTTCACGATCGAGGAAGAGAACCGACAGAAATCCTATCCCTCGGCAGGAGATCCCGCTGCCTTCTTGAAAGGGATCATGGCAGATTTTCGTGCTGTCCCACTGCCCGAATTGCCAGAATTCTTCGGCGGAGCGGTCGGCTACCTGGGCTACGACGTTGTTCGGAGCTTCGAGCGCCTCCCCGATCTCCAAAAGCCGGATCTGGGCTTCCACGATGCTGTCTTCTTTATCACCCGCGACGTGGTGATCTTCGACAATCTTTCCCACCAGATGCTTCTCACCACAACAGTTCGCATTGACGATTTTTTTTCAGTGGCCGAGGCATATCGACACGGGGTCGATCGCTTGGAAAACCTGAGGGATCGCCTCTCTCGTCCCGGACCTTCTCGATTCCGCGTGCGATCCTCAGTGGCTGAGCCCCACATCGCCTCGAACATGAACCAGTCGAAATTCGAATCAATCGTGGAACAAGCCAAGGAGCGTATCGCCGGAGGAGACGCCATCCAGGTCGTGCTCTCCCAGCGCTTCAAAGCCGATTCTACCGCAACACCGCTGAGCATCTATCGGGGACTGAGGATGATCAATCCTTCTCCATACATGTTCCTGTTTCGCAGTGGAGATGAAGTGTTGGCAGGATCGTCGCCGGAAGTGATGGTTCGTTCCAGGAACAGGGAGGCGGTTCTCAGGCCAATCGCAGGAACGAGACCGCGAGGACGGTCGCCGGAGGACGATAAGCGTCTGGAAGAGGATCTGCTCACAGACGAAAAAGAGGTAGCAGAGCACGTGATGCTGGTAGACCTTGCCCGCAACGACTTGGGAAGGATCGCGGAACCCGGCTCCGTTCAGGTGGACGGGTTCAAAACAGTGGAGCGATACTCCCACGTAATGCACCTCGTGAGCACGGTGCGGGCCAGGATGGGGGAGAACTTCGACTCCTCCGACGTGCTCAAAGCCACCTTTCCTGCCGGGACCCTTTCCGGAGCACCCAAAATCAAGGCGATGGAGATCATCGAGGAGCTGGAACCAGAGCGCCGCGGACCGTACGGAGGGTGCGTAGGGTACATCTCTTTCTCGGGCGCCATGGACATGGGAATAACGATCCGGACCGTCATGATGAAAGGCTCGGACACCTATGTGCAGGCTGGGGCAGGTATTGTCGCCGACTCCGACCCCGAGATGGAGTATCAGGAAACACTCAACAAAGCGGAAGCTATGAGAAAAGCGCTGATCTGGGCTGAAGCGCTGGAGGAGATACCATCATGATCCTGGTTATAGACAACTACGACTCGTTCACATTTAACCTGGTGCAATATTTTCAGGAGCTTGGCCGGACAGTTGAGGTTCGACGCAACGATTGTGTCACCGTAAACCACATAGTCGAGCTCAATCCCGAGGCCTTGGTCATCTCGCCCGGTCCCGGTGGCCCGCAAGATGCAGGGGTATCCATGGACGCTATAGTGAGCCTCGGCCACACAATCCCGATCATGGGAGTATGTCTCGGTCACCAGGCCATAGGAGCCGCGTTCGGAGGTCGCGTGGTGCGGGCTGCTCGGCTCATGCACGGCAAAACCTCCAAAATCTTCACCACAGGCCACGTGCTATTTCAAGGGCTTCCGAACCCGTTTGTGGCCTGCCGCTACCACAGTCTTCTGGTGGAGCCCGATTCCCTTCCGGAAACCCTGGAAGTAATCGCGTTCACCGAATCGGGCGAGATAATGGGGCTCTGCCACCGCTTTTTCCCGATTTTCGGCGTGCAGTTTCACCCGGAGTCCATTCTCACTCAGGGCGGGAAACGGATCCTGGAAAATTTCCTAGATCTGGCGGATGGATTCAGGATGAGTCGAGTCCTTCGTGCGCCTATCGGTCGCCCGGTCCGGGCTTCGGAAGCGCTCCTGTGTTCTAATTTCTCGTCAACCGTTGGCCGCGAGGTTTGACACCCAAGGCAATCAACCCAGTCTTGTGGTCAAGAAAACAAGCCACGGACTTGCAGAAAGAAAGGAAGAGGAACTAGCCATGAAAGAGAAAGAAAGAGAGATGAGCTCTGTCAGAATCAGGCCCGTGGAGGAAGATCTCTTCGATGAGCTGGAACGGACTGGATTTTTCGTTCCCGTGGCGCTTAAGAGAGCCGAGTCAAATTCGACCCAGAAGAGAGAACCCGACCGGCTGACTCGCGAATCGAGTCCTACGCAGGAGAATCTGCTGGTCGTCGGACTTCCGTAACCGTGCAGAATTCTTTGTGACGCGGCACGAGACGAAAGGCCCCGGAGGGAGAACCACAACTTTGCGGAGGAGGTTCACCATGGTCAAAGAGGCCATAAGAAAAACAACGGAACGAGGCGACCTGAGTGCCTCCGAAATGGAAGCAGCCATGGAAGAGATTATGGAAGGGAAAGCAACGTCCGCGCAGATTGGCTGCCTTCTTACTGCACTCAAGATGAAAGGTGAAACGGTGGAGGAGATCACCGGTGCTGCACGAGCCATGCGGCGAAAGGCATTCCCCCTGCATGTGGCAGACGACGGTACCCCTCTGGTGGATACCTGTGGCACCGGTGGAGACCTGGCAGGCACCTTCAACATATCCACAACTGTTGCATTCATTGTTGCCGGCGCGGGGGTGCGGGTCGCAAAGCATGGCAACCGCTCTGTTTCAAGCACGTGTGGTAGCGCTGATGTGCTCGGTGAGCTCGGTGCTTCCCTCGAGCTGTCTCCCGAAGCGGTGGGGAAATGCATAGAGAAAACCGGATTTGGCTTTCTCTTTGCGCCTGCTTTTCACGTGGCGATGAAACATGCCGCTTCGCCCAGGAAAGAAATGGGGATCCGAACCATGTTCAACATGCTCGGCCCCTTGACAAACCCAGCTTCCGCAAACTGTCAACTGCTCGGCGTGTACGACGGCAATCTCACCGAACCCGTGGCGCTGGCCCTCCGTGGGCTGGGAGCTCGCTCCGCCATGGTGGTGCACGGACTGGACGGACTGGACGAGATATCTCTCTGTGCACCGACTAGAATCTCGCGCCTTAGCCGAGGAAAGGTAACCACATTCCGGTTCGATCCGCGGGAGGTCGGGATGACACTCTGCTCGAGACAGGACATCAGTGGCGGCACCGGTCAAGAGAATGCCCGTCACCTGCTGAACGTCCTGGAAGGAAAACCCGGCCCCAGAAGAGACGTTTGTCTGCTGAACGCGGCCGGAGCGTTCGTTGCAGCCGAATTAGTTGCGGATATGCAGGAAGGCATTGCCCTGGCCGCAGAATCCGTTGACTCGGGGAAGGCGCTCGAGAAGTTGGCTGAATTCCTTTCATTCAGGGAGACCGCGTGAGCACCATACTGGAAATAATAGCATCAACGCGCCAAAGCCGCTTGATCCAGGAAAAGGAGCGTACCAGTCAAGGGGTGCTCGAGCGTCGAGCTTCGGAAATTCCGCCCGCGCTCGATTTCCATGCAGCGCTCGCGAGGCCTGGATTCCACGTGATCGCAGAGGTCAAGAAAGCCTCTCCATCGGCAGGGGTTCTGGCAAAGGGAATGGATGCACGGAAGCTCGCCAGAGCGTACGAGCTCGGAGGAGCGTCGGCAATTTCAGTCTTGACCGAACCGGACTACTTCATGGGAGACCTTGTCGATCTTGCCCACGTGAGAGAGGCTGCGACATTACCGATTCTTCGGAAGGATTTTCTGACTGACCCCTATCAGGTGGTAGAAACACGCGCGTGGGGAGCCGATTCGCTCCTTTTGATTGCCGCGCTCCTGGATGGCCCTCAGCTCGCGACTCTTATTCGGACAGCCAGAGAATGGGGGATGGAGCCTCTCGTGGAAGCTCACAGTAGATTGGAGCTCGAAAAGGCTTTAGATTCCGGTGCTCGAATCGTAGGGATCAATAATCGAGATCTGCGAACCTTTTCCGTGAACCTGGAAACGAGTCTCAATCTGGCATCCTTGGTCCCGCCTGACCGGATAGTCGTTGCGGAAAGTGGTATCCATTCTGCCGATGATGTGAGGCGACTGGCAGCAGCAGGTATCAAGGCCGCTCTCATAGGCGAAGCACTCGTGAAGGCCCCTGATGCGACGGCCAAGATCGGGGAGTTGACCCATGGCTTCTGAGCATCGGGCGGTGCGTGTAAAAGTCTGCGGAATCACGAACGAAGAGGACGCCCATGGTGCAGTAGACTCAGGGGCCCATGCTCTCGGCTTCGTTTTCTATCCGCCGAGTCCCCGGTACGTGGCCCCGGAAGTCGCAGCGAACATTATCGACTCGCTGCCGCCCTTCGTATTCACTGTGGGGATATTCGTGAATAGTCCCCCCGTCCAGGTGAAAAGAGTCGCGGAGATCGCCGGGCTTCACGGTGTGCAATTGCACGGGAATGAGTCACCACAGCAGTACGCGTCATATTCCCTACCTGTTGTGAAGGCGATCCGACTCGAACCGGACCTCCCTCTCCCGGACCTCTCGGACCATCGGGTTTCTGCAGTGCTTGTAGACGCCTGGGTTTCCGGAATGTGGGGAGGCTCGGGGAAGACCGTGGATTGGCAGCGTCTGTCCCGTGAATGGGAGCAATCTTGCTCGCGATACCGGCATCGACTTATCCTGGCAGGCGGCCTGAACCCTGCGAACGTCGGGCAGGCCATCAGCGTCGTTCGCCCCTTCGCGGTGGATGTCTCCTCAGGGGTGGAAATCGCGCCGGGAAAAAAATGTAGAAAATTGATGAAGGAGTTTACGTATGCCGTCCTGCACGCTTCCTGCGATTGATCGACACCCTGACCCGCGTGGCTACTACGGAGAGTTCGGTGGACGATTTGTGCCCGAGACTCTTATGACGCCTCTGCTAGAGCTCGAAGACGCGTTTCACAGCGCAGTAGCTTCTTCCAAGTTCCAGAAGGACCTGGACGAGCTGTTGCACACGTACGCGGGGCGGCCCACTCCGCTCTTTCTGGCGGAACGATTGTCAAGCGTCTGTGGCATCGCGCGGATCTACCTCAAGAGGGAGGATCTCCTTCATACAGGGGCCCACAAGATCAACAATACTCTAGGGCAAGCCCTCCTGGCAAAATTCATGGGCAAGCATAAAATCATAGCGGAAACCGGAGCCGGACAGCACGGTGTGGCGACCGCTGCCGCGGCTGCACTTCTCGGTCTCCAGTGCCGGGTCTTCATGGGTGAGAAAGACATGGTCAGGCAGGCCCCAAACGTATTTCGCATGCGTCTTATGGGCGCGGATGTTGTGCCCGTGACCGCGGGGACAGCGACATTGAAGGACGCCATGAGCGAGGCAATGAGACATTGGGCGACCCACGTGCGCGACACGTTCTACGTCATCGGATCCGTAGCAGGTCCTCACCCCTATCCATTGATGGTTGGTCGGTTCCAGTCGGTGATCGGCAAGGAAGCCCTGAGCCAGATCCTCGAAGCGGAAGGGAGCCTCCCGGGCCACGTTGTTGCGTGCGTTGGAGGCGGGAGCAATGCGGCCGGTATCTTCAGCGGGTTCATCGAAGAACCGGAGGTTCGGCTCATCGGGGTGGAGGCCGGTGGAGAGGGCCTCGACAGCGGCAAGCACGGTGCAACCCTGTGCGCAGGCGAGCCGGGGGTGTTTCACGGATCGCACTCCTTTGTGCTGCAAGACGAACAGGGGCAAATTCGGGAGGCGCACTCCATCTCCGCTGGACTCGACTATCCGGGAGTGGGACCGCAACATGCCTATTTGCGCTCAATCGGAAGGGCAACCTACGTTTCCGTGACCGATACGGAGGCTGTTGAAGCGCTGGGAATGCTCTGTCGCACAGAGGGGATTATCCCCGCGCTAGAATCGTCGCACGCGTTGGCATGGGCGATCAACGATATCCGCGAATCGGGCGGCTCGGGTGTTTATCTGGTGAATCTGTCAGGAAGGGGCGACAAGGACATGCCTATACTGGAGCAGACAGTGGGGAAGGGGTAAGCTATGGATCGAATACGTCATACATTCGCCAGACTGGAAAAATCAGGCGAGAAGGCTCTCATACCGTTTTCTGTTGCAGGGTATCCCGATTACGAGACCTCCAAAGACGTGTTCCTGATGTTTGCCCGGGCCGGCGGCGATATTATCGAATTTGGGTATCCCTTTTCCGATCCAGTTGCGGACGGTCCCGTCATCCAGAAGGCAGCCTCTGATGCGATCAAGACAGGAATCACCATGGACGGGGCCTTGGGAATGGTAGCGGAAATCAGAGCGAGGTCAGAGGTTCCGATAATCTTCTTTAGCTACTTCAACCCTATTTTGAAATATGGACCGGAGAGGTTCGCATCTGCCGCGAAGCAATGTGGTGTAGACGGGGTGCTCCTGGTGGACGTTCCCCTCGAGGAAACTGCCTGGTTCAAGCCGGCGGTCGATGAGGCCGGCCTGGCGTGGATTTTTCTCGCAACGCCAACGACTCCCATGGAGCGCGTCGACGCGATGTGCAGGGAGGGGTCCGGATTCCTCTATTATGTTTCGGTAACAGGCGTGACGGGGTCTCGCAACAGCCTGCCCGAGAGTGTGGTTTCCGAATGCGCGTCTATCAAGAGACGTATCGATCTTCCCCTCGCAATGGGCTTCGGAGTGTCGAGCGCGCAGCAGGCCGCCTGGTTGAAGCCCCATGTGGACGGAGTAGTCGTGGGGAGCGCCATTGTGTCGCGCCTGGAGCGGGGAGACTCCCTCGACGCTGTGGAGCAGTGGGTCCGCGAGCTGAAGGAATCGCTCGCTTGATGCCCGCGTTTGTTCGGACCGGCAAAGGGAGCGACGGCACGAACCTTATTGGACGATTGCACAAATACGGAACCGTATTCACGGGAACGCGGTTGACCCAAATGCGGCGGCACGCGGCGAGAATAGCGGCGAGGGCCGCATCCAGGCGAGGACGGGTTTCAAACCCGCCCCGACTGTAGGGCTCTCGGCGCGAATTTCCCGTAGCGCCGGCGTCTCGCCGGTATTCTTGTTGTTAAGCTGGCCATGAGGGACGATCGGGGTTAGAGCCATCCCAAGGTAGAGCCGGTTTGAAACCTGCCCTTCCCTGAAGGGAGCTG
>CAYZET010000103.1:0-6499 GCA_964477215.1 uncultured Syntrophaceae bacterium | reverse complement strand
CTGGCGCAAACACGAAACCCCTATCTGTGAAATCTTGTACTTAGATCGCGCGACTCGACAAGTCACGCTCTGCTCAAAAGGCCACGGTTCCCGATATCCCGAACACTGCCAAGTGAGTGATCGAATCCAGGGAGAAACGGGTGGAATAGAGAACGCCTCCCCTTACGCGATCGACCGTTGCTCCTCCGGAAAGCTCTTGATATGAATACTGAGCGAAGAGGCCGCAAAATCCGCTGCTCCCGAGAGGAAAAGACCACGACAAGAGTGATTCGACCCAGAATCCGCTCACTGATTGCCCGTCAAGCTGGATAACTTCACCAGTGAACTGCCTGCTAGAATCGACCCGGGATAGCGTCAACGCCGAGGCCGACACGTCAAGTCTCACGAGGGTTCCCATGAAATCCTCGTGCGCGTAGTGCACCCCCAGGTAGGGAGTATGAACGTGGAAATGGTCTTCAGCAATCCCCGCAGGAGTTATATGTCGAGCGGACGTTATATCGAGGTTTGTGTACCTGTACCCGAGCACGAGCGCTGCGGTGTACGGCATACCCGTGCCACCGAAGCGGTTCGGATACGTCCCGAATGGCCCCAGGTGATAGACCGCGGCCAGGTCCGCGCACACGTATCGCGACTCCGACTCCCAGAGGCGAGCGGTCAATGTATCCGTAGCTGCACGATCCAGATAAAAATCCGTGCGAGAAATCTGAGGCAGATTTATCCATCCCTGGACTCGAGCTGCCAGATCATCGGAAAATAGACGGGTTTCCCCCTGAATGCCGAATATAGGGCCCTCCACACTGACCTCACGCTTGCCGGATGGATTGTTCGCGTTGTCGCCGTCTCGCAACCAGATCGCATTCACGCCCCAGAGATACCCTGTCCTGGCTTCCACGATGGACTTCTTAGCAGACGAGGGGATGAAATAGACAGGGTACGAGGGAGCCGAGAGGCCGTGGGGAAGAGGACTGCCGGGGTTCGAGACTGTCGGGAAGCAGAAGAGGAGGATCGTGAGCGCGCTTCCCATGAGCCAGTGAGACCATCGAGACTCGCGAGCACCAGGCCAAGAAACAGACCACGCACTCAGAAGCCTTCTCTGTAACCGCACATCTCGTGGAAAACGTGGCACTCGGATGCTCCATACCGATACTTCAGAGCATTGAAAATCATGACAGCCACCTCTGATAAGGAAGTGAGGGCTTTGCCGTGCGAATCGACATGCAAGAGGTGATGCTGCCGGATCTGCGCCGAGGACCGCGAGCATTCGCCCATTTTCCCACATCCTCCCAACGGGGGCCGGTCCCATGCAGACGCGATCGGTATTGTGTATCTGCCAGAGCCCAATTTGTCAATGTTTAATGGGGCATGCACCTGGGGGCGAAGAGGAGACAGGAATAGGAATCCGCAGATTGTGCAGGTTTTAGCAGATGAGGTCTTGGAGCAGGCGTTGACGGGAGAGATGCCATGAAACTCACGGACTCTAAAAAGAAAGATTACCGGCGAGACGCCGGCGCTACGGGAGACACCTCAAAGGTTGTACGGTAGGGCTGTGTTTCCTGCGTGGCACCAGACGGACGGATCTTCTAAGGGCAAGCCTTTGAACCTGCGGCTGGACTTTCCGTAGGGGGACTACTCACCATGTGAAGAATATTCATATGACAAAGGACTTTGTTGCATGGCAGGAAAAAAGCTTGACAACCATGCCACTGTTAGAATATGAATAGCATTCAATAACACAAGCCCAAGCCATGAAGCACAGCTACCAGAAAACCGAAGAGCATTCAAAATGCCAGAGGAAGCCCCAACGGTCCAGGCTTTGAAAGGGGCATCAATGGGTCCCAAAGCGACCGAACGAGGCCGATTCAACCCAGAGCACCTTCGCGGAGTCAACAGGGTTCGAAGATCTTGAGGTGGTGCAGGTGGCCCAGGGGGTCAAAGATGCCTTCGGAACCCCTAACTTCATCTCTGCGAAAGCGATTTGCTCCCGTTTGCACGGTCATCAGCTTGCGGGAGCCCATCATGGGGTACCCGCAGATGAAGTCCCAGCTCTGTTCCATCAGGAAGGCATGAAAGCCGAGGGAAAGAGAGGTAGCGCAGTCCACGGATTCACAGAGTGAGCAACACGGAATTGGGGCTCATTCAGCAAGAGATTGAGAGACTACCTAAGAGCTAAGTGGTGAATACTTCACAATACTTTCGTGCGATGGCACGAGCCGAAAGTGCTTGACAGCGCATTTGGCAGGAGTAGGATGAAGGAAATTCAATTTAGCGAGTTTCCATGGCAAAAAAAGTTAACAAGCGAGAAAAGATTATACAAGCGGCCATCGACGTTTTTGGAAAGAACGGTTTTCAAGACTCCAGCATCTCGGAGATTGCGAAGAGAGCGGATGTGGCTGATGGGACCATTTACCAATATTTCAAGAACAAAGAGGATCTGTTTTTTGCGATTCCAGCGGAGAAGACCAAGGAGTTCTGTGAAGAGCTGGAGCTACACCTCCAGGGAATCACCGGATCCTTCAACAAGATGAGAAAGTTTGTCTGGTACTATCTTTACTTCTTTCAGCAGAATCGCGAATACGCGAGGACCTTGATGCTGGAAATGAGAGTGAGCAAAAGCTTCATGAAATCCGCGACCTACAGCTCCCTCAGAGAGTTCACGGGCAAGGCCCTGGACATAATTAAGGAGGGACAGGAAGAGGGGGTCATCAGGACGGACGTGAACATATACCTGATGCGTGAGCTATTACTCGGACTTCTGGAGCACATGGTCACGCGATGGTTACTCAAAGGGGAAGACTACGATTTGATGCAATATTACGCTGAAGCAAGCGAGCTCGTGATCAATGGAATGCGGCATCCCGGGCAATGACACCGACAAAATGATTCAGAAAGGTTGAATATCATGCAGAATTCAAGCTCACAGTGGATCGCAACAGATTGTACCATCTGCTATCACAGTTGCGGGATGAAGGTCCTGGTAGAGGATGGCCGGATAACCAAGGTTGAAGGGTTGAGCGAGCATCCTCTCAATAAAGGGAAGCTCTGCCCGAAGGGGGAGGGAGCTATCGATTTTGTCTATCACCCAGATCGACTCAAGTATCCGCAAAAGAGAGTGAACGGCCACTGGGTAAGGGTCACCTGGGATGATGCGCTCGCAGAGATTGCAGATAAGCTCCAGAGACTGAAAGATCAGTTCGGGCCAGAAGTTCTGAGCATCTTTTCCGGATCGATCGGAGTGGAAAACCTCGAGATGATGGAAATGGCTCAGCGGTTCAAAGGAGCCTTCGGGACCCCGAATTTCATTTCTGTGGAGGGCATCTGCTATCGGATGCGAATCCGGTCACGGCAGATCACGTTTGGCAAGTACCCCGTCGAAGAGATGGACACTGGCCTGTATATTCTGTGGGGACATAATCCGGAGCACTCCGATTTTCCGCTCCACCTGGCCCTGGAAGAGAATCTGAAAAAGGGATCCAAGCTCGTAGTGATAGATCCTAAGCGGATTGCTCTTGCCAAGAAGGCTGATATGTATCTCCCGATACGGCCTGGAACGGATGGAGCCCTTGCTCTTGCCCTCATGCACGTCATCATCAAAGAGGACCTGTATGACAAAGATTTCGTAGAGCGCTGGACCTACGGATTCGAGAAGCTGGTCTCTCACGTGCAGCCGTACACGCCTGAATGGGCGGAGGGGATCACCTGGGTTCCTGCGGAAGATATCCGGAAGCTTGCCCGGCTCTATGCCGGGGCTGAAAGCGCAAGCATCTTCCAGGGCACGAATACTCAAGATCAAACGGCAAACGGTACTCAGAACAGCCGTGCCTTTTCTATCCTGCAAATCATCACCGGGAACATCAACAACCGAGGAGGCTGGGTGATCAGCCCAAGGCTGAGGCTCACGGGAATCGGGCTTCCCGTGGACGCGACGCCTATTGGAGCAGAGGATTACCGGCTCTTCTACGAAATCTGGGGACGGAAGAGCCCGTACGGTCAGGTAGTCTGCTTCCCGGACAGCGTCCCGGATCCAATCAGGGCCTTGATTGTGACGGGAGGAAATCCTGTTATCAGCATGCCCGACTCAAATGCGTTTCGTAAGGCCCTCAAGAAGCTGGATCTCCTGGTCGTCCATGAGCTCTTCATGACTGAGACGGCAGAGTTGGCCAATTTTGTGTTACCGGCCTGTACTCACCTGGAAAAGAACGGTCTTGCCTATAGCTATAATGTATGCCACGGGCTGCCATACTTGATGCTGAGAAAAAAGGCCATTGAGCCCTTGTACGAAAGCTGGTCTGAGTTCAGGTTCTGGACGGAGTTGGCGAAAAAGATGGGCATGGGGGAGCTTTTCCCCTGGCAAACGGACGAGGAAGTGATTGAGCTCGAGCTCAAGCCGTCTGGTCTGAGCTACCGGGAGCTGAAGGAGGATAAGGTAGCAGGCGCGTTCTACATGGAGAAGCAGTACGGAATGGAGGCCTATGAGGTAAGGGGCTTCGCCACACCGTCCAAGATGCTCGAAATCTACTCCGACACCATGGAAAAAGAGGGGTTTGATCCGCTGCCTACGTACCTCGAGCCAGAACAGAGCCCCCTGGCGAATTCTGAGATGGTCTCGAAATATCCGCTCATTCTGACAACAGGAGCGCGCAACCTCTATTTTACCCACGGCCAGCACAGAAATGTAAAGGCTTTAATAGAAAAGAGCCCGGAGCCCTTCGCGGAAATGCATCCTCAGACTGCACGACGATTCAATATTGAGGAAGGTGACCCGATCATTGTGGAATCGAACCGCGGACGCATCAAAGTGAAAGCTCTCGTAACAGAGGACATGAGGGAAGGGGTGGTCAGTATTCCCCACGGGTGGCCGGGGGAAGCAAATGTCAATATCCTCACGGATGTCCACTGCCGTGAGCCTATCATGGGTTACCCACAGATGAAATCCCAACTCTGCTCTATCAGCAAGGCATGACGTTTTGGTTGAAGAGGACGAAGAATGGTTTTGTCAAAATGGTTCCAGCTTAAGGACAAGAAGGCAATAGTCACCGGGAGCAGTAAAGGGCTCGGCCGGGAGATTGCCATATGCCTTGCGGAACAGGGAGCATCACTAGTTCTTGCGGATCTGGTTCACCCCGAGGAGACGGCGATTTGTATCGAAAACCTCGGATCCCGTTGCGTTCCGATTCAAATGGACGTCTCGGATGAAGCCGCGGTGAAGGAGATGGTGAGTGAGGCCGTATCCCGGCTCGGGAAAATCGATATCCTTGTAAATAACGCAGGGATTATTCAAACCGGTTTTACACCGACAGAGGACACTCCGGTTGAGGATTGGGATAGGGTGATCCAGGTTAATCTCAGAGGAACATTTATCTGTAGCAAATATGTGGGCAAGGAGATGATTGGATCGGGTGGAGGGAATATCATCAACATTGCCTCAACAGCGGGATTCAATGGCATTGCGAGAGCACCGGCGTACTGCGCTTCGAAAGCGGGGGTCGTCATTCTGACCAAGAGTCTTGCGGTAGAATGGGCGAGATACAATATCCGCGTCAATGCCATTGCGCCGCACTATCTGGAAACAGAGATGACTCAAGGGCTGAGGAATCACGACAAGGTGTATGAACGCATCATCGGGCAGATACCGTTGAGGAGATTTGCCACACCCAGCGAGATTTTGGGGACCGTGCTGCTCCTGGCATCGCCTGCTTCCAGCTACACCACGGGAGCGGTCTTTGTTGTGGACGGAGGGTTCTTGGCTCAATGATCCTGTCTCTCAGGTGAGAGGGAACCCGTACTTGGCCTGATGTGCACAATAGCGGCAGAGTTTGCCGTTCAAAGAAATCGGACGGCGGCATTTCGAATCAATAGGGAGACGTAACGGCAAGTTATGGCCGCTTCAGACAGGAGGTCGTGGATAAACGACCGAGCTGTTTTTCAAGAATGGGGGTGATCCATGGGGTGACGGAGCTGTAGCTCCGTATTAACAGTCAGTAAAGAGCGGAAAGATTGGAAAGGGCTTTGGTCGGGCTTGTGTATAAACGGACGTTCTATGTCCAATTCCACAAGGAGGCTGCTGTCGTGAAGTATATCCATGTCTTGGTAGTTTCAATCATTATCCTTGGGGCCATTTGCGTGAACCAAGGCCTTTCGCAAGATAACCCGATTATCATCGGGAATATGGCCGACTTCACCGGAACCTATGCTGTCATGTCCAAGATGCAAAAAGATGCCGTTGACATGGCTGTCAAGGAAATCAACGAGAGTGGAGGACTGTTGGGCCGAAAGGTCAAAGTTATCCACGAGGACACCCAAACCAGCACGTCCATAGCAACCCGCAAAATGGAGCGGCTCATCCTGGAAGAGAAGGCCGATATATTGGTCGCTCCCGTAACCTCTGCCTCTACCCTGGCGATCATGCCCATCGCGAACAAGTACAACAAACTGTTATTGGTGCCCATGTCGCAATCTGTCAAAGTTACCGGAGAAAACAAGAACAAGCAGACCTTCCGGG
>CAYZET010000102.1:0-13904 GCA_964477215.1 uncultured Syntrophaceae bacterium | reverse complement strand
TTTCCGAGCCTCTTCCAGTCTCGAGGGGTGGGAATCCATCGCGATAATCTCCGCCCGGTTGTCAGCGAGCGCGGCCAAGTGCCCGGTTTTTCCTCCTGGCGCTGCGCACGCGTCAAGGACTCTGTCTCCCGGATTCACCCCAAGCAGCGGAGCAATCATCTGGGACGCGCTATCCTGAACAGCGAAGAGGCCGGCTTCAAAGCTTGAAATTCGATGCACTGGCCGCCGGGGGGCTAACTGGAGCGCGTCGGGGTCAGGAATTGTCGGCGTCGCGTCCACCCCCTCTGATCGAAGCAAGGCCAGCAAAGTGTCACGGCTCGTTTTCAGCGAGTTCGCTCGCACAATGAGCATTGCCCTCGAATTGTTATGCGAGAGTATGGCACGCGTCACATCGGGCCCCCAATCCGAGAGCCAGCGCTCCACCAACCATCGGGGATGCGAGTAGTGCGTGGCCAGCGACTCTGCCGAGTCTCCGGGAGTTGGATCCACCCGATCCCACGAACGTAACGCGTTGCGGAGCACCGCGTTAGCCACCGAACCCGCTCGCACATCAAAATGCTTTCGCGCTTGGCTTACCGCGTCGTTGACCGCTGCGTGCACGGGGACACGGTCGAGGAACGCGATCTGGTACAGGGCCAGTCGCAGGATTTCTCTAAATTGCGGTCTCAACTTTTTGCGCGGTTCCGACAAACAGCGCTGTATGATTGCATCCAGCCTTTGACGCCATCTGAGCACTCCGTACGCCAGCTCCGTGGCAAGTCCCCGGTCTTCGGAACTGAGATCCATAGAATCAAGAACCCGGCCAAGCGCCTCCTCAACGAACACGCCGGTGCGTACCGTATTCAAGGCCGCGAGGGCAGCATTCCTGGCTGGAGAGACTCTCGAGGCCATGTTCCTTTTCGCAGATAGCGAGATCCCCTTCGGGAGATGCTTCATGGAGGATGCCGAAACGGAAGGCGAAACCTCTCTTCCTGTTCCATCACAGGCACAGGAAGAGAGGAATGTGCACTGCGGATGAAAATCAGTACCCGGCCATTTCCTGAAGACGGGCGATCCTCTCTTCGATGGGGGGATGGGTGGAAAAGAGGTTCGACATCATCCCTCCTATTGCCGGATGTACGATGAACATATGGGCAGTGGCCTGGTTCGCGTGCATCGGGATCGCCTCCGAACCACGGCGGAGCTTGTCCAACGCGCTGGCCAGCCAAAGAGGATTCTGGCAGATATGGGCTCCGGTTGCATCAGCCATGTACTCCCTGGAGCGAGAAATCGCCATTTGCACAATCATCGCGGCGATTGGAGCCAGGATCATCATGAGCAGCATGCCCACAAAGGAGCTTCCCCCCTCCTCGTCATCGGAGCGGCCGCCGAATAGGAACCCGAATTGAGCGAGGTACGTGATGGCTGCACCGATGGTCGCGGCCACAGTCTGGATCAGGATATCCCTGTTCTTCACGTGAGCGAGCTCGTGGGCAAGGACCCCTGCCAGCTCCTCCCATGAGAGAAGCCTCAATATGCCCTGAGTGACCGCCACGGCAGCGTGTGAAGGATTTCGTCCCGTGGCAAAGGCATTGGGCGATTCGTCGGGTATGATGTAGAGCTTCGGCATGGGAAGACCCGCTTGGGTTGCCAAGTTGTGCACCAACCGATACAGATCCGGCGCCTCGGCTTCCGTGACTTCCTGAGCCCCGTACATCCTCAACACGATCTTGTCGCTAAACCAATAGCTCCCGAAGTTCATCACAATCGCAAAGAAGAGAGCTATGGTGGCGCCTTGCTTACCCCCGATGTAGCCGCCAATCAAGACGAGCATCACTGCCAGGCCCGTCAACAAAAGTAAGGTCTTGATCTGATTCATAGTGTTCTCCGATTATGCTCCTGAATCGCGTCTTTTCGTGAGGTGTCTCTCCGACGTTGGAGAGTCATGCGAAATTTTTTCCCACCTCAATTTTCCGCCCCATGGCAAACTCCCGCGCACGGAGGCGTCTCTTCCCGGGCGCCTGCAACTCTTCGAGCACGAGAAGGCCGTCTCCCGTGCCCACCACAATGCCGTTGTCCCTCACCGCCTCGATCCGCCCGGGGGCACCATTCCCCGTCTCAGGGGAAGCTTTCCATACCTTCAGGGTTTCTCCATCCAGCTCCAGGAACGCGCCCGGCCACGGATTCACCGCCCGGACCAGGCGACTCAGATATTCCGCGTCCTGCTCCCACTGGATGCGGCCATCTTTTTTTGAAAGCAAACGAGAGTACGTGGCTCGTGAGTGGTCCTGCGGCACGGGCCGAAGAGTTCCCGTGGCCAGTCCCTTGAGCGTTTCGACCACCAGATCCGCTCCGGGTTCCATAATCTTATCATGGAGGGAGCCCGCAGTATCATCAGGATCTATGGGGATGGCGTGCTGGAGAAGTATGTCGCCAGTATCCATTCCCTCATCCATGGCAATGGTCGTCACCCCCGTTACTGCATCGCCCGCGAGGATCGCCGAGGAAATCGGCGCAGCGCCCCTGTGCCTCGGAAGTAGGGACGCATGCAAGTTCACGCATCCCATGCGCGGCAAATCCAGAATGGTGCGAGGGAGAATCTTGCCGTAAGCCACGACGACAGCGACGTCGCCGTTCCATTCCTTCAGCACGTCAACCGTGTCCTGGGAGGAAAGAGTCTTCGGTTCTTCCACCGGAAGTCCCATCGAGAGAGCCGCTGCCTTGACTTCTGTCGGGACCAGCTTTCTCCCCCTTCCCTTCGGTCTGTCCGGTTGCGTAAAAACTCCGACAACCTGAAACCTTCTGTGCAGAGCCTTGAGCGTCGGAACCGCAAAGCTTGGCGATCCCATAAACACCACCCGAAGACTCAACTCGCCCTCCTGGCCTTCTTCTTCAGGCGCCTGCGATAGAGGTTCCGTTTCAGGGCTGATGCATGTTCCAGAAGCGTCGTCCCATCGAGATGATCGATCTCGTGCTGAAGTACCCGCGCGAGAAGCCCTTCCGCCTCTATTTCCACTGGCTTCCCATCCAGACTCACCCCTTCCACTCGTACGCACTGGGAGCGAGCGACCTCCACGTTAAAGTCCGGAACGCTCAAACACCCCTCTTCCATTATTTCCTCACCCTCGCAGGTGGTGATCCGCGGGTTGAGAACAATGATCGGATCCTTCTTCTTGTCTTTGGGCTCGGCGTACGCGTACTGCACATCGACAACCACGAGGCGCAGCGGTTCGCCAACCTGATTCGCGGCCAGCCCTATCCCCGGCGCCTGGTACATGGTGTCTGCCATGTCGTGCGCGAGCTTCCGCACGTATTCATCGATCTCCTCAATCTCCCGGGCCTTCGTATTCAGGACCTCATGGGGGACGACCACAATCGGCCGCACTGCCATGGCCACATTCCTCTCTTTCCTTTTCATTGAATATGTCTATACCCTGGGTTCCCTGTCAAGATGGTCCGAACAGGCGACACAATTTCTCACTCTCGAGGAAAGACAAGAAGGGAGAGTTACGGGATACTTCTCCCCCAAAACTTCGGGTCACTTACCAGTGCGATACGCGGACATCTACGTCCTAGCGAGCACATCCGATCGGACCACATGGTGCGGGCGGAGCGCAAGGAGGCGGAGGGCACGGAGGTGGGGGCGCACACTTGTACGCAGCGGGAGTGGGGATCGGCGGACATTGACAGAGCGTCAGCGGACAAGGGGGAGGACCGACAATCTTACGGGGATAACACCGCGCGGGTGGCACTGGACCGCACATGGTATTCGGTGGGGGTCCCGCGCAGGCAGTCGGCTCTGGGGCTCCGTACGTCAGAGGCGCCATCTCGCACGGGTGGGGAGGCGGCATGTAGGCTCCCGCGCCGCTTGACAAAAGAAAGAGTCCGCAGAATGCCAAGAGAATCCCCACTACGGGCAGGCCCTGTTTCACTCCACACCTCTATCTCGGATCCAGAAGCGATCCCGGATACGGTCTCTGTCAACTCTACAGAAAGATTCGGTGTCTTATAAATACTAGAAGACGAGGCCACCGTCAAGGATTTTGAGCTCCACAGCAGGGACTAGTTCATACTTTTTCGAGATATTGATTTTAACCAATTCAGATTATTCCGTAAAAATAGCGCGCCGTCTGTCAGAGGTAGGGGATCTGCACTCCTCGTGGAGCGGCGGCATTTTGCCCATCCCAACAAGATAAACGGGCGAGACGCCGGCATTCTTTTCCTGAACATTCCCTCCGCGCAAGGCCCTGGTTGGAGCCGGCTCTGTGAAGAGATCGGGTTTGAAACTCGCCCCGACCTCCGAGATTCTCTGCGCAAATTCCCCGCAGCGCCGGTATCTTGCCGGTGATTCCTTAACCTTTGCGAAGACACCGGCGAGACGCCGGCGCTACGAAATCACGCGATCGGTAGCACGGTTGGACGACGAACCCGCGGGATCGGCCGGCAGGCGCGAGAGGCGACTTCTCAGAGGGTGCCCCTGTAAAAAGACGCAAACGAATCCAGGTGGTCTTCTATTAGCACGGCAGCGTCCCTCTCCTCGTGATGCACATCAAAAGTGAATTCCAGCACCTTCGTGAGCGTGGCAATCCATTGTCTCGGTCCACTCTCATCGGGAAAAACGGTCCGCTTCATATAGTAGCGGTTGCGGCGGACCGCTGAATCCTGTCCGAGCGGCCATCGATCCTTCCACCCGAGCATTGTGAGGAAAGACTCCCGTGCGGCAGGCGGGAGGACTGCCGGCGAGCCGATCTCACTTCCGACGCGGTGCTCGATGAGCGCGAACAGGGAGACCACGTAGTCCACATCGGTTATCAGCAGTCCGTAGAGGTGCCAATCTTCCACAAGAGCGATCACGAGCTCTCGGAGTCTGGGGGGAAGCTCGGTCCAGGCAGGACAAAAGAACGATTTGCATGCAAGGCTCCCGTAGTGACACAGGCCCCTGAGATCCAGACCGTCGTTGCCTGAGGCTGCCGGGTGGAGCAAACACCCGACAATCCTGGCCTGTGGATCGACGAAGCCCGTGAACTCGCAGACGTGGATGTCCTCATCGAGGACAGATGTGCCCTCACTGCTCCGGATCAGCTCTGCAAAGCCCTCGATAGCGTTGGGCGTGCGATCCACGGTAGAAAAGACGGCAGTTCGATGCCGGAGCCTGCTCTCCAAGATGGGCCTGGTTGCCTCATTCACATTGTACAGCCCGCAGCACGCGGCGCAGGATTTTGTCCTATCAGGGCGGCAGATGTTGATCATCGATCCACCGCCCCCGGCAGGGAATTCTGCACAGACGCCTTTCGGCCCCAACGATTATGCTGAGTAGTCATAGAAGCCACGGCCCGTTTTTCTCCCAAGGTGGCCAGCGTCCACATATTTCTTCAAGAGGGGACAGGGGCGATATTTGGGATCGCCAAAGCCTTCGTACAAGACGTTCAGAATTGCCAGGCATGTATCGAGGCCGATGAAATCTGCCAACGTAAGCGGCCCCATGGGGTGGTTCATCCCCAATTTCATGACTTCGTCGATAGCCTCGGGAGTGCCCACCCCTTCAAAAAGGGCGAACACTGCCTCGTTGATCATAGGCATCAGGACGCGGTTGGAAATGAAGCCCGGGAAGTCCTGGGCAGTCACCGGAATCTTACCAAACTGCTTGGCCAGCTCTACCGTGAGATCCGTAGTCTCCTGATCCGTGGCAAGGCCGTTGATTATTTCGACGAGCTTCATGACCGGCACTGGGTTCATGAAGTGCATACCTATGAATTTCTCCGGCCGTTTAGTAACTGCAGCGAGCTTGGTAATGGAGATGGAAGACGTGTTGCTTGCCAGAATCTTACCCTGGGGAAGGACTTCATCGAGCGTGGTGAATACGGCTTTCTTTATTGCCAAGTCTTCCAGCACCGCTTCCACCACGAAATCCGCCTTGCTGAAATCAGCCAGATTCGTGCTGGGGGTGATTCGTCCAAGAATGCCGGATTTCTCTTCCTCGGTCATTTTCCCTTTGGAAACCGCGCGTCCCAGGTTTTTTTCGATTGTGGCCAACCCTCTATCTACAAACTCCTGTTTCACGTCGTTCATGATAACCTGCAAGCCTGCAGCGGCAGCCACGTGGGCAATCCCATTGCCCATCTGCCCGGCTCCCACCACTCCGAACACCTTCACTTCCATACTCTCCTCCATTATGTTGATTCGCTGCGGCTGCAGCGTTTGATGGATTGGTTCATCGTATCATCTTTGCGTTCGAAAAAAAGACACCTTCCTCTGGTCCATTCTTAAAACCCAAAGGAAGGCGTCACTACTTGCGCGACGGAGAGCAAGCATCATGCCAACGCCCGCTGGAACCCATGATGATCGGAAAGGAGCTTCAGGAGCAGGGCAACTTGATTCCTCATCGACGGGAATCCGCATGTTATTTTGCGTGCTGCACCCTTGCAAGAGTTGCGGGCTGCTTTTTGCACCCCCTAATCCCATCCGTAACACACGCTCGCTCTCGAAGAGAGCCAATGGCACCCTATTTGCCCACTCGATCCAGGAACAAGTGTAGCGCGGAAATCATCACCGCGCATTGGATCTCTCCAGCGCGGATGTGTTCTCGGATTTTGTCCACTGGGACGAGCACGGTTTCCACCTCTTCCGTCTCGTCCGGATTCTTTCGCCCGCTCGGCACAACGTTTCTTGCCAGATAAACGTAGAAGCGATTTGTGAAGAGCGCAGGCATAGGGTACATCCAACCGAGAAGCTCCAGTGACGAGCCCTTGTACCCGGTTTCTTCTTCAAGCTCTTCCCACGCACTTTGCTCGGGACTCTGCCCGTCTTTGACCAGTCCCCCCGGGGGCTCGAGAGAAAGCTCCCTTGAGCCGTGGCGGAATTGCCGTACCATCACGAGTTTATTGTCAGGGGTGACAGGGATGACCGTAACCCACGACGGAGAATTTATGACTTGGAATTCGTGGATTTTTCCCGTCCGCGGTGACCTGCTCCTCTGGACAGCTACGGAAAAGAGGGCGTACGATCGGTCCTCTCGACTATCCACAAGCTCCCAGGCGAGATCACGCTCCTTTGAAGTTGAATCCATTCGGTTTCTCCGAGCCACCGCATATCAGGGGAAACAGGCAATCGTACCTAGTCTGGAACGCGTACAACGGTCTTGTTGGAGAGCATCTCCTGGAGCTGAGCCAGCAGCTTCTTTTCTTGAGGATCGATGACTCCATCGGCATCCGCCAGGCTCAGTATTCTTTCGTATTCGGAATTGGTCAGCTTCCCATCATCGATGGCCTTTTTTATGAGCTCAGCGAGTCTTCCACCGGTTTCACCCGACACAGGCATAGGCATACCTCCCGATATTTTGAATCGTTCCTCAGGATCTCTGAGACGTGCAAAGATCTGGATGATTATAATCGTCGGTCCAAGAAAGTAAAGTATTCCTCGGGCTGAAATACGCTGACAGCCCTTCTTGTGCTCGTCTGAGAAGGGGCGGACGTTTCCCGCACTCCTATGCGACTTTGTGCTTCTTCTGGCCGAAAGGACACGCCCTGATGCACACCCCGCAGATGGGCGCCTCTATGAAAGGAAGATTGCAGTTCTCTGTCACTCGCACCACGCATCGTTCAAAGTGAAGCGCTTCGTCTCGGTCCCGGTAATGAAGCGTGGTGTTGACGTTCTTGATGGCGCGTGCTGGACAGGCATCGGCGCACGCCGAGCATCGAGCGCAGAGATTCTTCACGGGCGAATCCGGATCGAGATCAAGGTCTGTAAGGACGGTAGCCAGCCGAACGCGAGGCCCATACATGCGGTTCACGAGAAGAAGACTCTTTCCTTGCCAGCCGATTCCCGCCGCTATGGATACAGCCTTGTGGGAAATGTACGAGTGCCACTCTTCCTTGTCCAGAAGCTGTGAAGCCGGGATGGGAACAGCCACTGCTCCGAGGCTCTGAAGATGTTGGGACACGCGTACGGCAATATCGTCCAACAAAGCGTTCACTTTCGTGTAATGCTGTTGGTAGAGTGGGGTCGGGCGATCGACAATGGCGTCGATCACCCCATCCGAAAGTCGCACTGCGATGCTTACTGCCCTGGTGTACTTGTCCAGGAGATCCGGTGGATATGTGCGAATCCCCTTCAAACGTTTCAGATCGGCTATTCCCACGAGATCTGCCCCCAAAGATCGAGCGAAATCCTTGAGCACATCCGCAGGAAAAGCACCCCTGTTCGCAACGGCTTCAGAGGACACTTCTTCCTTGATCACCGCACCCTCCTCTTTGTGTGTTACGTATGCCAATCAGGCGAGGAATCTGCTTGGTACACCGTTTCATGAATATGGTCGTGTATTTGCTTCAGCCCTGTTCAGGGAAGGGCGGGTTTGAAACCCGCCCCTACATCTGCTGCGCCGGTACTTCAACCGCAACGATCAACGATCCACCCCACAGTAGGGGCAGGTTTCAAACCTGCCCTCCATTGAAACAGGCTCTGAAGCTGTCCTTGCCTGAAGGGAGCAGTTTCCCAAATATGTAACCGTACTCATGAAATCCTGATTCTTACTCCGGATTCATGACCGGGCCATCAACGCAGGAGCGGAGGCCTGTCTCAGTACCACAGCTCCCACAGACACCGATACCACATCGCATGATGTCTTCCCGTGCGACGAAGATACGGTCGCGGGGTACCGTTCCGTCAAGTAGGCGGAGCGCGGCCAGGGTCATCGCGCCGGGGCCACAGACAAGAACCCGACTGTCGCCGTACAACCCGCCGTTCTCTTTCACGTCGCGGGCGAGTGTTTCCAGGACCGCCCCCACTCGTCCTGCAGGGTCCACGACGATGAGCGCTCTCGGCACGGCTCTCACGATCTCTTGAACCATCCAGTTGGCGACAGGAGACGAAAACCCGAAAAAACCCCGCGCCCCAGATTCATGCCACCGCTTGGCTGCCATGAGAACCGGAGCGGTCCCTGTCCCCCCCGCGATCAGAACAAGTGGCTCTCCTTCTCTGGGCCGCGGAAATCCGTTTCCGTACGGACCGCGGAGATAGATTGGCTCACCCGGTCTCAATCTCGCGAGCCCTCGGGTGAAGGGACCTACAGCACGGACGAGGTAGCGGGGTTCCTCGTCATTCATGGGAGAGAACGGTTTCTCGCCAAGACCGGGGATCCGGAGAAAGAAGAATTGGCCCGGCGCGCACGATGGCCCCGATTTCAGTCTCAGACCGAAAAGGTTCTCTCCGAATGGCTTGTTCTCGGTCACCTCGGTCCGCATATATGTCGTTCGCGTGGTACGTCTGTGGGATACAGTCTCATCGGGATATTCGGTGTCGGCTTCGAGCGCGCGAGCCAGATTCTTGAAGAAGTCGGCCACCTCACCGGTCGTCTTGCCAGCCAGAGAAGACCCCACCGCAAACAGGCTTGCTCCCGCCTTTCGGTAAGCCCGAACGTGGGAGGCAGACGATATTCCTCCTGCAGCGATTATGGGCAGGCCAGCCTGGGCCGCCTCTCGGACTGCCCTCAATCCGATGGGCAGAATTCCGGCGCCGGACAACCCACCTGCCACATTGCTCAGCACCGGGTTCCCGTCCTTGTCAACAGCAGTGCCCGGTCCTACCGTATTGATGAGCGAAAGACCGTCCGCTCCCGCTTCCCGACACACTTCAGCCATGGCCGTCATGTTGCCCAAGTTTGGCGAGAGCTTCGGCACAATGGGCTTGGACACTGTCTCCTTGAGAAGCTTGATGACAGTGCGCACCGCGTCAGGGTCTGAACCCACAGCCTGACCGTGTCCTTTGACATGCGGACAGGAGAGGTTGAGCTCGAACGCATCTGCTATGGGATCTAGAGTGAGCGCGCACTGGAGGAACTCTTCAGCGTCACCTCCCATGATTGAGACCATGAGCGGCTTGTTGCCTTCCAGGGGAAGGAATTGACGCATGGCGGCCACAAAGGATTCCGCCCCCGGATTTGCCAGTCCGACGGCGTTGACAAAGCACCCGGGATAGTACTCGTGGAGCACCGGCTCACGGTACCCTTCCCTCGGCTTGAGGCTGATCGTTTTGGTGGTAAGAAACCCGATTTGCGGCACATCCCGTGCGATCCTCGCAAGAACAGACGGGACGGTCGTAATAATTCCGGAGGGAATCGTGAATGGAGACTCGATTCCCAGGTCCGCGGCCCAAGACTGTGAAGTCAGATGTGACATGCGTTACGGGAACGGTGCTTGAAAAGATATTCCAGCAGGTGTAGTCGCTCCACTAATGTTTTCGAGCCCCCGATAGCAGCCGACACACGATGCCCTTTTTCCTCTTCGACTCTCTGACTGGCCTCGTCGAGAATGCAGGCCGAAGCTACTATCGAGTCACAACACTAGTATTGGCCGAGAATATGTTCGCTCAGGGTGTTCATCAATTCATGAAATATCACTCTGTACCCACCGGGCCACGTATGGTGAATGGGCGCAGGAGGGACATAACCATAGAACATACGCTGTCGAATCTCTCCTTGTGACAGCGGTGGCGAGGCCTTGGAATCAGGCGTGTTCGACGGAAAATCTGCCGCGAGGACTCCGGCCGCCAGAATTACGGCTCCCATCAGGACCACAATAAAAAGAATGCCTAAGCGCTTCATAGGAACCTCACAGGCTGATTCTAGCTTCATAGAGAACAAAAATCAATGCCAAAAGGCACTTGATTCAGAATTCCAGTGCCACTTTGAAGACTCCCGATTCCTGCGAACTCAGAAAAGCCTCCTCCGCCTTTTCGAAAGGAAAGACCGCGTGGAGAAGCGGCAGGGGATCAAGCAGTCCTGCTTCCATCAAGCGGAGAGCAGGTTCAAAGAGCCCGCATCGGGATCCTACGATTGAGACTTCATTGACGACGATAGGTGCAGCGTCAAGGGTGAGCTCGCCGTGATAAGTGCTCTTGAGCACTATAGTGCCGCGGGGCCTTATATGCTGCATTGCCAGCTCAAATCCAGAGGGGTTGCCAGAGGCCTCGACAACGAAATCAAACGGCCGCTCGACCTTTTCCAGCTCGTCCAGAGTCATCGCCTTCCCCCCCAAACGAGTGAAGACCTCCATTTTCTCCCGATGCTTTCCTGCTAGAGTGAGATCGCATCCAGTAAGCCGAAGGGCTAGACAGACGAGCAGCCCGAGCTTCCCGTCGCCGATCACGAGGACACTGTGGGCCGGCTGGATGCAGACCTGCTCGAGGATTTCCAGGGCAGCGGCCGCGGGCTCCGTAAATATCGCCTTTCTGTCCGGGAGCTCAGCGGGCACCTCAAAGAGGTTTGAGGCGGGAAGAGTGAGGTACTCGGCAAACGCGCCGTTTCGACCGGCAATTCCGAGCACGGTCCGTTGGGAGCAGTGCCGCTCCATACCCGCACGACATGCTCGGCAGGCCCCGCAACCGGCGTTGATTTCCCCCACCACCCTGGAACCGATCTGGTGAGGGTGCGGCGAATCCTCCACAATCCCGACAAATTCATGTCCGGGGATGCCTGAGAAGCGCATATAGCCATTGGTTATTTCCACATCGGTTTTGCATATTCCAGCGATGGAGACCTTGACAAGGGCCTCCCCGTCCTTGGGTACAGGCACCGGAACATCGGTGAGATGAATCCGTCCATCGAAGACCAGGGCCTTCATCATCATAGGGGCAGTCACTATTTCCGACTCCTATCGTCTGAGTCACCGGCAGTCGCCCTGTGATTCGGTCATACGGTTCCGAGACGTTCCACTTTCAGGACCCCTCTCACGCTTCTGAGTGAGGTCATCAACTTGGTCAGATGATCGAGGTTGCGGACGTACACGAGAAAGGTGCCATACGCAGTTTCTTCATCCAGGACGCTCATTTTGGCCTGAGCTATGTCAGCGTCGTTCGACGAGAATACCCCGCTGATGGTAGCAAGCATGCCCATTCTATTTTGGCTTTCAACCCCCAGCTTCACCAGCCGTCGCAATTGCTGTTCTTCGTCCCACGTGGCAGCGACGACTCGCTTTCGCTCCGCGGTGAGCAGGTTGACGCAATCAGCCTTGTGGATCGTTACCCCCCTGCCCCGGGTGATAAATCCTCTAATATCGTCACCGGGCAATGGATGACAGCACTTGGCGAAATTGACCATAACGTCAGTAAGCTGCTCCACGCGAACTCCGCTCGTGGTAGTAGCGCGATTGCTCTGAACCTGTTTTTCGTCGGACAGGGCTGCTTTGGCTTTCTCCCGTTCATGGGCCGGGACAAGCTTGGTGACCAATACCTTGGGTGAAATCCGACCGTACCCGATGGCCGCGTAGAGATCCGTCTCGGTTTTAAAGCCGTAGTCCTTAGCGATGGCAAGAAGATCGCCCGATCTTTCCGCAGCGTTAATGTCTATGTGCCATTTCTTGAGCTCCCTCTCCGCGCTTTCCATCCCGATCTGGAGCGATCGCTCCCGCTCTTCGGACAGGACATAGTGCCGAATTTTGGTTCTCGCGCGGCCGGTCTTAACGTATTTGAGCCAATCCTTGCTGGGTTTCTGGTGGGCCGAGGTGACTATCTCAACAGTATCACCGGTCTCGAGCTGATGCTTCAGGCTGACCATCTTGCCGTTGACACGAGCCCCAACGCATGTATTACCCACCTCCGAGTGGATCGAATAGGCAAAGTCCAGCGGAGTGGAACCCTTGGGGAATTCCTTCACTTCGCCCTTCGGGGTGAAGACGTACACCTCGTCGGGATACAGGTCAACGCGGACATTCTCGAGGAATTCCCGAGGATCCTCCAGATCCTGCTGCCACTCCATCATTTGACGAAGCCACGACACGACCTGAGCATCTTTGGCTTCGATCGCCTTCCCCTCCTTGTAGGACCAGTGCGCAGCTATACCCTCCTCAGCGATCAGGTCCATTTCTTGGGTGCGGATCTGGATCTCTATGCGCATTCCTTCCGGTCCGATCACCGTCGTGTGAAGAGACTGATATCCGTTCCCTTTGGGCATGGCAATGTAGTCCTTGAACCTGCCGGGGACGGGTCGCCACAACTGATGAACGAGTCCGAGGACTGCGTAGCACTCGCTAATGTCATCCAAGATGATGCGAAACGCGGTAATGTCGTGTATCTGATCGAACTCCAGGTTCTGCAACTGCATTTTGCGATGAATGCTGTAGATCTCCTTGTGGCGCCATTTCGTGACCGCCTTCATATTGTACCGTTCGAGAGTCTCTCGAATTATCTTGAGCACGTTGTTGACGTAATCTCTTGATCGCTCAAGGGACTCTTCCAACTTGACCTGTATTGACCGGTAGGTCTCGGGCTCCAGATACTTGAAGGAGAGATCTTCCAGCTCGGTCCGCAGCCAGTATATTCCCAGCCGAGACGCCAGCGCAGCGTAGATCTCGATTGTTTCTCTCGCTATTCGTTGCTGAGCCTCGGCGGGCATAGAATCGAGCGTCCTCATGTTGTGGAGCCGGTCGGCAAGCTTTACGAGCAGCACTCGTATATCCTTGCTCACAGCGAGAATCATTTTCCGGAAGCTCTCAGCCTGCCGATCCTCCTTTGACTGGAACTCCATTTTGCTGATCTTGGTCACACCGTCCACAAGAGAGGCGATTTCCTGCCCGAAGAAATGCTCGATGTCCTCTATGGTGGAAAGGGTATCTTCCACAGTATCATGCAGGAAGCCCGTGGCAACGGAAGCCTCATCCAGCCGCATATGAGCCAGGATGTCGGCCACTGCCATGGGATGCACGAGGTAGGGCTCGCCCGATCGACGTGTCTGACCTTGATGAACCTGTGCGGAGTAAATGTACGCAGCACGTATCAGATCCAGATCCGCATCGGGATAATAGGATCTTACGCGCTCCTGGATATCGTTGAATCGGACTATCTTACCAGCGGGAGGAATCATCTCTGCTCATATCACTCTATTCTCATATCACTCTATCGCACCCGGCGGGAATCGTCAGTGGAACCGTGAACGG
>CAYZET010000101.1:0-13934 GCA_964477215.1 uncultured Syntrophaceae bacterium | reverse complement strand
AGGTCAGACCTATGCTGTCGAGGTAATCGAGAACCGGAATGGCTCGTGTCCTCCCATACCCGAAGATGTCTTGACAGTCGCTAATGGCCAGGCTTCCCTTCCGCATAATCAGGTCCGTGACCTTCTCTTTGATCTCATTCATGGCCTCAACCGCCAGAAACCGGTCGTCACTTAGTCGAATGAGTCTTTTCTGAGCGTGGAGATGGTCGAGCACCTTTTCCACCTCTCTGTACGAGACATTTCCGCCGTGGAGCTTCTTGAACGTTCCAGCGGAAAAGGTCGCTATGCCCCGTTCCCGAGCAAATTCACTCACCTTTTGCACCAGTCTTTCCCGTTGAGCAGGGTGCCGTACCACAAAGTTGGGGATTCGATACCCCGCGTCGTTCCTCGTGAGCGTGCCTTCGCTGCAAAGCTCGTCGAGCATTCGTTCAAAGAGTGCATCATCCAGGTTCGGGTCCAATCGGAATCGGATTTCATCGCCACTCACCGCCAGCTTGAATGCGTCTCTTGAGAAGATCTTCTTGACGACGTCCACGATCTGTCTTTTCAGAGACTCATACCGGCTCCTGTCGTAAAATCCTCGACCGTCCACGCGGAGCACTTTCCCAGCCCTCACCCTTGACCTGATTTCCGCCGCGATCCGCTCCAGAGGAAAACCGGTGGCGGAGACTATTTCTTCCTCGGTTACGGGCCGGGACGAAAACTTCATGAGGTAGAGACTGACAATGCCCTTCACGTCCTCCTGCTGAAGCGGGTGAAGGAACCCCAAGGCCTTTTCTGCCTTCGCTCTGCGGAATTTTTCTTGGGTGGTTTCAAGGACTTTTCCGCCTCCAATGACGCAATGCAGATTCAGAGGGGAAATGACCAGCGGATCCCGTGGGAGGACGGCCAATGGCTCCTGGAGCCTGAGCTGTACCAGCCCTGTTTCCCCTGGATGAAGCCGATTATTCTCCATCATCACGAGGAGAGCTGTCGTGCAGGATGCGCCTACATACAACCTGACGCGCTGGCGGTTCAGGAGAGGTCGCCGGACACTTGGAAGAAGAGTCAGCTCCGCATTGAGCAGACTTGCAGGACCAAGGACTCCCGGTGTAGCGAGAACGGTACCGAGGTTGACTTCCTCAAGCGAGACATTCTGCAAATTAAGACCGACCCGTTGGCCCGCGATAGCGTGCTCCACCCGCTGGTGATGGACCTCGATGAAGCGTACTCTCGCCAGCTTGCCACAAGGTAGGAGCTCAACGGTCTCATCGCGGCCAATGCTTCCTGAAACGACCGTGCCGCTCACCACCGTGCCAAAGCCGGGAAAGCTCCGTACCTGGTCGACCCAGAGGCGAAAGGGACCTTGGATCTCCTTGGTCTCCACGCTCTTCGCCTCATTCTCCATGGCCGCGAGAATTTCCTGTTGACCGTTGCCGTCCACTGCAGAAAAGGGAAGGACCGGTTTCCCTTCGAGGAAAGAGCCCTCCACGACGTCCCGGAGCTCCATTTCGGCAAGCTCTAAGGTTTCGCGATCGACAAGGTCAGCCTTGCTCAGCACGATGAGGCCGCCTTTGGCCTGAAGGAAATTCAACACAGCCAGGTGATCCCTGGTCTGAGGCATGACGCCGTCATCAGCGGCTACTACCAGGATAGCCGCATCGACGCTGCTCAGCCCGCGAATGGTGTTCCTTAGAAAATCGCGGTGACCGGGCACGTCCACTAGTGCGATCCGGCTGCCTGATGGAAGGTGCAATGGCGCAATGCTCGGCTCGATGGAAAGACCTCGCCGCTTCTCCTCTTTGAGGCGGTCCGTGTCGATCCCCGTAAGGCATCGAACCAGTGAGGTCTTGCCGTGGTCCACGTGCCCTGCAACGCCTGCGGTAATGGCTTTTTCCATGACTCTCGGTTTCACGTTTTCTTCTATCAGGGCCAACGCTCAATCCCTTGCGTACCTGGCCCAGTTTGGCGGGGAGCGAATCACCTGATTCGGCCCATGAGCCGGTACCCGCTTAATCTCCGTCAACGGAGTGCTTGTTTGGAGGGGGCAAGGGGAATCGAACCTCCTCCCGGGTTGTTAGACCGGGCCAACGGGTTTGCAGCCCGCGGGGCGCCCAGCACCATTGCCCCCTGAGTGCCTGAAGACGGCCTCTGAGCCTGACTGAAAGAGGTTCTCTAACGACGAGTCTTGGAAGAAGAAAAGGAAAGAATCTTTCGGCCTGGCCCTGAGCCTACCTGACACGGGTAGCTTGCTTGGAGCGTCTTCAGGTGAAGCCGAAAAACCGGTACATGAGGGTACTCCTGACACGGCAAATGGAGATACAAAGAAACCGTACCAGGGAAGAGCCGATATGTCAAATCGAAAATTCCGATAATAGGTCGTGGTAGAGACGACCCTTAGCTATAGCAGAGCCGGGTTGGAGAGGAATCCGCCGATGGCGCAGATTTTCGCAGATGAGGATTGGGGCAGGTTTTGACGAGCGGGGAGGTCTTGGGATCCGCGCATTGGCTGGCGATCCGGCTGAGGTCAGGTTCAGAGCCTATCCGACTGCCCGGCAGGTTGAACAAACTGTCCTCGCTCTTCAGGCTTGAAACATCGCGGAGCTCGATCGTCTCCAACGTCTTGCAAAACCAATGCTCCAGATCGTAACAGATGACAATGCCCTTCTTTTCTACCTGCTTGGAAATATATGAGATGAGAAAATCGGCCACCTTGCCCATTCCTAGACCTTTCAAAGCGTATCGGCCCTTTTTCCCAAGTAGTCCGCCACCGCATCGACGAATCGAGTAGCCTTTTCAAAGGTCTCGACAGCCTTGTCCGTGGAGCATGGCTCGATGATACGGTAATCGGATAGCTGGCGCAGCTCGAAGGCCTTGTGGAAGTCCTTCGAGAGGTCCTTGGGAAGCTCGCCCTTGAGAACGAATTCCGTGTCAAAAATGCTGATCACACCAGCGTGTTTCGATGGAACCCTCCCTAGGGTTTCCAGCAAGGCGAGGGCTGCATAGAACATTGCGTAGTAGGCTCGATTCACGATACTTTGAGGGCTCCGGTGGCCTTCAAGGAGGAACCGGGCATCATCCAAGGCAGTCCTGGCCTGTTGGAGGCGTCCGGCCACGGCTTCCTTAACGCTATTCTCCGTCATACGGAAAGTCCTTCCCGCGCCACTGCCTTGCCCAGCAGGGAATTCCGAGCGGCATCCGATTCCCATTCCGTCCGGGGGAACACTATGGGAACAACGACGATACCAGCCTCAAAACCAGCTTCCCATGCGCAATCGCTGATCATGCCCCGGGAACGATCATCTGCATCGCCGTCGAGGATCACTACCACGTCCATGTCCGACAATGCGTCGGCATCACCTCGGGCCCTTGAGCCAAACAGGATGATCTCGAAGACGGGTAGCCGTTCCTTCAACAACGACTTGAATCGGCCCAAGACCTGGTTCTCCAAGTCGTTCATCTTCGTTTCCCCTTGGCGAGATCTTCATGCAAGTCAAAGAGCCCCTGCGCAACGGCATGGGACTTGTTCATCTGGCACTTCTCTCGAAACCGCTCGGGCCAATGGTCCATAGCCCGATTTCCCAATCGTGCTTCACGCTATCCCGCCGCCGTCTTCGCCTCGGCTTGCCAGAAAGGCATCAACTCGCCGAGTCGAGCCATGTTCAAGAGGACGCCGTCGTCGCTCCAGGGGCAATAGCCGTACTTTACTCTGGTGCGGGATACGGCTTGTCAATGAAATTCTTTAAGCGGTCCCGCACAGTCACGTGAATCCTCCGAAGGTTCTTGAAGTGCACAAGGTCCTCATGTTGAAGTCGCCGGAGCACAATGCTGGGGTGCCTAGATTGAGAAAGAGCAAATGTCCTTATCGATTCACCTGAAAAATATGGACGCTGACGATCCACGAACCTACGATAAGGCCCCGGGGGAAGAAGCCAATCCCGTGCCATGGCATTGGCCGCGGCTTCCTCGGAATCCCCAGTTTCGTTTTCGAACCCCTGTTCGTCTACCCGCACCTGTTGGTGGCCAGCGAGAATGTGGGCTAGCTCATGGGCAAGGGTGAACCAAAAATTGTCAAGCCGGTTGTATCGAAGGGTCAAAGCTACTATCGGGTTCGTCCCCGGGAACATCGCTCCATCAATGTAAGTTCGTGGAAGATGCGGGACGATCACGAAATGAACTCCTAAGTCCAGCAAGAAACCAGGGACTCTGACAATCCCAGTTTCATCAACCGAGAGGTTCATCAAAGCTGGTAAGCTCTGTTCGAGCTTCGCGGCACTGAATTCGTTCACCCGCTGCACCGCTGCCAAGTACTCGACCCGTCTGATCCAGGCAAGCTTGGCGTAGTATTCCGGCTCCTTCTTGTCGGAGTGACGAAAATTGACAGCAAACTCCGGTCGGTCTTTCAGGCTCGATATCTGCAAGAACGACATGACTTCAGCCACCAGCTTTTCTGTCGAATCAGCCGCCTTTATCCACCCATGCCGGAGGAGCTCGGACACTGGAACGCGGCTATACAACTCGCTCTTCATGGCTATTTGTTTTCGATCCTTTTGCTTCTCGGCCAAATGAAGCCTATAGTTGGTCTCCAGGTTCATCCAAAACTCGGGGGAAGTCCCAAATGCTTCAGACAACTCCAGAGCAGTCTCCGGCGTGATCTGTTTCGTCCCCCTGATGATTTCACTGATAGCCTGTTGCGGTCGTCCCATTATCGCGGCGAGATCTTTCTGATTCCAATCACGCGCGGCGATTTCACGTCTCAAGATGATGCCCGGGGACACAACCCTGGCAGGTCTGAGCCGTTCCATCTCGCCTCCTCTTTGGTTAGTCTCTGTAATGATTCTCAATATCTTCTATGAAGAGGTACTTGCCTGTGCTGTCCGTTTGGAGCCTCACAATGAGCCGCCACTGCTTGTTGAGCCTTAAAGAGTGTTGGCCCTTTCGGTCTCCTGACAGCTTCTCGAAATGCAGCGATCTAAGTGCCCTGAAATCCCTTTCGTCCGCTGGCGCGGCGATATAGCTCATCACTGTGAAGAAGGCATCGACAACCTCAGTGGGGAATCTTTCACACCCTTTCTCGTCCGTGTACAGAGCCCTGAGTTTTCTTCCCCTGAAACGGAATCTCAACCATTCCTCCCGGCCAAAGAGCGAACACCAAAAAATCACCCCTGGGGTGAACAGTGTATAATTCCTGAATACAGCTACTCCAACAAAATGTCAATGGCGACTTCACCCTATAGGTGTAAATGGGCATGTCTTCCTCAGTCCACTGAAAGGTGCCACTTGATCGCCCCCGAGGGCCGGAATTGACCGGAGTCTTAGCATGGTCTATCCCCCCTCACGAGCTTACAAAATCCGAAACTGACCATTGACGTTAGGTCTCAGGTTCACAACCGAAATCTCGAATGATCCTCCGTGGAATTCGATGAGGTTCAAGCAGCCGTAGTCCTGGCCCAGGCGAAAGACGTTGTCCAACGGTGCCTCAAGGAGATGGCAAAGAATCACCCTGTTGACTCCTCCATGGGCCACGAGCATGATGTCTCCATCGGCTTCGGATACGATTCTATGGAACGCTGGAATGACCCGCTCCTTCAAATCCTCAAAGCTCTCACCTCCCGGTGGCCTGTACGTGGCGAGATGGGTTCCTCTCTCAAACCATTGATCCGGAAATCGCCGAGCGACCTCTGCAACGGGCAGCCCTTCCCAATCGCCGAGCCGAATCTCTCGGAACGCAGGTATACGCTCAATCGGCTGCCGGCGCGTGCCGGCAATGATTTCTGCGGTCCGCACACATCGGTCTAGATCGCTGCAATAGATTCTCGCCAGCTCTACCCCTTCAAAAAGTCGACCCCACCAGTGAGCCTGCCTGCGTCCCTCCTCCGTCAAAGGGGTGTTGCGTTGCCCCACGAGGCAGTTTTCAGACCGTATTTCGCCATGCCTCAGCAAGTAGACTTTGAATTTTCGATTCTCCAGGCTCATCCATATGTCTCGTCAAAGTCGATTCCAAAGACACACCGAGAATGGCCTCAAACCGGCGACGTATCATCTCGGCTCTATCGAAGCGATCCAGTATGAAGCGATACGCTACGGGATCGTCACGGTATTTTCGGACTGCCTCTTCGAACCGATCCTGCAAGAATGTAACGACGTATCCTTGAACCAGCTTGTCAGCCAGATACACCACTTCTCGCTCGTCCACTGGATCCGAGTTCTGAACGGTTATATTGGTGTGGGCTGCCACAACTCGTGCAACAGAAGAGAATCCTATTTCCGAGATCATTTCTGCTCCCACGAAAGCGTGGTCCACCCTTCCTTTGGCGATATCGTGCAGCATTGCTGCAGCAAGTATGAGCTCCATATCGAGCCGGGCACCGTGTCGGATCAATGCCGCCGCTAAACGAAGGGCCACGCCGGCCACGACCTTGGAATGTTGAAGCGTTTCTCGGTGCACTCGAAACTTGTGCAGCAGCAACGTATTGAGCTCTCGGGGTGTGGGAACGTCGTATCGGTGGAATCGCTCGAGAAGCGCTTCATAGTCTGCCGGGGTGTCGAGATCGAGCAGGATCATCTCATCTGCTACGTGCACTTGGGACGCTTCTGCCTCGTGGTTTGCCAAAACAGCTCGCAGTCCACCATCACCTGAATACGCGAGAATCTCGTTTCTGTAGCAGGCACTCACCAGGGGAGGGTGCCCCTTTTTCCCGAGAAATACGGGGAGAATGATCTTGCTGCCGTTGCGGTGATAGTGCTCAAGGAGATCCAATATCGTTTGCGGGCGGACGAGAGGGATATCTACAGGCAGCACAAAGAACGCATCACACGCAGGACTCAGTGCATTGACTCCTGCCTGGATCGAAGAAAACATGCCGAGCTCAAACTGCCCATTCATAACAACGCGTGCTTTGCAAGACTGAGCGATCGGAATAGTTTGATCTGCCGCGTGACCCACAACGACGATCACATCTTCGATGCCCACATCTCGAAACAGCCGTACGACGCGCTCTAACAGGGTTTTGTCCCCGATCTTGAGCGTTGGCTTGAGCACTCCCATGCGTTTGGAATAGCCGGCTGCGAGAATAAGGGCAGAGACCTTGTCGTCATGCGGACACGCATTCTCTGAAAACGGTCTTTTCTTACTGCCATGATTCTCGTGTCGGCCGGTCATCCTTGTGCGATCTCCTCTAAACCGAGATCGTGCTATAGTATTTCATTTAGGACAGAACGTGCCAGCCAAAAGGCAACCCAGGGTGAATCATGCGGTCCGAGCTTCTTGTTTCACATCCTTTGGATTGTGGGCCATTGTGATGGCGTTGACAGGACACACGTCCCGGCAATCTCCACAGTTGGTGCAGTTGACTTCCGCAGGACGCGTTTCGGCAAAACAGGCTTTTCGGCAGGCATCGCATTCATTACATGCAGATGTCTTGAAATATTTCATAAAGGAGATCCGACTCAACAGCTCCAGCAACCCACCGGTGGGGCACAGATATCTGCACCAGAAGTGTGGAATGATCAGGGCGAAGGACAGTCCCCCTATGATAAATCCTGTTCTCCAAAGCCAAAGCTGATCAGCATGTTCGAAGGTTAAAGACACCGACTGGAAAAACTCACCCGTTCTAATTGGTATCGCCCACCTGGGGTTGTTCAGCAAGAAGAACACGAATAGGCTTGCGATTACCACGGGATATTTGCTGATCGATTCAACAGTGTTTCTAGCCTTGCCTTTGAGCAGGGCAATCTTTCCGAGAAGCTCTGAAACGAGACCACCAGGGCAAGCCCAACCACAGAAGGCTCGTCCAAAGATTATGCCCGATATGAGCAGGCCGACCCATACCGGTATCCAAAGGTCTCGACCCGGGCACTGGAGCACCGGACAATTGCCGCAGCTTACATAAGGAACGGCGAAGGGACAGCGAAAAACCCCATAGAAGGAAAACTCTCCCAGGATTACTAGGAAACCCAGTTGAGAAATTCTTCTCTTCCAATTACCTATAGGTGTTTCACGCATCTTTCACCCCATATTTCTCGATGAGGCGTTCGCCCTCAGCCGACGCTGCGGGGATGAATCCCGCGGCCTCAAAAAAATCTTGGCCGTCCTTTGAAGTGATGAATTTGACGTAAGCCTCGGCAAGATCTCTATTGTGAGCATACTTCATGACACCAATCACGAAGGAGACGGGCTTGGGTGGGAAAAATTCTTCCGGGATCTCGACTACCTCCATCTTGCCCGCAAACTCGGGCTTCTTGGTGAGGCGAAGCTCCATCACCGCCACGTCGCCAGTACCTTTGATCACATCGGGCACCACCGATTGCACACAATCTCCTACAATAACAGCATTTTTCTGTGCTTGTTCCAGGACACCGGCTTTCTTCAGTATGATGGTGGACGCCTCTCCTCCGGGCGGCGATGCATTTGGGGACAAGACGGTCTTGATACCGGGTTTCCTCAGATCTTGAATCCCTCTTATTTCCGCTGGATTCCCTTTGGGGGTCACTAGCACGTATTTCGTAAAGCAGAGTGGGAAGAAGTGGAGCATCTTTCCCTGGGCCTTGAGTTTCTGCGCCAGTTCAAGGACGCGAGGAGCGAACACCTCCGTCTGGGCACTCCCAAGCAATGACTTACCCAAAGCGGCGGCAAATGCACCGCAATAGTCTATCCTGCATCCGGTCTTTTCCTGGAAAACCTTGTTTGCCGGAATGAAAGCTTCCGCCAGTCCACCACATGACCACACTTGAAGAAATTCATTCTTGAACTGGGATGCCGACGCTTCTGTGCCCAGCAGCAGACCGCCGGCGGCTGCCAATGAGGAAGTCTTCAGGAAGCCGCGTCGGCTGATATTCTTGTGCTCCTTGTTCATCTTGCCTGTTCCTTTCCTGGAATGCCTTCTGCATCCGCTCTGCACTGTTTACACTGGCCGAACACCGGAAGTATGCTGCTGCACAGACTCCTCAACCGTTCCATGTACCGCTCATCAGGCTTGTTCATATTCCTAAATCGGCCCCGCGGAATAAGAGGAATGGGGTTGAAGACACCGGCGCCGAGTTCCCGAACCTTTTGGGCGGTATCTAAAACGTGAGCTCCGTTGATCTCTGGAACAACCACACAGTTGACCTTGACGAACATTCCGGACTCAACTGCTGCTTGAAGGCCCTCCTCTTGATTGCGAACCAGGATTTCGGCTGCGAGCGGCCCGAAATAGACGTGGTCTCCCTTGGTGACCGTGGGCTGAATTTGAGCCACGATGGAAGGATCGAATCCGTTTATGGTGACGGAGAGATGCTGTACGCGCAAAGCCCGCAAGTCTTCACACCGGTCGGGAAGATTCAGCCCATTGGTGCACAAGCAGAGGGTTATCCCTGGATACTCTTGTCTTACGAGCCTTAAGGTCTCGAAGGTTTGTTCGTTCGCAAGCGGCTCTCCTGGCCCAGCGATCCCGACAACGGCCTCCTCGCTCCACTTTCGCAAGAACTCCCTGGTTTTTTGGAGTGCCTCCAGCGGGGAGAGGACTGCAGCGGACACCCCAGGGGCGACCACGGAGGCCGCTTTGCCAGACACCTCTCTTTCGCAGTACCCGCAGCGCGTATTACAGTAAGGGGCCACAGGCAGATGAAGCCTTGGAACCGTGTGATGCGCCTTTCGATGCATGCACGGGTGAAAAGGCAGTTCATGATCCCTCCCTCCCCGGGGGGAACAGTGGAAGCCATGAGTCCTCGAATCTGGGGCTGGACCTGGATATGTGGAACGGCAAGGGCCGCCCAATGCTCTAGCTGGAACCGCGCATGCTGAAAATCGATCTTTCATAAAAAGTCCTTATTGGAGAAACGTTGCAGCACTCACCTGGAATTATCCGGACCGCGATCGCGGAAGTCTGAAATACGGGGTAGAATAATACAATAATGGCCGATAAGGCAAATAGGAAATGCCGATGCAGACCTCGACCGGCAGCGAGCTCCCAAATCGACACGGACTCGAAAACCGCTTCGCACGAGGCTAGGATCCTGGCTGCCAATTCTTCAGATCACGTAGGGTAGGCTTTCAGCCTGCCATGTTTGAAGAATGCACGCTGAAAAGCGTGCACTACATGGTGTGCCACAGCCGTGGTCGGGGCATCCCGTCATGTAGGGTAGGCTTTCAGCCTGCCAATTCTTCAGACCATGTGGGGTAGGCTTTCAGCCTGCCATGTTTGAAGAATGCACGCTGAAAACCGTATCCCAGCCTGCCATTCTCGGGAGCACGTCCAGTGCGAATCTCGATTTGACAGATAGATTCCACCGATGTATTATCTGTCCAATTAGACTTCTCCAGGAGAGCTCAATGATTGGCGGGCCTAAGCTGGCGTGTCCCAATTGGTGCGAAAACGTTACTGATCTCAAATCATTCGCCCTTGATTACGGTTTCCACGGTATTGATTGGACCCTGCGACCGGAAGATCTCCCGACCAATCGATCGGAAGAGGCACGCTTCGTCCGCACGATGGCAAGGCTCGCTCCCCTGATGATCCGGTACCATCTCTTCTTCCTCGGTCATGAGCTTGGGGACCTCGACGCGTCAAAAGCCTGCTCAGCGAAGCGCACCTTCTACTCTGCACTCGAGCTGATTTGCGCTATGTCCGGCCGTTACGCGACCGTTCACGTGGGCCTTGGGAGAGATTCCATGGAAGGGATTTCCTGGGACGAGACAATTACACACCTGCGAGATGTCGCAGCCAAGGCTCGGCAGCACGGTATTCGGCTCTGCCTGGAGAATCTGGCGCGTGGCTGGACCAGCAGGCCTCATCTCTACGAGAAGCTCATTCGCAAGAGTAATTGCTGGGGCACTCTGGACATAGGACATGCGCACGTGTGTGACTCCATCAAGAGCCAGGCCTACGACGTCGAGGATTTTGCCGTTCCCCATCCGGGAAGAATCCTGAGTGCTCACATCTATCACGAAGAGACTGCTGCGGGCCACATCCCTCCTTGTCACTATTCCGACCTCGAGGACAGATTGCGGTTGCTCAGACGACTGCCCCTCTGTGACTGGTGGGTGCTGGAATTGAGACAGGAGGCGGCTCTTCTCAAAACCCTTGATTGTGTGAGCGAATTCCTCGAGACCACGGAAGCCCGTGTGGCAGTATGAAAGCCCCTCTTTCCTGAAAAGAAGCTCGCTTTGAGTGTCAGCGCGTGCCGTCCCAGCATGGTTTGCACACCAGTTTCAACCCCGTCTTTCCCTCCTTCGGCCACAACTGACGAACGGCCTTCCCGCACTGTGTGCAGACGCACGGATCGAATCTCTGCGTTATCGGATTCCAGATCATGCTCAGAGTCCCCTTGAGCTTTTTGTACGAGAGCCGCATCATCAACTGAACCACCGGCACAAGCAGACGCAGAACAGCCCGGCCAGTTACCTCCACTGTTACAGAGTACTTGTGCTCCAGATCGCGGATCTTCGCATTTAACTCCTCAGGAAGACTCTCAATCTTGAGCAACCTCTTTTCACGGAGGTTTTCACTGAGATTGGGCCGGGCAAGCGCGGCCTCCATTTCGTGCCGCAAGGCCGCATAGTATTCCCTGGTGCTCCTGACGTCCCTGTGAAGCCTTCTACGCATTCCTTCGATAAAAGCCTGCAGCTCCGTGGCACTGACTTCTCGGGCAACCTGGAGCGCCTGATGCAATCCCTTGTCCGGCGAGCTGTCGAATTGGGGCGGTATGTGGCCTTGGGGATATGGCTCCACTTGAAAGTCGCGCCAGAGTGTTTCCATGCCGAGGACGTGAGCACAAGTTCGCTCGTTTATCGCTACCTGAACGAGTCCCTCTTTCCGTTCGTCGCTCCTCGCAACGTAATGACAAACGAGTATGAGGTAATTGGCCACTGTCTCCGCTCGGCTTGCGATTGTGGAGCGCACTCCCGCCAGTTGAAGCTCCTTCGCGAGGACTGTGTCGAACCCGGCTTGCTTCAGATACTGGACCTCGGCGCGGGCGTAGACAACGGGAACATCATCCGTCGCTATGCGAATGATCCGATCCACAATCGGGCTCCCGTAAATCAGTGGAGCCTCCTCGCCGCCGATCACGGCTTCCTCCGGCAGTTCCAGCAATCCGGCCAAGTCGGCAGGGAGCAAGGACAGCACCTTGCCATCTCGCTCTTCCACCACGCCTCCGTATCTCTCGATCAAGTTCGCGGTAAACGTCGTCAGTGCTGCGCTTGCGGATGTGCTCATACGCTGAAGTCCTCCCCGAAGAGTTTCTCGTCGAGCTCCTTAGTCTTGTTGTAAGCAAGCCGAGCCTTCTTCAGGCTCGCGGAAAACTCTTCAAATGCTTTGCGCACATCGTCCTTTGCTGCATTGTTCGTCCAGATGCTGAAGACCATGTCCGAAAACTCTCTTTCGTCTTGGAGATGACCAAGGATCATATCCACTTCGCCTACCACGAGCTCGAACATGTTTATCTTTTTGTCCAGCACTTCCAGAATGTGATCCTCGATGCTTCCTGCTGCACAGAAATTGTAGACCTGGACTTCCTTTTCCTGCCCGATTCGGTGGATGCGCCCGATTCGCTGCTCAATTTCCTTGGGGTTCCATGGGAGATCGAAATTGATCATAATGTTGCAGAACTGCAGGTTGTAGCCCTCACCGCCAGTGCCGGTAGCAAGGAGCACCGGAACGCCGTTTCTGAAGTGTTCCACAGCCGCTGCTTTCTCGGCCTGGGAGAGACTGCCATGCAGCACGGAATGGCGAATGCCATGCTGCTTGAACGCGTCCCGAAGGTGTTGCAATGTGCTGAGGAAATTGACAAAGACAATTTTTCGATCCGGAAGAGACTTGAGGAGCTCCAGCACAGTGCTCGTCTTGCTCCCTGTTCCGATCCCGACCCCCATAGCGAGTAATTCTTCGACGCGGGATCCGATTTCGGGGTCCTGGACGGTCCCGAGCTTTTCGAGCGTCCCGAGAGCCGCACGATGAGATGAGCCCGCGGCCTCGAGAAGTTTCCTAAGTGCCATCCTCGTGACGCCGGCATTCGATTTTGCAGCAGCGTACGTGACAAGGGCTGAGACACCGTCGTAAAACCGTTGCTCGAGCTCCGTGGCAGTCACGCGGGTGGTAAACGCGAATCGGGGTGGCAGCCGCAGTTGAGTCACGGAACGTGTGTTGCGCACCATGATCTCTTTGAGCAGGCCTTTGAGCAGCTCTCTGTTGCGGGGATTCGTAGGCTTGCCGCGTGCCACGAATTTTTCAAGGAAGCCTTTGCGAGTTTCCAAATGACCCGGTTTCAGGATCGTTACAAGGTTGTAGAGCTCATCCACCCGGTTCTGAACCGGAGTCGCGGTGAGAAGAAGAAAGAAGGTCTTCCGGATAGTATTTACGAGCTGCCAGCTTCGCGTGCGATGGTTCCTCAGGTGATGCGCTTCATCCACGATGACCATGTCGTACGTTCGGGAGGTCACTGCGTCGAAATGGCGCGCAGTCCGAGCCGCGGCAATGGAGGCCACGATCAGGGGCTGGGACCAAAACCGATCGAGGTCCTGACGGAAGAGGGGGTCATTGGAGGTTGCGAATTCCAGTCCGAACTTGTCCCGAAGCTCTTCCTGCCACTGGCCAACCAGCGAGCTGGGCGTGAGCACAAGTGCCGTTCTGACCAGCCCCCGCAGGAGATACTCTTTGAAGATCATGCCGGCTTCTATGGTCTTTCCAAGTCCGACCTCATCCGCGAGAATCGCACGCCCCCGAAACGTCTTCAGCACCTTCCGAGCAGTTTCCTGCTGATGCCAGAGTGGCTCCACGTTGCGCAACGTTGGGAGGCAGAGAAGCTGGTCGAATGAAACGCGAAAAGAGTGTTTGTATGCCTGAAGAGCAAGCTCGAAAGAACGTCTGTCAGCCTGCCGGCATTGCCTGATCGCGTCGATGACCAGGTTCGCGTCGGTTTCGTATTCGATCCTAATATCCGGCAGCGTTTCGACGGCCAATGGGGAAGCAGGCTCC
>CAYZET010000100.1:0-14036 GCA_964477215.1 uncultured Syntrophaceae bacterium | reverse complement strand
AGATTGTGTTCACTATCATTTCCATTACCGTGAGTCTTGCCATCGTCTTTGTCCCTATCATGTTCATGGCAGGCATCTACGGCCGGCTCCTCCGGGAGTTTGCTGTTACCATAACCGTTGCCATACTCGTTTCCGGCGTTGTAGCCATATGCATGAGCCCAATGCTGAGCAGCCGCCTGCTCCTTCCGGGAAGCCGCATTGCGGAATCCGATCCTATCTTTGGCGCTATGCTCCGGCTATATAGAAGCACGCTGTCTCTGGCGGTACGGCACAGGAGGCTTACTCTGGGAATTTCGGCAGTGATACTGGGCCTCACCGTACATCTCTTCCTTCTTCTGCCAAAGGGCTTCTTGCCGCCTGTGGACATGAATTACATTGTCGGCATGTTCGTCGGCCAGCAGTCGGTGTCTCCCGAGGCCATGCGGAGAAAAGTGCTGGAGGTCGAATCTCAATTGCTGAAAAACCCCAACGTGACGGATGTCATCTCCGTATCTGGCGTGCCACTTCGAAATCAGGGGCTCTGCTTCGTGATGCTGAACGAGATGCCCCCGAGGAAAGATAGTGCCCTATCGGTTCTGCAGCAGCTCACTCCTCCCGCAAACAGCCTTCCAGGGCTTCTCACCTTCTTTCAAATCCCACCGATGGTGGAGATCAGCACAGAAATGACCCCCAGCCCGTACACGTTCATCATGCAGTGTCCTGACACGTCCGTGCTCTTCAAGCACGCGGAGCTCCTCAAGAACGCCATGTACGGGATTCCCGAGATCAAAGGGGTCAACTCGGACCTGTACATCCAGAACCCGGAATCGTACTTGGATATCGACAGGGATAAGGCTCGCTACTACGGTATAACTGCCGAAGACATAGAACAAACTGCGTTCTCATCGTACGCGGACCGGCAGATATCAAACATCTACGGGACCACGGCGACGTACAAAGTGATCCTTGAGGCGGAAGACGATCTATCGACCCGGCCGGACGATCTGGCAAACCTGTATGTGAAGGGCTCGAACGGACTGCCTGTGAGGATGGACACCTTTGCGAGCGTGGCCCCCCGAAGCGGTCCCCTGACAATAAATCATTTCGGCCAGCTCCCTTCCGTGACGCTGTCTTTCGACACTGCGACCGGATATTCCCTCGGCCAGGCTACGGACGCGGTGAGAAGGCTCGCGACCCAGATATTGCCCGACTCGGTCATAGGCAAATTCGGAGGGACAGCGGAGGCATTTGAGGAGTCTTTTCGGAGCATCGTCATCTTGCTGATCATCGCGCTGGCTATCATCTACATGATTCTGGCGATTTTGTACGAGAGCTTCATCATTCCACTGACTATAATCTCCGGGCTTCCATCTGCAGCGTTCGGCGGATTGCTCACCCTGTGGGCGTTCGGCATGCAATTGGATCTGTATGGATTTGTTGGCCTTTTCATGCTCATAGGTATCGTTAAGAAAAATGCCATCCTCGTGGTCGACTTTGCCCTCGAGGCTGAAAGGCGCCACAAGAAGTCGCCGCAGGATGCGGCTGTGGAAGGATCGCTCATCCGCTTCCGTCCCATCATGATGACCACAATCGCAGCTATCGCGGGAATGACACCGATAGCATTGGGCTACGGCGCCGGAGGTGAATCCCGGCAACCGCTTGGGTTGGTGGTAGTAGGCGGGCTGTTCGTCTCACAAGTGGTGACACTCTATCTCACACCGGTAGTGTATTCGTATCTGGCCGGTTTCCAGGAGTGGTACCAGAAGCGCGGCTCCGAGAAGCGCCGCGTGAGGGGAATCCCAGAGGCTCTTTGATTTTCATAGCGTTTGCTAAGCGCTCCTTGCACAGCGCAACGTACGAGGGATCGATCTCGTACCCTATGAACCGTCTCCCGGTCCTCATGGCTGCCACAGCCGTGGATCCGCTTCCCATGAAGGGATCCAGGACCGTGTCACCGGCAAACGTGTAGAGATGTATCAGGCGCTCCACCAGCCGCACCGGGAACGGCGCGGGGTGCCCCACCCTACGAGCAGACTCCGCAGGAATATGCCACACGCTGGTGGTCGCAGCCATGAACTCATCTCGGCTTATGGTCGAATCCCCTTTAACGGGTCTGTCGAACCGGTGCTTGGAAAAGATGAGAACATATTCGTGCAGGTCTCTCAGAGTGGGATTACACGCTGACATCCAGGAACCCCAGGCGCACGATCCCCCTGCCCCCTTTCCTTTTACCCAGATGATTTCTCCTCGCATGAGAAATCCCAGGTCGGAAGCCAACGAGGCCACAAGCGCATTGAGAGGAATGTAAGGCTTCCTGCCCAAATTCGCTACGTTGAACGCGACTCGCCCCCCTGGAACGAGCACCCTCTTGGTCTCCGCCAACACCCGCTTCAAAAATTCCAAGTAATCCGGAAGCGAGAGATCGAGATCGTAATCCTTGCCCACATTGTACGGCGGTGAGGTGACCATAAGGGCCACAGAATTATCGGGAAGCTCGTCCATGCACTCGGAAGAGCTCTGAAAGACCTTGTTGGCCACGTGCTCGGGAACGGGGTTGATCGCGCTCGCTTTCGTATCGTAATCCCCCGGCGAATTGGAGGGCACACAGGAGGATGCCCACCCGGACGAGCCGTTCCGGGGGCGGTCCGTGGGATTCCCCTCCAATTGAGATCCGGATTGTGCTCCGTAGAGCTTTCTTTCATAGAATGACGAGGAATCGTGCGATTCTCGCGTTCCAGTGCCAAAAGATCGCGTGACTGTTCTCTTGTTCAATACCGCACCGTCCGTCTCGGCCTGGATTTGAGGGGTGCCGAGTGGTAGGGGTGTAGCACGGCTAGGTACCATAATCAAGAATAAAACCAACATGTCATGCGTATTTCCTGATGTGATTTATTAAGAGAGCACCGGATTCCACCCACGAATTCTAATAGTTTCAAGCACACGTAAGGGTGCCGTCGCCGTGGCGGGAGCAGGTCCCCCAAACATCCGTGACCAGTTACAGGTGACCTCGAAAGTCCACTGTCTTTCAGCACAAGCTGCAAGACAGTAAAATCCAGCGTTTTGCGGGATCCGTCCATGGCGACCACAGGCCGCCCTACTTCTGTCTTCCTCGCGCCGGCGTCTCGCCGGTAATCAGGGGACTTTTCATGTGAATACCCAGCATTCAGGGACGGTTGCCAATAATAATGTCCGTTTCTCCTGTTCACCTATGACGGGCGGGACGCGCATTCTACCCGACCGGGCTGCGACCTTCCCGTGAATGTCCTCCACACGTGGGAATCGCACACTTCTCTTGGAGTCAATTCTGGACGATGAGCTGCACTCGATTGTGATCAGGCAAGACGAAGGGGCGGAGGCACGACGTTCAGGTCAGTGGTGCGGGTACGGGTAGAGGGTAAATGCCCGGAAGCTTGAATGCGCGCGACCCGCCTCATGGGCGGTTTCGCGCGATGAGTAGTATCAGGAGCCTAGGCTGGGACAGCCGGGTCCTGAGCGGATGGCCCTAGCCTTCCAAAATGGAGCGGAGCTCCTTGAGCTCTTTCTTGATTTCCAGCAAAATTTCCCTGTAGTCAGACGGCTCATGGGTATTTTCCGTCTGTGCGAACGGTTCCTCGGATTCCACTTTCGCCTTGACCTTCGGAGTCCTCTTGGTCTTTCTTTCGGCTGAAGATTGCTTCTTCATTTCCTGGAGACGCTTCTTGGCGCCGGCGATTGTGAACTTCTCGTCGTAGAGGAGGTGCTTGATCTCCATGAGGAGCTCGAGGTCCTTCTTATGGTAGAGACGCTGCCGGGCACGGGTTCTCGTGGGCTTGAGGATTTTGAATTCCGATTCCCAGTACCTCAGAACATAGGGCTCCACATTGAGAATCTCACTAACTTCGCCGATCTTAAAATACTGCTTCTCTGGAATTGCGACACTCATAGTGTGACCACCCCTCCAAAACAGAGTCCATCCGACGGCGTCCTCGGCCCACGTTTCCTTCGGATACGCTCATGAAGGCACCCGTGGCCTTTGATGTCATTCCCTCAACGCGGCGCCCAATTCCTGGGTGACAGCCTCCACCACGCGGGAATGAACCTCGTGGACCTCCTCGTCGGTCAGGGTCCGATCTTCGGACTGATAGCGAATCCGGAGGGTCACGCTCTGATACCCTTCCGGAATAGCTTCGCCTCTATACAAATCAAATAGGACAACGGAAGTAATGATATCATGCCCCAAACGTGAAATCAAGCGCTTAATCATATCTCCTGAACAATTTCTTTCAACGATTATCGATAAATCCCTCTCTATATAAGGGTAGCGCGGAATAGGGCTGAAAACCTTTTCCTTGCGGGTTTGAATGAGCAGAGGTTCCAGGAAAATTTCACAGACCTGCACTGGACGCAGCAGATCCTGTTCTCGCATGGTCTTGGGAGACAATTCTCCCATGAACCCTATAGGAGATCCCGACACCACAATGTCTGCCGATTTGCCGGGATGGAGGAAAGGAACCTTCGAGGGCACAAAGCTGACATCCAGGCAACTTAAGGCATCGAACACATTCTCGAACGCGCCCTTCATGTCATAGAAATCAACCTGTGGCTCTTTGTCTATCCTGCCGTACACATCTATCTCGCCTCGCTGATAGTGCCAGACGCGGGGGTATCGTCTGCCTGTGGCCACAGCAGCGAGGCGCAACTCTTCCACCGGCAGCGTGCTGTCCGGAACGGGGAGAAAAACGCTCCCTATTTCATAGAGCTTCACGTCTTCCGACCTGAAGTTCAAATTGCGCTTCAGGGCCGCCATCAAGCCTGCCAGCAAGGAAGTCCGCATCACCGAGGAATCTTCTGTCAGAGGATTCAGCAGGTGGAGCTCCCCGCCGGCCGGTGGAACGACCGTAAACTCTCGCGCGGCTTGCAGCGAGCAGAAGGACATGGTGATGATCTCGGTGAATCCCGAGGCGTTCATGACGTCTGCCACGAGCCTGACCTGCCTTCGATGCTCCCTCGTATGGTCTGCCGCGGCTTCGTACGTGGGCATAGACAGGGGAATGTGCTGAAAACCGTGGACTCGCCCGACCTCTTCGCCCATATCCACATCACGATCCAGGTCCCAGCGCCACGACGGGGGCGTGCAGACAAGAGAAGGAACACCATCGTCGTTCTTTACGGCAACATCGACGCCGAGGCGTGCAAGATATGACGCGCTCTGGTCAGGTGTCAACTCCACACCCAGGAGTCCACAAATCTTGTCCGCTCGCACAACCACCGGGGATCGGCGAATGGGCTCCGGGTAGACGTCGATGTACCCGCCGAGGATAGTTCCCCCAGCGAGCTGTTGAATGATGTACGCTGCACGGTGGGCTGCCCAGAGGGATCCTTCCGGGTCCACTCCTCGCTCGAACCTGAATGAGGCCTCCGTGGACATTCCCAGGGCTTTGGCAGTCCTCCGGGTGCCGAAGCGCTCGAAGCATGCGCTCTCTATGAGCACAGAGGTGGTGGTATCCTGAATTTCCGAGTTGAGACCACCCATGATTCCGGCAAGTGCTACTGATCGTTCCCCATCGCGGATCATCAACGCGTTGTCAGGCAGCGCCCGCTCTGCCCCGTCGAGAGTTACAAAGGTCTCACCCGGGTCGCACCGCCTCACTACAATTTTTCCGCCCCTGAGGAAAGCAAAATCAAAGGCATGGAGAGGTTGACCGCATTCAAGAAGGATGAGATTTGTGGCGTCCACCACATTCGAAATGGGGCGCATCCCGGATCTGAACAGCCTGTACCGTACGCGAAACGGGGAGGGGCCTATGGTGACCCCTTCTACCATGCGGGCAACGTACCGGGGACAGAGGTCGAAATCCGGCACCTCGACGCTCGCCCGCTCCTGAATGTTCACAGGTGACTCTTCCAGGTAGAATTCCGGCGCCTTCCATGGTTTCCCGACGAGAGCAGCCACTTCCCGCGCGGTTCCGAGCACTGAAAGACAGTCGCCTCGATTAGGGGTCACCGACGTCTCGAGGATGGTGTCTACGACAAAGGGGCATGCTTCGATCAGCGGGATCCCTGTCCGGGTCACATCCTCGAGAACAAGAATACCCGCTGCGTCATCGCCCAGATCCAACTCTTTTTCCGAGCAGATCATGCCGGGAGACGTCACGCCCTTCACGAACCGCTCCGATATCTCCATGCCTGACGGCAGAACCGATCCCGGACCGGCGTACGGAACCACTTGTCCTACACAAATGTTGGGTGCCCCGCACACCACCGTGATTTCTCGGTCGCCTACGGTCAGCACGGCTAAGCTGAGGTTCGCCGCGCTTGGATGGGGACGTATCTCTTCAATGCGGGCAGTCAAAATTGATTCCAGCCCTTGTCCCACGGGGCGGAGACCCTCCACTTCCAGCCCGCCCATGGTCAGGATCTCAGCCACCGTTTCTGCGGCCAGATCGAGCTCCACCATCTCTCGGAGCCAGTTCAAACTGACGTACATCGTTCGCAGTCCTTCCGTAGGAAAGTGGGATGAGGAAGACTTCGCTTCTGCCTAGAATTGCTGTAAGAATCTGATATCATTGTCATAAAACGCGCGGATGTCCGGAATTCGATACTTGAGCATTGCCACCCGCTCGATTCCCATTCCGAAGGCAAATCCCGTATAGACCTGGGCGTCGTAGTTCACGAATCGGTATAGCTCCGGGTCAACCATTCCGGAGCCGAGGATCTCGAGCCATCCGGTGAACGAGCATGTCCTACACCCAGCTCCACCGCAAATCACGCATTGGATATCTACTTCTGCGGACGGCTCCGTAAATGGGAAGAAACTGGGCCGGAACCGGAGTCCCACTCCTTCCCCGAAGTACGCTCGGACGAACGCGGTCAGAACTCCCTTGAGATCGGCCAGCGTGATACCCTTGTCCACCCACAATCCCTCGATCTGCATGAACATGGGAGAATGGGTGATATCCGCATCGCGGCGATATACTTTTCCCGGACAGATGACACGGACCGGCGGCTGTTGTTTCTCCATGGTGCGAATTTGAACCGGCGACGTGTGGGTTCGCAAGACAACCGACTCGGAGAAGTAAAACGTGTCCTGCATGTCGCGAGCTGGATGATCGCGCGGGATGTTCAGCGCTTCGAAGTTGTAATAGTCGAGCTCCACCTCAGGTCCTTCGGCAAGCTGGAACCCGAGGCCGGCAAAGACTTCGACGAGCTCGTCGGTCACCCGATTCAAGATATGTGACCTGCCGAGGAGAGCTCTCCTCCCGGGAAGAGTGACGTCCACAAATTCCTGGCCGATTCGGTCCCGTTCGGCTTCGTCCCTGAGCGCTGAGAGCCTGGCGTCGAACTTTTCTTCCAGCTCGTTCTTGATGAGATTGGCTCTCTGTCCGACTTCGCTGCGCTCCTCAGGCGCGAGGTCCTTGAGTCCCCTCAGGAACCGAGTCAACTCACCCTTTCGTCCCAGGATTCGGGTACGTGCCTCAGTGAGGCTCTTTTCGTCCTGCAGCTCGCCTATGAGGGCGGTAACCCGCTCTCGGAGCTTTTCCAATTCGTCCTTCATCATCTGCGTGGCCTCGTGATAGAAACGTACGCCCATGCAAGACTGCACGGGGGAGCTCGCATTGCTTTCGTCCGGTCACGGGTTTCCGATCAGGTCCGATTGCCTCCAAGACAAAAAGGCGGTCCTGGAAGACCGCCGTCCGGTTTGGTGAGAGATACTGGGCCGCGGCATGGGCCTGAGGCATTGATGCCGGAGGGGCTCGGCACTAAGCTTCGAGGGCCGTCCTTGCTTGCTGGGCGATGCTCGCGAAGGCAACGGGATCTTTTACCGCTATGTCAGCCAAAATCTTCCTGTCCAGACCCACCTGGGCTTTCTTCAGGCCCTCGATCAGTCTATTGTACGGTAATCCGTTCATGCGGGCGCCTGCGCTTATTCTCACTATCCAGAGGCGCCGAAACATTCGCTTGCGCGTCCTCCTGTCGCGATAGGAGAAGCACAGGGCGCGTTCGACGGTGTCCCTCGCTTGTCTGTACGTGCGGCCGCGGCCGCCAACGTATCCTTTGGCGAGCTTGAGGATCTTCTTATGTCTTGCCTTGCGTGCAGGCGCGGATCGTGCTCGTGGCATTCATGACTCCTTGCTTCGTGAAAGTGTCTGTGCAACGTGAAGGGTGCCGAAATAGCTCTCTTTCGGAAGCTTCACCTATCCGTAAGGCAGAAGTCTCTTGATCTGCGCCTCGTCCTGGCTGCTGATAAAGGTGTCCTGCCGTAAGCCTCTCTTACGCTTCGTGCTCTTGGAGGTCAAGATGTGGCTGTGGTATGCCTTTTTTCTCTTGATTTTTCCACTCTTGAGGACGGTGAACCTCTTAGCCGCGCCGCGGCAGGATTTCATTTTCGGCATGTGTCGTTCTCCCGGAGTCCGTCCGAGGTGCTGTCCCGGTGGACTTTCGATATTAAACTTATATGTATACTCTACCATCACAGGGGGGACAAGTATTTTTTTGAGAACGAGCCGCGATTGTCCGGACACAAGCCCAGCAAACTCGCGAAAACGATGCGCACCGAGATCCAACGAGCCCTGATTACCAGATTTCAGAAGTACGACGTGTTCTGCCGCCGAGTTTACAAAGGGGCATGTCAAGGAGGGATTGCGATGTGACGGCACCCCTTGTGGGTGCCCAGGGCGGGCACAAGGCCCGCCTCTACAGTGCGAACGATGCGCTCACCAAGTACGCCGTGGTTCAGATACCCTACCGTATTTATGCCATGGACCACTACGCGATCTCGTTCCCCTTCAGTCTTCGTGTTGAAGCGGAGCACCAAGATTGCTATGGTGTTTCCCGGGAGCTTCTCCGAGCAGAGCCGTGAAAGGAGTATCTGAGAATGCGGGAGACACGCTTTTGGGCTGTCGCAGTGTGCGTAGCCATAACCCTCAGCGGGATATCCGCATGGGCGATCGAGGAAGAGAGGGCTTTACAGAAGGCCGCGCAATATCTGAGCCAAAGTCAGACATCCTCCGGCGGATGGCCCCTTGTGGTAGGTGAAGGCGACGCGGAGGCGGAGACAACAGCATGGGCCGTCCGTGCCCTGATCATAGCCAACGGGGATTCCCAGTCCATCGAGAACGGGGTCTCCTTTCTCCTCAAGTCCCAGAACGGGGCCGGATCGGTTAACGATAACACCGCACATACCGCGTTCTTTGTGATGGCGCTCGATGCTGCCGGGAAAGGCACGGACGAACGGACGAAGGCCATCGACTGGCTCATCAAGTCTCAGAACTCAGACGGCGGATGGGGGAGGCATCCCAAAACCCCCAGCCTGTCCATTTACACCGCGGTGGCGTTGAAGGCGCTGGCACAAGCAGGCAAAAAATCGGAAGATCCGGTTGTGCGAAAGGCCCTGGAGTATCTGGAGGCAATTCAGAATCACGACGGAGGCTGGCCCATGCCCAAGGGAGGGAATTCCCTCGCGCTGGGAACAGCCTGGGTGCTCAACGCGTTGGCCGATTTCAACGTGACCCGAGGAACCCCTCTCGTTGATAAGGGCCTGGATTTTCTCATGCAGTGCAGAAAGCTGCGCAATGGAGGATTCTCCATCGTTCCTCCCGCGGCCGAGGACCCGGAGATCACTGCTTACGCGATGCTGGCAATGACGGCACAGAAGGTGCACCGTGACGCGCTGAAGGACGCGGCGTACTACCTGGCGGCTGTTCAGCTTCCTGACGGAGCATTTGTCTCCGACACCCCGATGGAATTTCAGAAGCAGCGCAAGAAGAACGTTCAGACCACCTGTTTCGTTGTTTGGGCCCTCAAGGCAGCAGGATTCTGACGCGTGAGCCGTTGTTGTCCAGGGATGCAACGGGGGGATGTCACGGGAGCTGCCCATGAACGAACGCATCAAGAGGGAGCTTAAAGCCATCGTCGGCGCGGATCGGGCTACGGACGAGCCGGAGCATCTGGTCACGTACTCGTACGACGCCTATACGGTGGAACACGTGCCGGAAATCGTGCTCTTCCCCCTCTCCGTGGACGAAGTTTCGGCTATCATGAAGGTCGCGTACCGGGAATCCATTCCGGTAACTCCTCGGGGTAGCGGAACCAATCTGGCAGGAGAAAGCGTGCCCGTGCGCGGAGGCATTGTGGTGTGCCTCACCCAGATGGACAAGATCCTCTCCTTGGACGCTGCGAGCCTGACCGCTACTGTTCAACCGGGGGTGGTGAACATGGACCTGCAAAGGGCAGTGGAAAAAGTGGGTCTCATGTATCCGCCCGACCCGGCTTCTTGGGCGGCCGCTACGATGGGGGGAACGGTTGCCACTAACGCGGGAGGCCCCCGGACTCTGAAGTACGGGGTCACCAAGGACTATCTTCTCGGCCTGACCGTAGTGTTGGCGAATGGGGACATTTTGCGAACAGGGGGGCGAACACTCAAGAATGCAACAGGATACAATCTGACGAATCTGATGTGCGGCTCCGAGGGAACCCTTGGTATCATAACAGAGATCATTGTCCGCCTTGTCCCGAAGCCACTTGATAGCCGCACCCTCAGGGCGGATTTCGAGAAGCTTGAAGACTGCTCCGATGCTGTAGCAGAGATCATGGCTTCCCGGATCGTGCCTGCCGCGCTGGAATTGATGAACCAGTTCACGATTCGCGCTGTGGAACAGTCATTCAACCTCGGATTGCCGCAGGACGCCGAAGGCCTCCTCCTTGTCCAGGTGGACGGGAACCCCGAAATTCTGGACCGAGAAGCTGAACGAATCGAGGAGATCCTCAGGCAAAAGCGAGCTCGAAGTGTGCTGATCGCGAAGGAGGGTCCAGAGGCTGAGCGTCTTTGGCTCGCTCGGAGAGCCGCCGGACCGGCCCTTATGAGAATGAAGCCCAATACCATCACAGAGGACGTCACTGTACCGGTGTCAAACCTTACAGCTATGATTCGCAAGGTGATGGACATATGCGTGAGCTATGGCCTCCATGTGGGCGTTATAGCTCACGCGGGAGATGGAAACTTGCATCCTTGCATTGCCTTCGATAAGCGGAATGCCGACGAATACAAACGCGTCCAAGCTGCGTGCGAAGCCCTGGTTCCGGAGGCACTCGCCCTGGGAGGGACTCTCTCCGGTGAACATGGCATCGGTATCGCCAAATCGCCGTTCCTCCATTTTGAGATGGATGCCGTCGCCCTGAGAGTTATGAAGGGTCTCAAGGACTTCTTCGATCCAAAGGGAATTCTCAACCCGGGGAAATTCGTGTGAGGCCGGATTTGAGCTTCACGACTTGCGATCGGTGGTCTGGCACCCACGCATTTGACACCATTTTCGCGGACCGCATTTCTTCGATTCGTCCTTCCGCACGCGGGATAGCCTTATGTTTTCCGAATCATTGAAAGAAGACCTTTACCATTGCCTCAAGTGCGGCATGTGTCAGCAGAATTGCCCTACTTTCAGAGCCACCCGACGAGAGTACTTCGCCCCCCGGGGTCGGGTGCAGATCATCAAGCATTATGTCGAGGGGGACATGCTATTGTCCCCGGCTTTCCGCGATGCAATCATGAGCTGCACACTCTGCGATGCATGCGCAGCGACGTGTCCCAGCGGGGTCCGAATCGATCACGTGTTTCGCACGATGCGAAGCGAGCTAGCCCAAGCATCCGGGCCGGGGCTTGCGAAGAGAGCTCTCTTTTCGATACTCCGCAACCGCTCGCTCATGCGGACCGGTGCAGCGGTGGGTCACGCGGGGCAAAAACTGATTGTGGGCCAGGAATGGCCTCCGTGGAGGATCGGCAACATCCCTCTTTCCCGGTTCCCCCGGCTCACCGCACGGCCCTTTGGCAAGACCATCGGTGAGCGGGTGCCTGCGAGGGGAAAGCGCGTGGGACGCGTTCTGTACTTCACCGGGTGCGCCACCGAGCTGTTCAACGAAAACGTCGGAAAAGCGGTAGTGACGGTTCTCAGCAGCCTCGGCTTCGAGGTAATCGTTCCCGCGGACCAAGTTTGTTGTGGGGCACCAGTGTTCTTAGCCGGTTTTGTCCAGGAGTCGGCCCCCAACATACGGACTAATCTGCGCGTTCTTGACCGGGAAAGCTTTGACGCTATAGTCGTGGATTGCGCCACGTGCGGCGCTGCGTTGAAGAAGGAAATTCCCCGCGTGGTGGAGGAGCTCGGTCACGACCCCAGTGCAGCTCTGCGGGTTGCGGGAAAAGTCCGAGACGTCAGCCAGATCGTTGCCGAGCGCATCGGCACTCTTCCTTCTGCTCGAAGGCGAGGGTCGCGGATCACGGTCACGTACCACGACCCGTGCCATCTGGCTCGGGGGATGAGAGTCACGAAGGAGCCTAGAACTATTCTCGATTCACTCCCAAATGTTCGCCTCGTGGAAATGTCCGATGCGGGAGCGTGCTGTGGAGGCGCGGGCTCGTACCAATTCGAGAACGTGGACCTGTCCCATAGAATAACATCCAGAAAAATCGAAATAGTTGAGGAGACCGGGGCCTCAGTTGTGGCCACCGGTTGTCCTGGCTGCCAGCTTACTCTTGCCTGCAATCTCGAGCCTTCCCGCGGCATAGAGGTGATCCACACGGTTCAACTACTGGCTCGAAGCTTGTTCGGGGTGTGAATTCACGGGATAGTGGACTCTCTCGAAAGAGGAGTATCATTTGGGTAGGGGTCAAGAAATGAATACTCAAGACACGACAGAGCAGGCCCACGCCAAACGTGTTAATGCCGCCGATTACCCTATCCTGGGTGTTCTCACCATGGGACCCGCTCACGGGTACGACGTGTGGCGATATATCAGGGACCACCTCGGCGGAGTCTGGCAACTCGGCAGGAGTCAGGTCTACGCGCTTCTGGCGCAACTGGAGCGAGACGCTTTAGTGTACCACGAGCGCGTAGAGCAGACCAACCTTCCGTCCCGCAAAGTCTATTACCTCAAGGACGAAGGCCGAGTCGCTTTTGACACATGGATACGTCAGCCGGTGCAACACGTCCGGGACTGCCGTCTGGAGTTTCCGAGCAAGCTCCATTTTGCACGAAAGCGCTGTGCCGGGGGTGCTTCCAGCCTGATCCAGGACCAGGTGGCGGTTTGTCTCCTAAAGCGGCGGCAGATGGAAGCCGCGAGAGATCGATGCACCGTGGAGATACAACGACAGGTATTGGACTACCGTTTGGCGGTTATCGACGCCACTATTGGCTGGCTGAAGGGGCTCGTTGTTTCGGAAAACGCGGAGAGCCCCTTGTCCGGGGATGAGTCGTCCGCGTCCTCTCCTTCGAGCTAATCTGCGGTGACCTTCGAGAACTTCCGCTTCCACAGCGGTTCGGCTTGTTCTTTCTCCTTGGAAGAGTCCGTTCCGGGCCACGAGAATTCCTTTTCGCCCGTAATGACGTCGCCAAGGTAGCAGCCAAGTTTCCAGCCCGCTGCAAAAGCCAAGCCTGCAGCCACAAAAGCGGTCAGCTTGACGGGAATCGAAATGATGCCGGACATCTTCTCCGATCTCCTTTCCAGGTCGAGGTTACATGGGCTCTCAGCACACGACGGGGCGGTCCTGCCGGTTTTCACGCCTCAGGGTGGGCTGTCTCGTGAGCCGCTGCTTTCCGGTCCAAGTATCCCAGGACAATACCAGCGGCCACCATATCATCGAGCAGTCCTGCAAGAGGAATAAAATCAGGAATCAAATCGATAGGAGATATAAGGTAGAGTAGTGCCGCAACCGCGATGACGAGATCGCCCGTCGAGCACTTGTCCGTAGTGAGGTATTCCCACAGACGCCTGGCTCGCCTCACGAGCTCAGAATCCTTGACCTTCTCGACCCACTCCGGAAATTCCTTCATCACCTTTTCACGAGCTTCCGGGTTGCAGGCCGCTTTCACCCAGTCCGATTCTGTAAATGCTTTAAAATCCATAGGACATCCTCCTCTAAGATCTCCTGACAATTGTCTAGCCCCGAGGTTCGCTATGATCGTCGTGAGGACAAGATTTCATAAGTACGATAGCGAATTCCGCCGCGGAGCTTACGAAGGGGCATGTCAAGAAGGGATTGCGACGTAGGGGCACCCCTTGTGGGTGCCCAGGGCGGGCACAAGGCCCGC
>CAYZET010000099.1:0-14054 GCA_964477215.1 uncultured Syntrophaceae bacterium | reverse complement strand
TGTCTGTCTTCTTTTGAGATTAGCGAGGTTGATTTCACACATATGGACAAGGAGTTCCAGGCGGTCCTCTTCTTCTGTCGGTTTTCCGGCACAATAGGCGGGTCGGAATACAGCTTCCGAAAATGTTATGCGCGTGGTTGCCCACATAATTTGTGCCCCCACGTGTCTCAAGCTGTTATGATTGCTAACCGGTATTTACAGAAGGATTACCGAAGGTTAAAAGAGGTGGGCATTGACGTGGAGGCCAAGCTCTTCTCCCTGGACGACATGATCATCAAGTTTCAGGATTTCAGAGAAGAACAAGGTCCGACTCTCACACTTGAAGATTATATCCATATTGCTCGAGAAGGTACCGAAGTCTCGATGCGGACCGTTGTCGAGTACCTGCCCGCTGTGGAGAATTTCGGGAATCGCAAGGAGCGCCGAACCTTCTTGCTGGTAGACTTCGAGGTGACAACTCTGGGGGCAACTCACAGGTGTCAACGGTGCCTTGCGTGCTACGCGACCGACCACGAGACTGAGGAAAAACTTCGGCAGGTGCGCATAGCCAATGACCGGTTGGCTAAGCTTTTCAAGGAATTAGATCAAGCCGGAATCAAATGCGAGAAAGGGTTCTTCAGATGACATAAGATTTCCTCATTGGCACCCTACCCAAGAATATCCCTTTGGTGTAGCACGTTGTCTTGAACAAGAGAGCGTCACGCGACTGAACGCGCAAAGCAGGCTCTCGATCTTTCTCCTGTTTCCGTTGGCGCTGATCAACATTTCTCCATTTTTCTGGGTACTTGTTTACAGTCGGAAGACCTTGATCCAACAGTGGGCTCGTGCCACGAGAGGTGCAGCGTGTTTGAGACAGTGGCGGAGTCCACTCTCTCAAACGATCTGCTAGGCTGCCTCCTCCGCTGCACCGCATTCCGGACAAAATTTAAACGCATCGTCCTTTAAGGGAGTTTTGCAAACGGCGCATTTTCTGGGCACTGGGCCAAGTTCAAATTCCGGGCACCACATGAAGTGGTTCAGCGTCTTGGATTGGCCATGAGCGCTGCGGCTTCCTGATCAGACGATCCCTAGATGCACCCCAAGATAGGCCAACACTGCCCCACTGAACAACATGCCGCCTCCCCAGCGGAGAGGCTTTCCGTATACCGTTTTCGCGAGAAAGGCCCCAAGTAAGGCCAAAAACCCCAACGCGACGGCGATAGCAAGCCAACGGAACCCAGGGAGACTGCTTCCGATGATCAAGGGGAGCAGCGCACCACAGAAGCCGCTGGCACTGGCCAGTAACCCGCGAGCTGCAGCCTCACGTAAGGCGCTCTTGCCCAGCCGCGAGCTTGCCAGGCGACCGTGCGTCGTCATACTGAGTTGCCGCTCTGCCTCTACCAACTCCCCGCGGAGAGCAGCATAATGGGCAATAAAGAAGATAAAGGCGCCGGGGATCGCCGCAACTATAGCTACCCGAACAGCGAGGCCCGCAGTCAACGGGAAATCGTCGTCGACCAATTTCCCGGCGGCCAACGTCAAGGCGGTGAGAACACCATCGCAAAGACCGGCAATCAGATCGAACCGATTCCGTCTATTCCATATCCAGCGCAAGGGCCTCATCGTGACCGCTCTACTCGCTCCACGATCCGACTGCCGGAAGCTATCTGATCGATGCTATGGACGACGGCACCAGTTTCCTCGATTGCACTCATGAGAGACTCGTAATCGAGATTCTGACCTTCGATGGTTATGTCTGTACCGACCGTCTCGATGTCAATCTCAGTCACGGTAATGTTTACCGCTTCCACGCCGGGACACGCGCTGATCGCTTCCGCGATATCGATGATCGATGGTTTGGCTATCGCCTTGTCAACATCCAGTACCAGTCGCCGGACATTCATGGTGTTCTCCAAAAAGGAAAGGTCTTGTAGCCCGCATTGTTTGTCTTTTTTGGCAAAAGCTCTTCCGTGTGTTTTCGTTAAGTGAAATGCTCCCAGCAGAGCCGGTGGCTTCTAATCGGCAGGCGCCTCCGACGCTGCCTGCTGGTTCTAATCTTCATCTCCACCCATATGTCCGGCACCGTACGATGAGGCGACGCCTTTCAAGCTTCCCTTCAGAAAGAAAAGTTTCACAATTGTAGATCAGTCTTGAGACTACGGCACCAGCTAGGCGTTTGAAGAACATCATGCGTCCGTAGACGTCCTTTTCGAAAATTTTGCTCAGCTTCCCGTTTTCGATTTTTACCCCTTTGCTCGGGACTTCGCACTCGGCGCCGGCCGTATACGTTGGCCGATCGACCCGGCGGGTTCATCCGAAAGCCTCCCCCTGGACGCTAACCATGTAATCTGTTTCGCTTCTGTGCCAATCGACTATCTTATCCGCCCACCGACAAGGATAAAAAGGTCTTTGGATGGCGCGCCTGACTTGAAAACGGATGAGCTTGTCTCGTACGACTCTTCAAGCATGATCTTGGAAATTTCATTCATGGTTTCCGGGCTCAGATCTTTGAACAGCTCAGCTTTCTGGACAATCATGGCAAGCTCCTTTCTTGGGGTAGGTGCGTGCGATCCGGTTGCATTTACCAGGTTGCCGTTCTCCTCAGTGTGATGGCTCAGGCGGCTCTTTCTCCGCTGTCTTCCCCTTTTTCCTTTCCTTGACTTGGCTATGTTCGTAAACCTTCAGAGCAAAGTCTTGAAAGAGGTCCTCGCAACTCTTTATTTTTTCTACCGCCTCCTTCCTAAGGGGCGCTTCCACAATGTCTCTTTTTTCCACTTTCTTGAGCCACTGCTTGAGCTTTTCCAATTCCTCCTCATTTTCTTCGACCTCGGCAAAGATGAAATTCTGACGCCCGATCTCGAACTCTATTTCCTTTGCGTAGTCGTTACACTTCTCTATTATCTCTCGGTACTCTTCGTTCCGTGATTCCACAAATGCTTTGTTGATGCGCTCTTCCTGATCTTTGTGCAAGACCTTACCGTCAATGAGGAGCCCCTCCCCCTTCCATTTTTCAATGTCCAGGATAAGCTTGTTGACCTCGTTGACCCGATCATTCGAATACGGAAGAACCCAGACCGATTGATAATTGACAGCCCCCAGCTTCTTGAGCTGCCTCCAAATGGATACCCGTGCTCGCGAGGGTCGCGACGGAAGCGTGTATGAAAAAAACAACCATCTCATGTAACCATTGTTACCGAGAGTACCACGAGAGTCAATCAAAACTGTTGTCTACGCGGGCTCGTCAGCGCCGCATCCGTCGCCTAGCTACCAGCAACATGGGGACGCAGAGAAGTTGAGAAGCCACGGAAAACACAACGAGCGCGTTGACGGACATGTCGTACAGTACGCCCATGAGTGCACTCCCCACGAACCAGAGCAAACCGTAGACCGTGTTGAACAACCCGAAGGCAAAGCCGAGTTTCGTGGCCGGAACCAAATCGGCAATAGCGGCCCGCATGACGGATTCCTGGGCTCCCATACCAACTCCCCATAATGCCATTCCCACAAGCGCCCAGCTAAAGCCGCCCTTGAATACCAACGGAGCAAAGAACGAGGCAAGGAAAACAGCCGCAACCATAACCAATATGCCCAACCGGTCAAAGAGGCGACCGAATGTGAGTGCTGCTATGGCGTCCACTCCCATGGCCACAGCATAAAAGATGGGAATCCAGGAGTCCGGAACGGTAGCAGCTTTCTTGAAATGGTAAGCGACGAGGGGAAAATCAGCGTACCCAGCCGCCACGCATCCTATGGCTACAATGTAAAGCCAAAAGGACCTGGGAAAGCCTTTGCTTCTTACCTTGATGCCTGCAGATTCCAGATTATGAGGCTTTGGATATAGCTGATAAGCCGTGTAAAGAAAGGTCAAAGCAAAGAAAGCTGGAATAAGCAACAACCCGAAACAGGCTGGATAAGACCCTTTTGAAGCAAGAGCGGAGGCTACTATCAACGGGCCACAAATAGCACCAATTTGGTCTAAGGCCTCGTGCAAACCGAATCCCCATCCTCGTCCAATGCTGTCGGAAGCACAGGATAACATCACGTCTCGGGCTGGGGTTCGTATGGCCTTGCCCATCCGTTCTGCAAGCATCAATACTGCTGCAATCTCCCAATGGCCCGCTAGGGCTAGAAGAGGTACTGGCAGCAGATTCAACCCATACCCAACGAATACAATGGCCCAGTAATTCCTCGTCTTATCGGCCCAATAACCGGATACAAGCCGCAGGGCATAGCCGGTCAACTCCCCGAATCCAGCGACTATCCCCACGACTGTTGCACTGGCCCCAAGCAGGGACAAGAATGGACCTGTTATGCTTCGAGCACCCTCATACGTGCAGTCTGAAAAAAGACTGACAATACCAATTAACACCACGAACTTCATCGCTGATGGCTGCGAAATATCGCATAAGGTTTGCCCTGCCTTCAGTTGAGCTTTCATGATAATACAATCTCCACACCTGACTTAAATATCCCGTATGTCAGCCCCTATCTTCCTGAATACCGCAAGAAGACCGGATGCAGCTTACTTGACCACAAGAACTGGTTTTTCACTGTATTCAACGACCCGCTGAGACACACTGCCCCAAAGGGTCTCCTCAACGAACCCTTTGCCGTGGGAGCCCATCAGAATCATGGATACGTCTTCTTTCGTCGCAATCCGGTTGATTGCGTGATACGCTCTGCCTCCTTCAAGGAGATACGTCTTAGCCTGAAATCCGCTGCCCACAAGCTCTTGCTTTGGGGATTCCAGTGCTCGGTTTCGTTCCTCGATCATTTCTTGGGTTCGCTGCGTCACATACTTGGCTTCTATAAGGGGATCTTCCAGCACGTGGACTATGACGACCTCTGAGGCCCCCACTTGCCGAAGCAACGGAAAGTATTCTTTGGTCCGTTCTGTCCAGGGTGACCAATCCACCGGAAAGAGGATTTTTCGGAACATGTTGCGACAGAACTCCTCTGTTACTTCTCCTTCGATCTCTTTGACCGTATGATACTTAGTCACCAAGACCGGCACCGTCGCCCGGCGGATAACACGATCCGTGCTAGATCCGACAAAAAGCTCTCCCAGAATGCTGCGTTTCTGTCTCCCGGTAACAATCAGGGATACGTCCTCCTCCTGGGCGATCCTGATGACCTCGGAAACCAGTGGGCCTACCGTAATCGCGGTTTTGACCTTGATCCCTTCGGATTGTAGGTATTCTGCATATGAAGCAAGCCGTTGCGCCGCTGTCTCTTGAATCCTCGTGAGATTGAGCACGGTTCCCCACTCAGCTTCGGTATAGAGCTTGCTCGTGTCAATCACGTGCAAAAGAGCCACGTTCTCCAATCCCCCCGACTTCAAGCAAGAAATGCTTTTAAGGATGTCCAAGGAAAATTCCTCGAACTTGGTCGGGAACAATATGCGTTTGAACATGGGCCTGTCCTCCTTAATGGATTTTCAGCACAAAGGAGAAGACCTTGTAGAGCACGAATGAGACGATTCCTGCCACTATGGGTGTAAGGAACCACGAGAGTACAATTTCCTTCATCGCGGCCACATCAATGGTCTGGAGCCCTCTCACATAAGCGGCTCCGGCCACACCACCTATTTGGGCCTGATTCATGGAAGTCGGAAAGCCCAGGACTGCCGCTGTGTGGGCGGTAACGCTCTGAGCGAACTTCGCCCCGACTCCTATGCTCAAATCCACCTGAACGAGATCTTTGCCGACCTTCTGCAGAAGTGGAATGCCCCAGGTCACCGCGCCGATGGCTATGACTATGCCTCCAATGAATCCGGCCTGCATCTCGGTAGTGAGCTTGAGGCCAAAAAAGACTCCCACAGCGTTCCCGGTATTGTTGGCTCCCAAAGTGTACGATGAGTAACAAGAAGCAATGAACAAGGCATATCCTAAGAATTTCTGCACAGCGTGGGATCGACCTTTGATCGTCCAGTCCGTGGTGTGTGTAAAAATCCAGCCCAAGAGAGCAGCTAGGACGGGCGTCGCAACCCATGTCACACAGAGAAACACTATCGTGCTTCCCCAGAAGACGGGGGCTCCCATAGCGACTGCCGAGCCCACGACTGAGAAACAGGCCAATTGAGAAGTCGAAACTGGCCATCTCATCCATGTGTTAGCTGCTGTGACCAGCGCGGCAGTGAACATCATGGTCATGGCCCCCAGGGGCGTCATGTCGGTGCCCTTGATAATGCCGGTTCCCACGGTCTCAACCACGCGGTGGCTCTCAAAGGTGGCGCCGAGCAAGGCAAAGAATGCTACCAAAATGGTGGCAATTATGGGGCTCTTGACGATCCCAGATCCATAGGCCATTCCCATGGTCGCTCCTGTGTAATGGGAGCCGATGGTCCATCCGAAAAAAAGGCCGGAAGCAACCATTGCTATTGTAAGAATATCCATGATGGTCCTCCTATCTGCCCAGCGGGGTTATGTAATTAGTGTTACAGATCGGCGACCATCTGTCAAGCATCGTTCTGTAACGTCAGTTACATTCTTCTCCCGTCCGACTTCTGCTTTCCTTTCCAGCGGTTATTATTCTCCCCGCCTGCCGGTCGCGAATTTCAATGCCAAGCTCCCTCTACAAATCGAAGACGGCGGACAGCGAATCGGTCAGTTCCATGAAATTGGTTCGCATCTCTCTGGCTCTGTCGACATCTTCCCCCAGAGAATATACAGAGCCAAAGTGCTTGTTGATGATGATCCCTCTCTCTTTGCAGTAGATTTCCAAGGAGGGTTTGGTCATGCTTCCAATCAGGAATGCTCCCCTGGAACCGCCCCAATGGAGGTGCGGACCGTCTCCTCCACTGTCGCCCATGACCACCACACATCTGGATGCGATTCCCAAAAGGCTCATGACCGACTCGGTATTCTTAGGCTTGTCTTCAATCGCCACAACGTGATACCGAAAGCGGGGATCTTCACGCGCTCCAGGGAAACGGATCAGTGGATTCGCAGCTACAAGCGGCACATGCGGCAAGAGGTTCCTGGCAAAAACCCGCTGGAAGTATCCCTGCATGCCTGTGGTGTTAATCATGAAAAAAATCTGATGGAGCGCGCACCACTCGATCAGGTCAGGGACACCCGGATATGTAGCGAAGCGAGCGTCCAGATAGGCATCCATCTGATCTACGGTAAGGCGGGCGGGCAGCAGGGCGGAAATTTTCCGGCTTGCTTCGACCAGTGAGATCTCATTGCCCGTGTACTTTGCGAAAATTCTGGACATATCGGGCTCCAGCTCTGGATAAGCAAAAGATATTGGATCGAATGGACCGCAGGGCGCCAAACATTCATTCCAATCCGAAGAGACGAGAGCTTTGTAATTCATTTCTCTTTTCCTCCTTCTGCTCTCACGCGAATCTCAGCCGCTTCTTTGTTAAAGCCAGTATTGGGATAGCGACAAGTTGAGATGCTACTGAAAAAATGATGAGATACTCGATCGATCTATCGTAGAGCATGCCCATGAAAGCGCTGCCCAAGAACCAAAATACGCCATAACTGCTGTTCAAAACCCCGTAAGCAAATCCTAGTCTATTACGAGGGACCATGTTCACGATTGCTGACCTCATAATTGATTCATGTGCGCCCATGCCGATGCCCCATAGGGCCATTCCTACGAGCGCTGCTCCGAAACCTCCCCAAAAGGCAAGAGGGGCAAAAAGGGACGATAACGTCGCCGAAATAATAAGAACCGAGAAGCCTACTCGATCGTAAAGCCGCCCGAATGTGACGGCAGCAATGGCACTCACCCCCATTGCCACGGCATAGAAAATGGGTATCCAATCCGCCTCTATGACAGCCATTTTCTTGAAGTGATAGGCAATCAACGGGAAGTCGGCGAACCCAGCGCCGATGCCACAAACGGCAGCAATGTACAGCCAAAACACTCGCGGAAATCCATTAGTGTCCGTTTTGGCAGACTGACGTTCGATTCCGTGTGGATGAGGATAAGTCCGTCTTGCAACTGCGAAAAACGCCAGAGTAAGAATGGCCGGAACCAGGAGAGCAACAAAGGCGGTCCGGTAACTTCCCTTGAAGTAGAGCACGATGGCGACGGCAAGGGGGCCAAGAAGAGCGCCTATGGAATCCATAGCCTCATGCAAGCCGAAGCCCAATCCGACTCCAATGTCTTTGGCAGCACCTGAGAGTATTGTGTCCCGCGCCGGATGCCGAATAGCCTTTCCCGTCCGCTCCGCTATCATGAGAAATGCGGCGACTTCCCAGCTCCCGGCCAAAGCCAAAAGAGGAACTACAGCAACATTGAGCACGTAGCCCACGGCCATGATTGTCCAATATCTACCCGTCTTGTCACTGAGATAACCGGTCGCGAGGCGCAGCACATACCCAACCAATTCACCGAACCCTGCTACCACTCCAACTGCTGTTGCACTGGCCCCCAGAACGGCCAAGAATGGCCCCGTGATGCTCCGCGCCCCTTCATGCGTGAAATCGCAGAAGAGGCTTACGAAGCCCAGAAGCACGATGAATTTCAAGGCAGAACGCTCTGAAATCTTATCTGCCATCACTTCACCTTTTTACTTCGCTACGAGAACAGCGCAAGGCGCCAAACGCACAAGGGCTTGACAAGTGCCCCCCATGACGCTTTCATAGAGCGCTGAATGTCCCATGAAACCTACGAGCAGGAGGTCGAATTGCTCGTCTTTGATAAATTCGACACTCCTTTGAACCGCATGCCCGACTTCCACGTGAGCCCCCAGTGTGATGCCATGCTCTTCTGCCATTTTCTTTGCTTGAACAATGAGGGCAGCGAACTTCTTGTCAGATGCTTCTTTCTCCTCTTCCACTTCTCTTGTTTTCGCCGGGTAGGGTGGCACCTCTTCCACGGAAATCGTGTGAAGCTCAGCGCCCGAGCCTTTCGCCAGGAGTATGGCCTCCTTCAGGGTCTTCAGAGATCCTTCGGATCCATCAAATGCGACCAAGACCTTTTTAAACATCTTCTCCTCATATATTGTATTGAACCTATGATTCATTCGCTCACATTTCCTTGGACGCCGATCTCTTGCTTTGATGGGAAGGGGATCCCCATAGGCAATTCGCAATCCAAGCACTGGTTAGCCAGCCATGATTGGATCTCATCGCACAAGCTCTCTAATTTTGCCTCGCCCGAAACCAGTTGTGCCAAATGGTAAGTTGCGTTTTGATTATGATCGAAACGGGTGAAGCACGCGGCTTCAATCGTTCCGCGGGTGTAAATGATGGTCTCAAGGAAATGTTCGTCCAGTTCTAGAGCAAAGCGGTGGAAGGCATCTTTCACGTTCTGACACAATGGCCACCTAAGATTTTCGACGTTGTGGGATGCCAAATCTTCAACTTCCGTGAAGAGCCGGTTGGTTAGCCTTCTGCTGCGAAGTCTGGCAGGCAAGAGTTTGTCAATCCAGTGTTCCGGCACGAAGGTAGGGAAGGCGGGCACCCATTTCCTGAGCACCCAGTAGGGTTTGTGCATCACTTTGAAGGAGTCAGACCTTCTTGGAGTGGTGGGACGGGGTACATAAAACAGTTGTGCGGCGGCCTGCATCAAATGATCGGCCAGGCCTTCAGCTTGATCCCAGTGTGATAAGAGCGTTTCTGAAACACTAAGGCGAAAACGGCATGCCATCTCTTTCCAAGCATCGCCGAAGAACTTCCGTACAGCGACGGCCAAGGCATCTTGCACGATTTGTTCCCTGTTTCCAGAAGATTCGGTATTGGACAACTGGTCTTCTACGATCTTGTGAAGATACTCGCCCGATGTTTGCCGAAGAAGACGGGCGTCGGTCTCTATCTCACGCAGGGTCCGCGCTAGGTCTTTTCGCAGAGCAATCTTTGCCAGCACTCGCCGTCTTTCGGTATCTTTCAGTTCTCTTTCAAGATCGTGTAGCTGGGATCGGAGAAGATCGAGAGGCATCTGAAGCGATTGAATCGTCAATCTAATTTGGGTTAAGACCCCTTGGAGGATATCAATCAATTCGCTGGTTGTGCATTCGTGTATAGCAGCGGTCTTCCTGGCCAGAAGGAAACCCGTGACATGGCTCTCAACCTTTTCAAGGCCGCTTGCGTTCCAAAGCGGCTCGTCACCGCAACGCTTTGCAGCGAGGCCGCTCCGGGCGGATATCGAAAAAGCAGGAAAATGCTCTGAAGATATGAATGCCCCCTGGATCGCTTTTTTCAGAATGTCAAGGGTGGCCACTTTCTCAAACCCGTCGATTTCATCGACCTTGTTGAGGATAAGGAAAACGGGGATATCAAGGGATCTGATCTGTTTGAACCAATTGGCTTGGATCTCGGGAGACAGCGTATCAGGTGACACTAAGAAGAGCACCGCGTCGCACCCGGTCAGCATCTCAACGGTCGCTTCCCACTCACCCATTGAATACGGATTGATACCGGGAACATGTACCAAAACCACGCCCTGACGAAGGATCGGCGAAGGATGCAAGATTTCCACACGCATAATCTCCCGATGTTGTTGGAAATTATCTTCCTTGCAAGACAGATCGAAGAGGAGATCCAAGAATTCTTCGATGGATATGCTGGAAAACTCCTTTCCTGGAGTAATCTCTTCATACCAGAGGCGAGTCTGTGGCTCGCGACCATACCGTATCTCGATGGGCGCACGTATCAACGAATCCATGCCGGCAGGAAGAAAGGACTCCCCAAGCAGCGCGTTTAGCAGCGTGCTCTTTCCGCTGCTGTGCGGACCTAGGACCGCCAGTCGAAATATCTCTGTATCAAGACGTTCCCCAATCGCAAGCAAGTGCCTGTATTCTTTGGCGATTTGAGGACCGAGAGCATTCACGTCTCTCATGGCAAGATGGAGAAACAAGTGCAGCTCTCGTGATATCCCGAACTTGTTTTCACGTAAGGATTTGCCCGGTGAAGGTATGTTTGAAGTCCCCATAGTCGAACTCCTTTTCTTCTCCGCCTGTCAGAGGATCTCGTGGCGATCCAGTCTCTCGACGGATGAGGCTGAATGGCCGAAACCAAAAGACCCACCTTGCGGTGGGTCTTTAGCGAGCAGTCTCCCACCGCAACGTTCTTGCGGCAGGAGTCATCAGCCTACATGGCGTTCTGGGGGGACTCCATCCCCTCACATCTTTTTTATTATTACATCTCCCTTCTTCAAAAGTCAACAGCCTCTTGTAATAGCTGTTACAAACTCCTGACGGGCCGTGGAACCTCCGTCCCAACGTGATTTTCACGGGGTCTTCTCCCATTGGTCCAGCTAGCGCGGTGACTCAGCCCAATGGATTTTCGAATATCACCCATTACCCATTTCGGCCTCGATTTCCGTGAGCCGGCTGCGGCGCTTCTTGATTCTAGACGGGTATACGACCATTGCTTGCTCCGCGAGACCTTTCGTGCTTGAACCATGCGTGCAACTGTCGCCGGGGCACCCACTAAAAGGCCCTCTGTCAAGGAAAAAAAACTCCCCGTTGCCAAGAAACTGACCGTTTCTTGGCTGAGGTACGGCCGGGATGCGTACAGCGTCGGCAATGCCTGCTCTTGACCGCTGCCTGCTTCCCCAAAAGAAGACCGTGGATTCTGGGTATTGCTGTCAATGGGTTTTCGCGGTACATTTGTCCATACAGACCGCCCGAAATTCTCGTTGTTAAGCAACTTGTCAAGAAAAAAGGCTCTTTGTCGCGTGCTGCGGCGTGTACTTTTGTGCCCTTCACTATGATTTACTGCCCTCTAACGAATAAGCGTTTGTGAGAGTGGCGGAGTCCACTCTCTCAAACGATCTGCTAGGTTGCCTCCGCCGCTGCACCGCATTCCGGACAAAATTTAAACGCATCGTCCTTTAAGGGGGTTTTGCAAGCGGCGCATTTTCTGGGCATGGGGCCAAGTTCAACGATCAACTCACCTTCCCGGACCGACACCATCTGTTTGTCGTGCTTGTAGTTAGCTGTTTTCAGGACTCTCTTGACGATCGCGTCTGCGGGAGCCAGCACCGCTTTTTCTTGTTTCATGATAGTGATATTGAACAGCTCCTCACCCCTTTTTACTATATCTCCAGGTCTCACGTACATCACCCAAAGGTCGCCAGTGCTGGGGGCTGCCACATGCCACGGGTTGTTCCGATCAGCGATTTCCAAGTTATTCGCTTTCGCAGATGTGGGCTCGGCCACCTTCACGGAATGGGTGAGCGTTTCGTCGTCCAATGAGTAACGAACCACGCATACGCCTTGCCCATCCACTGGAGCAATATCCAGGATCTTTATAAGGTGAGGCTTTTCGTCACTATCGGTGAAAATGAGCTCCTTTCTTTCAACCAGCCCTTCGAACCAAACATCCAAAGGCAGGCGGTTAGGATCGCCGTACTCGCGGCGAAAGCGAATCGTTTTCAGGGCGTCGCCTGGGTGGTTGAGATACATTACCAGCTCTTCTCGGGTTGGTTCGCGATCGATCTGCCGGTACAGCTCTTCGCGCTCCGCCTCGATATCCATATCGATGAGGGCGAGGAGTGGAGAGGATTCTGTTCGCTTTTCCAGCGCTTGTTCATACTCATCTCCGAAGGCACTCTGATATACCCAGAGAGGCGGAAATCCCAACGGCAACGGTCCAAAGCGTCCCAGTAGGAGATCCCGAAAAGCATCGTTGCTCTCCTGGTAAAGCATCAGCCGATCCTTCTTGAGATCTTCGCTCAAATGCTCTTCCGGGACAGCAGCCACTGCCTCGAGAATTCTTAGTATGTTCCGCACTTCGTTCTCGCCGCCCCTCAACCAAGCACCGGTAACAGCCAGAAACGCGGTATTCCAGGTGATCTGTGAACCTGGTGTGACATCATGGTAGCGAACGATTCGCCGAGTTCCCGCCAAGAACCGCAGCATATACGGTAGAAGGTGAATGTACCCCTGTTTCATGGCTCCTTCCTGAGACGATGATGTCGCGCCCCCAGGCATGCCATGGAAGACCACATCGTGGTCTATCCCATGAAAATAGGGTCCCGTATATCGGTCATAATAGGGCATGATCTGCTTGAGCACGAAATTGCACATCCGAATCATTTCTTTGTTCAAGTTCGTTTCGAGCCCAAGTTCCTCTTCTATGAACGCGGCCGTTGACAGAACATCTCCCTGTCCGTACCAGCGCACAGCAGCCCCTAAAGCGGTATCCAGAACGTGGGCACCCGCCTGAGCCGCTGCTCCCAGTGCTTGCACGAACAATCCATCCGTGAAATGACGATGATAATGAATTACCAGCTCAGGGTATCTCTCCCGAATGGACTTCACAAGCTCCCTGATGAATCGGGGAGGGCATACTCCGGCCATATCCTTGAGCCCAAGAATGAACTCTCGAACAGCTTTCTTCACAGGGAGGCCTCCGGCATCAGCCGTCATGGCCACTATCGCGTCAATCACCTCCATGTAGTGGGCTACGTCGAATCCCTCGGCCCAAGACAAGGACACTGCAGGTTCAAATACGTTACTCGATTGATTCATGACGACTTCCGCCAGTGGCCGCATGTTTTCCGCATGGTTGAGAAAATCAAAACAGCGTATAACATCGTGGTGCTCACAAATCATCTCCCCGGTAAGACGCATAAGATTCCTCGGTTGAGGCTTGTACCCTAACAGATTGGTTGAACGAACCAGAATCTGTTTCAATGAGATCGGAGCAAATCGATTCCACTCACGAGCCTCATGGAACGGATAAGTCATGTTGGCCATCATAGCCACGTGAAAATGTGCTCCGCCCCCATTCTCTATGGAGAAAAAACCGCACCGATCCAGGTAAGGGCCTATGAGGGCGTCTTCAGCCAAACGGAAACGGTTGCCGCTATTGGATTGGGTGATGTCCCGCGGTGTCGTGTCAGTAAAATGGATGCGACCAGAATCGCGAATGAAATCCAGCAACGCCTTTCGGTCACCTCGGGGATACGCGTTCGGGGGTACCGTGCTATCAAGCAGTGGTAATGCGGGCTCAAAACGGCCGACACGTTTATCGTCTTTTCCGCGGTACTCGCCAAGTTGAACGAAGGGATTGTATCCCCGAGCTGAAATCTCCGCTATTAGCCGACTCAATCGAAGGGCCTCAGGATCTCTGTCCCTGTAATCCATGAGCTCCGGCGTCATCTCCACG
>CAYZET010000098.1:0-14160 GCA_964477215.1 uncultured Syntrophaceae bacterium | reverse complement strand
GGAAAAAGGGCGATTGGCTCATGGCTATCGCGTCCTTCCTGGAAGGGCCGGAGTTGATCGAGACTTTGAGCCGGCAGGCCGAGGGGTTCTCCTATTGGGCAATAGCCATGCCCCCGTATTCGGATGTGGCGATCCCGCGACTGATTGCGCTCAAGCTCATCGACACGCACCGCGACTTTTATGCCGTCGACGTTCCGCCGCTTCCCCCGCTGGCCTATGACTACTTCCACCAGCTTAAGCTCATGAAAGACCTTCCACTCCACGTAGTGGCAAAGTGGTGCGGAACTAACCCGAGGGCTATCTGGGAACTGAACCCAGGAGTAGACCCTTCTGCCGGCCTGCTCCCGAAGACCGACAAGAGAAACCCCTCCGGGTACCCCTTGCGAGTTCCGAAGGGTACGGCTGGAAAAGTCCGCTCTCTGATGGTCCAGGAAGGGTATCTGGAGCGCTGAGCGGAGTTGCATCTTCGCGCAGGAAGAAGTGTGATAACACCCGAGGATGGGGGAGAGAGGGGCCCACGGTAAGGCACTTGTAGGGCACCAGAGACAGACTTCCATGATCGAAGAGAGCCTAGGACAGGCATTGCTCGATCTTTTCGTTACCCTCTCCAGGATTGCGGATGCCAGACAGCGCGCCTACGCTCTCGCAGAACGCCTTAATGAGCTTGATGCCGATCTCATTGTCGATGCCATCAAGATGATCTGTAAGAGGTCTCTCGAGGGAGAGGTCAATTTCTTGCGCCTCTACAATGCCTTGGTGGTGTACGGTCCGCTTCGGGAAACGCTGGGAGACGAGAAGTTGAGCGATGTCGTCAACGCTGCACGATTAAGAGAGGATCACCAAGTAGTGGCTATACTCGAAGACCTGCCCTCAACCACGCAGCCCAATTGCTTTCTGCAGCCTTTCCTCGACGGCACGCTGAGAGAGGCTCCTCTCGGAGTAAGAAAGGCCTTGGCCCGCAGACCTGATTTCAAGCTCTTGCAGCGTATAGCCAAGGACCAGGATCATCGCGTGATCGAGCATCTGTTGGATAATCCCAGAATGACGGAGAACGAGGTCATCAAGATTGGCGCAACCAGGCCTACCTCACCTAAGGTCCTAGAAGTTATCTCGCGACACCCTCGGTGGGCAAGCCGCTATAGGGTGAAGAAGACCATTGTCTTCAACCCCTACGCGCCTCTCTCGCTCGCTTTGCGGCTCTTGACCTACTTGAACGTGCAGGATCTGGAATTGCTCTGCACTCTGGCGGAGGTGAGCGAAACAGTTCGCTGCGAGGCGCAAAAACTGCGAATGAAGAAATCACCGGGATTGGAGAGCGAGTATCATCTGGAGTGAACGATGATCCTGCGGGGGCCTTTGCCGGCTACTATACTGCCACGCATTGGATATGCGTGGCAGTCATTGCAGTTGAAAGCCAATGAGCCTTCGGTCGACATGTGGTCATAATAGAGGTCGAGATTTCCCATCAGTGCCTGCAGAGCTCCTGAGTTATGGCCGACACGAAAGTGGAGCGCGGCCGTTGCCTTCACGCTGTCGTTAATGACTCGGTTTGCGAATCAAGTTCCGACCCGATCCCAATGCGCTCCACTATAACCGACAGGGAAAGAGCCTTCAAGAATTGCGATGACTCCCAGGAGGGAGAAAGTTCCCGTCGAAGATGATCACGGAGCGGAAACGTGCTTCAGGAAATCGTGATTTACTGCGTGCTGGCTCTCGTTTATTTCTGTTTGCTAATCGTCATCTTCTCACCCTCGATTTATGCAGTCTGGCTTTACATCGTGAGTAGAAGAGTCAAGATCCGGAGGGCGGGAGCGTTAAGAATTGCGGTCACAACCTTTTGCATAAATGCGCTATTGGCATACTTCGTCATCCATCTTGCGTTCGATTATTTTCTTACAACAAAAGTCGCCGAGAAAGATGCATTGGCCGGACAAACACTCCGAAATGCAGTCGTATCCCAAGAGAAGTTCTTTCAATCTCACGGAAGGTACTACTCCGTGGGGCCTGTTAGAGGTCCCTATCAAGATGGCCAAGGATTGACAGTCGACAAGGACGTGATACTGTTCATCGAGCCCCACTGGGACAAGGCAAGGGGAAGAGAGGCTTTCAACGCGTACGCGTTGCACGTGTGGGGAAAGAGCTTGCTGACAAGCTCCGAAGACGGCAAAGTGAGAGCTGCTCCTGATGAGTCGGAGTACTTCGATCGCCTCCGGAAAAAAATGATACTGAGTGTCAAATAGAGTCCGTACATGCGAGGGGGAGAAGACAAAGAAACCTTTCGCCTCCTTGGTCTGACTATGATCCGGCTGCCGAGAATTCCTTTCTTGAAGGACCGACCCGGATCTTGTATAGTGGGCCGCGCCATTCTACGTCTTTGTTAGCCCCAGACACCAGAATGAAGCGATTTCTCGAAAAATACCTGAAGATTTATGTACACGAGTCGGGACCGTTCCTGTGGATGGCCTCGCTCTTCTTCGTGATTTTCCTGGTTACCGCTGTTTTCAGGAACTACGTCGACGCAGCCTTTCTCAAGCGTTACGGCCCCCAGTATATCCCGTGGATGCTTGTAATCAACTCGGTGTTGACTTTCGTGGTCTTCGCCATTGCAGAAAGGCTCGGCCGTCGCTTCCTCGATCATTTCATTCTCACCGGCTTCCTGTTCTTTTACGCTGCTTCGGTAACTATCTCGTTTTTTCTGGTCAAGGCAAACGTTTCACTCGCGTACCCAATTCTCTATCAGCTCCTGTATCTCCTTGATTCCATTCTTCTCGTATATCTCTGGAACATTGCCGGTGATCTCTTTGATGCTCGGCAGGGAAAAAGAGTGTTTCCCCTGATCACGTCGAGCCAGGTGCTCGGGACGACCATAGGAAGCTTCTCCACAAAGCCGGTCACCTCGATATTGGGCGATGATCCAACCCTTCTGCTGTTCGCTGCGGTTTGCCTCGGCAGCGCGATTTTCTTGGGGAAGACGGGTCCTCAATTCGTCAAACGCGAGATCCCCAAGGGAACAACAGCCAAGGCCGCGACGAAGAAGCTGAGAGAAGTTCCGGGGCTCATGGCCAAGTATCCGATAATACGGTACCTCATTGTCACCGGCATAGCCCCGAATTTCTTGTTGCCCATATTCTTTTATCAATTCAGCATAATAGCGAACAACACGTTCACGTCTGAATCAGCCCTTATCTCCTTCTTGAGCATATTCAGGGGCGCAACTACTCTCACCACATTCATTCTGCTGTTTTTTGTCGGACGCATGTACCAGACGCTCGGGCTGACGAGCTCTTCCCTCGTGCATCCCGTAAACTTTTCTGTCATCTTCGCGTCATTGATTGGTTTCTTTAACATCTACGTAGCCTGCTACGGCCAGTTTACGGTAATTCTGATTCAAAGGGCGATAGCGGGGCCGGTAAACAAAGTCTTGTTCAACATCATTCCGTCCGAGCTCATGGCGTGGAGTCGAACATTCGTTCGCGGAACGGTCTTGAAGGTAGGAATGTTGGCGGGGTCGGTCATGATGATCGTCCTCAAGCCGGTGATGACCGCTCAGCATTTCTCCTACATCGCGCTGGCAATCGGAGTATACTGGGTTTCTGAGACGCTGATTTTCCGCAAGCACTACAAGCGCATTCTCAAGCAGGTCATTGTAGAGAGAGAGATTGATTTCGACCAGGTTGAATCGGTTCGGACCTTTGACAGTGGCGGCGCTGCCATGGAGATGGGGCCGGTCTCTGTTGAAGATCGGGAAGACAGGAAGGTGCCGGTTCTGGCGAAGAAAATTCCTGAGATCGATCCTGATGTGGCACTAAAATTACTCAATGACCCGAATCCCTCGACTCGAGCCGATGCAGCGGCATCATTTGCTGTCTCCCAAGACATCCGGGGAGTTGCCAAGCTAGTGGAGTGCCTCGACGACACGGACGACTATGTGCGGGAAGCAGCGATGGAAGCGCTCATGGGGTTTGGGGAGAGGATTTTGCCGTTTCTCGAAGTATCGCTGGTTGGGGCATCGCCTCGGGCCAAGCAGGGCATTCTGGAAGTTATACGTCTGGCCGGGCTGAAATCCTTCGAAATGGTGCCGTTCCTGGGCAAGGAGCTCGCTTTGGCGTACTCGAATCTTGTTGCGATCAGGTGGCTGGATTCGAGGAAGGACTCGGAGAGCGTCGAGATGTTACGCAGGCACCTTCGAGAGCTGAATGAAGAGACCTTGAGCTTGATTTTCTATGCCCTGTGGGTGTCGGTAGCGGACATGAGACTCATGTATCAGGCCCTTAAGTCAGAAACAGCATCAATTGCAGTGGAGCTCGTCGAGAATTCAATTTCGAGAGAAATGGCTCCCTACCTTATCCCCCTCATTGAAGAGATCCCACTGGACGAGAAGATTGAGAAAGGGAAAATCGTTTTTCCTCTTATACGAAACGAAACGGACGAACGGATCTTGACCTTGCTCGCTGACGCGGAAGATCCCTTGGTGCGCATGCTGGCTCTTTTCGTGATCGGGCACAACGATAACGCAGAATCCTTCATTCCCATTGTGGAGCAGCGTCTCAGCGATCCGGTTCCCTATGTTCGCGAATCTGCCCAGTACGCAATGAACCGCGCCCTGAAGAAGGAGGCTCAGATGCCGGTTGTCATCGAAAAGATCAATACTCTCAAGACATTTAATATATTCGACGGAATGGGAATCAGGGAGCTTCACGCCATTGCCTCCGTGGTGACGGAGGAACACTTTAAACCCGGAGACGTGATGATTCGGGAGGGCGAAGAGAACTCCTCCATCTATTTGGTTGTCAGCGGTAAGGTGAAAATACTAGAAGGATATGAAACCGATCAACAGAAAGAGAAAGTCACCATTGGAGAAGGATCGTTCCTGGGAGAGCTTAGCCTGTTCACGAGACTGCCCCCAAACGCAACCTGTGTGGCAGCGGAAAATACAGTAGCTTACGTCTTGCGGCATCATCAGTTCCAGGAAATCATGCGCGTGTATCCTCAGATTGGTATCAATTTGTGCAGATTCTTCACCCTCAAGCTCAGGCAGATGCAGTATTGACCGCAGGTCATGAGCTGTCGCCTCTGATAGGGACCAGGGGCGACAGCACAGCCACTCCCATCGGAGAGGATTTCACCCCTACTGAGCTTTGCAGGCAGCGTTCAAATACTCTCGTCCAAAGGGAGACATTTCTCTGAGAAATTGAATGATGCCGGGAAGCTCTTCCAAAACGTAGTCTATCTCCTCATCCGTGTTGTAACGCGAAAGAGAAAAGCGTATGGACCCATGCACGCAGGTGAACGGCACTCCCATGGCTCTAAGGACGTGAGATGGCTCCAGAGATCCCGACGTGCACGCGGAACCGGAAGAGGCACAGATACCCTTGTCGTCCATGCGCATGAGAATCGCTTCGCCTTCCACAAATTCGAAGCCGATGTTGAGAGTGTTGGGCAGCCGGTCATCCTTGTGACCGTTTCGCCGTGCCATGGGGATCCTCTCGAGGAGCCCTCTTTCAAGGCGGTCCCGCATGCGCTTGACCCGTTCATTCTCCTCTCTGATGTGTAGCCCTGCGAGCCTCGCAGCCTCTCCTAGGCCGACTATGCCAGGAACATTCTCAGTTCCTCCTCGTCTATCGGATTCCTGGTGTCCGCCGATGATAAAAGGCGCAAATCGAGTCCCTTTCTTAACGTAGAGTGCCCCTATTCCTTTAGGTCCGTGGAGCTTGTGGCCAGAAAGGGAAAGGAAGTTAATGTGCGTTTCAGACAGATCCACCGGGATCTTTCCTATGACCTGGACCGCGTCCGTGTGCATAAGCGCTCCGTGCTCGGCCGCTATCTCCGCTATCTCCGCCACCGGGAAAATGACCCCCGTTTCGTTGTTCGCCCACATGGCCGAAACAATAGCGGTGTTGTCAGTGACCTTCTCGCGAACTTCATCTAGGTCAAGCACGCCCTCTTTGTCTACGGAAAGCCACCGCACCGTATATCCTTTGAATCTCGCGAGGTGCTTGCAAAGGTTTAGGACAGCTGGATGCTCAACCCTGGTGGTCACGATCTCCCGGCGCTCCGGCATCGTTGACAAGGCACTCCAGATGGCGGTGGAATCTGACTCGGTTCCGCCGGATGTGAACACTATTTCCGAGAGGGAAGCACCGAGAAGCGAGGCAAGCTGTTCACGGCCGACAGCGACCTGAGAAGCCAGTTTGCCACCGAACGAGTGCATGCTCGAAGGGTTCCCGTACCGCTCGACGAAGTAAGGCCGCATGGCTTCAAACACTTCTGGAGCCACCATGGTAGTCGCGTTATTGTCCAGGTATACGGTGTTCATGCAGAGACCTCCTCTACCACAAGATCAGGATGGACCAGTTCCCTCAACTTCGATTCTATGCCCGACTTGGTCAATCCCGCGCTCGGACAGGAGGTACACAAGCCTCTCAGTGCGATGAACACCCGGTTTCCGTCCACGTCGACTAGCTCCAGATCGCCGCCGTCCTGCTGGAGCGTGGGGCGAATTTCCTTTTCTATGACCTCCTGTACTTTGGCGATCTTCCGGATATTGGTCATCGGTTTCTGAGCAGCAGCCGGTTTCTGGATTTCTTTGAGCTCGCCCCGCACCTCTGCGATGAGCTCTTCGATTCTCTCGTGGCACAGTCCGCACCCACCTCCGGCCTTGGTAAAATTGGTCACCTGCTCGACCGTAGTCAATTTATTCTCTCGCACTTCTTTGCGGATTTGCTCATCAGTCACTCCAAAACATTCACACACAAGGTTACCCTCGATCAGCTCTCTCGGAGCGGGCTGGCCCCGATAACATGCGACTGCAGCGTGAAAAGCATCTCTGCCCATCACAGAGCAATGCATCTTCTGTTCGGGTAATCCGCCCAGATACTCGGCAATATCCTTGTTGGTAATCTGGAGAGCCTCTTCGATCGTCTTCCCCTTGATCATTTCAGTCAGAGCGCTACTGGATGCAATCGCGCTCCCGCAGCCAAAGGTCTGGAACCGTGCATCTGAAATCACTTCGGATTCGGGATCGATCTTGAGGTACAGCTTCAGAGCGTCCCCACACGCCAGAGACCCAACCTCCCCTACAGCATCGTAATTCTCTATTTCCCCCACATTTCTCGGATGAAAGAAATGCTCCTTCAGTTTGTCGCTGTATTCCCACATGGAAAACCTCACTCAAAAATTCTCGTTGCCACGCTGCAAACCATACCAGACACCACAAATCCCTTCAACCGGATTCCATACTCGATCTGTAGTACTTAGATGCTTGAGACGACAAGAAGATTCGTAGAGCCACCACCGAGGCTCCGGGCGCAGATGGGAGATCAACTCGGGGGGCCCTGATCGGGCCCGCCCATTTTGCCGGGTTGCGATCATCGCTTCTAATTGGTATTTCTTGAAACATCTAGTCGTTTCGGTGTGCCCATGGCTCATTCGTCTGTAAAATGGCTCAAGATCCTGTGCCCTTATCTTGCGGCGATCATGACACTGGGGGCCTGTGCCTCCACCGTCCCCATCACCTCTCTGGACCTGGAGGCGACGATTCAAGATGCGGAAAAGAAGGGACGTCTGGTGAACCAATTCCAGGCCGATTTTATCAAGACCCGGCGTCTATGGTGTTTCAACCAGGAACTGACGGTTGAAGGGAGACTTATATTCCAGAAGCCTCGGCGCTTCTGGATGACTTTGACCGGTGACCTACGCGTCGAGATCCTGTCGGACGGAGAGTACGTGAAAGTGATCCATGACGGGACTCACGAGGAGATCTATCCGATCCGGGGAGATCGAGACTTGGTTCAGGTGTCGGATCCGCTCATGCTCCTCATCGACAACATCGCGCGGGGCAGGTTACGCAATTCCTCGGTAGTGAGCACAGGAAAACACGACGACGTACTCTCAGTGGAGATTCGCCCGGAAAACGAGCACGGTTTTGAGAAAACCGACCGCGTACTTCTCAGTTTTTCCCAGTTCGGAGACATCCGCAAGGTCACCGTGGAGTACAAGGACGGGAATGTAGACCGAACCGTCTTCAAATCGTGGGCGATCCTGGATTCTCAGGGTCCCGAGATAGACCTCCTGAACCGGAAATTGCAGACCGTTTCGCAGCAGTCCCTCGGAGGCAAGACGTCCTTCACGGAGACGTGCCAACCAGTCGATTACATCTTCTAGCAATCGTAAGAAGTAATGGCGCCGCTCGAAATAGTAAGAAGCCGATGCGGAGAATATGTTCTCATGGTCGCTGCCTATCGGGCAGGTAAAGAACTGCGGCTTCCATGTTCACATGAAGCCAGGATTCCCCAACGAAGAAAGAACGTTCCCACCCCAAGCTCATGTTCCTGGCCCACACTCCTTGCTTCGGCACCGTAACCTCCTGGGTATCGGGAAACACATCTCCCTTTCGAAAAAAACAAGCCTCCCATTTCTCTCCGTGCACATTATAATATCGGCAACTCATCACCGCAGCCTTCGCCTCTTGACCTACAACCCAAAGAGCTCTATCGCGACACGAGAGACCCTTTGAAAGGGTCTTTCAGGTGCTTCCCACGAATTCCCGCGTACACAATCAATGGCACGCAGATCAAGACGGAGAGAATCCCAACGCCGAGAGCGAGCGCCAGCAGAGGAATCATCGCGACGACACTCCAGATAGTGCGAATCGCAGGCGCAATTTCAGACCAGTTCTTCACGTTCGGGCTCCCTCATTGTCGTCTGGATGCATGAATGGGTATGCGATGCCCCTTCTTGGTTCGGAGCACCCCCGAGACGCCACCATCGTCCTCAATCCGACCGGTGAACATGTGCCCACTATGGTGGACTGCCTGCACATTGCTGCCTGCTATTTGCCCCTGGAAGTGGTACGTGTCTTTCTTCCCTAGCGGGCTATATACGTAGGCTACTCCACTGATGGCGGAACCTCTCTGATCTACGCGAACCACCACCTTCGCACCCATCACGTGGGCCACCCACTTTCCTGACATATTCCAACTGGCCACAGCCACCGATGCCACAGACAAGGAAGCAATGATAGCCACCAAACCGACAGCTCTCTTCATCAACGACGCCCCCTTCCGACTTTTCCCGACCTTCGGGGTGCAACGGCCTGTTCTACGGGATGTCCAGGCGCACGGTTCCTGTGAACCATCTCAACGTCTTCCGCGCTACGTGTATGGCCTCCTTCCAATCGCATGAGGCCAGCACTCCGAACGATCTGTCCCGCGACGTGCCTATTACAAGCCCGTGCACCAGTTCCTTGGTCTCTCCCGATCGGTGCAACAGAATCGACCGATATTCTTTGCAGACAACGGTCTCGGGATCACGTTCCTCGATGGCCAAAACAGCGCTCTGGGCCAGTCCTAGGAGCAAATGACGGTCGGGGGTGGGGGTTCCTTCGGCTACGCTGACTTCCGGAATTGTCCCGTCCCTCGCTAGAATAACGAGATAGAGATCTTCTGAAAAGACAGGCAACAACGTAGCAGGATCTGTAGTGATTCTCATGTTGACTCTCATCGGCGACAGTGACGCAAGGAAGAAACGAGGCCTTCGCCCTCGGCAAAGCATCCCTGGTAGCGCGTTCCGGATGGACAGATGGGTCTCCTCCGCGGGGCTCGCACGCGTCATCGCTGTGCTCTCGCATGAGTCGAAAAACCATGATCGGCAAGAAATCCGTCGCGCTCTCTCGGGACGTTGACCGAAGGAGTGAGGGATTCTCTTACAGCCGAATGTGCATGTGGCTCATTCCCAGTTGAAACTTCAGTCGCTCAGAATCTCAGGCGTCAACCACGGGAACGGGTTACCAAACACTAGAGTCGTTCCCTTTCCAACCTCTGACGGAGAGATTCCGAAAGGAGGACAGTGGCAGCTTGGGAGACACTGAGAGACTCGATTCTACCTCGCATCGGTATCGAGACGATGCCGTCGGTCCTCTCCTTTACTAACCTTCTGACGCCCTTTCCTTCCGATCCCAGAACAAGAGCAACCTTTCCGGTCAGATCAGTCCGGTAGCACGAAGCTCCGGCCGCGGAACCAGTTGCATAGACCCAGTACCCCGCACGCTTCACGATTTCGACCGCTCTGACAAGATTGACCACCCGAGCAACCGGAACATGAGCAGAAGCTCCTGAAGCGGTCTTCTCCACCGCAGGCGTGACGGGCGCCGACCTGTCTCTCGTCAATACCACAGCGTACGCACCCAGACATTCTGCGCTTCGCAGAATCGATCCTACATTGGCCGGGTCCTGGACGCCGTCTAGCATTACCAGTAGCCCATAATGGTCTGGCGCCGCCCTCACGAGGTCCTCCAAATCCGCATAGGGGAACGGACCGACTCGGGCAGCTATCCCCTGATGATGAGGCGATCGAGCAACTCCGACCATCTCATCACGGGACAAGCGAACTATGGGAAAGCGGCTCTCGTCCAGCAGCCCCTCGATACCAAAGACCCCGGTGAGATCCCGCGCAAGGTAGAGTTGTTGAACCTCTCTCTTGCCAGTCCGAAGAGTCTCTACTACCGGGTGGACACCGTAAATTATCGTGCTGCGCTCACGCGGAAGGGGCGCTTTCTTCGGCAACCTGACTTGACCTCGACTCCTCGATCACTGGAGCCTTCTTTTCGCGGTTCTCCGGTTCCTTCGCTTTTACAAGCCCTCGAGCTATCTCCCTGAGGGCCATGACCACCTCTCGGTTGTCCCTGTCGTGAACCATTACAGGGGCTCCTCTCTTGAGCTCTTTGGTGCGCTTGGAAGCGAGGATCACCAGTGCAAAACGATTCTCGACCTTTTCCAGACAATCTTCCACTGTTACTCTTGCCATGCTATTATCTCTTTATCACTCAAGATTTTGAGTTTGTTCTCGAATTCGCTCTACATCGGCCTTGATGTTCACCACGTGCGATGCGATGTCTGTAGAAGCAGACTTTGCTCCCACTGTATTAACTTCTCTATGCAACTCTTGCAACAAGAAATCCAACTTTCTGCCCAATGGGGACCCCTGGCGTCCGAACGCGAGAAACTGATCCACATGGCTCTCCAACCGCGTGATCTCTTCTGTCACATCGGATCGATCCGCTATGAGAGCAACTTCCTGCAGCAGTCGATCCGGGTCCAGCTCCATTCCTCCTGTTAGCTCGTGAACCCGTTTTTCCAACCTCTGCTTTGCAGAAGCGGTAACCTGCTGGGCGAGGGGGTGAATTCGGGCCACTGTCTTCCGAACCCCCTGCAAGAGAGCTTCTATGTCTCTCCAGAGTGCGGCTCCTTCCGCCTGCCTCATGTCATCCAGCGCTTTGACGGCCATCTCAAGACTGCTTTCCACCAGCGACCACTCACCTTCGATATGGTCCTCCCTCTCGACTGGAATCACGATATCCTTGAGAGTGAGCATATCCGAGACGGTGACGGGACCTTCAAGGCCAAATTCCTCTTGGAGCTGTCGAAGACAGGAGAAATAGCTGGAAGCGAGACCAACGTCCAGAGTTATATCAACGAGGTTCCCTTTCCCGCCCGTTCTGGTGATCGTCACGTCCGCCTTTCCCCGTTTCACCACATTGGCCACCACGCGGCGGATCTCCGGCTCAAAGGAGGCATATTGTTTCGGCGACCTCACCGAGATGTCCAAGAAACGGTGATTTACGGTCCTAACCTCTGTCACCACTTCTACTTCGCCCGACATGGCTCGCCCACGACCGAATCCGGTCATGCTCTTTATGGGGGTCACAACAAGCCCATTTGTCTCAACTTGCATTTGTACGCTTCTCTCAGCCGCTTCAAGATTTCAGTCATCTCTGAACCGGCGTAGTCGGGATAGGTCCAATCGAGAGGTCTGTACGAACCGCCTCGAAAGATCAACGTCAGATCTGCAAAGATACCGCTTCCCAGATATATCCGGTGGGCGTTCTCTTTCCCAGTAGCCAGCACAAAGTTACTGAGCGTCAATAAACCCGGATCCAGATTGAACTTTCTCTTTCCATCCTCGAGATGCGCCTGCTCAAGCGCATTGGTCAGAAGTTTCAAACCTGCTAGCTCGGCTCTGTCAACCAGTTCTCCAAAAGACCAAATCCATCGCCGTATCCCTGTACCAAGCTCCTTGTCGTAATAGGAAGTGAACGGAAAGTCCATCGGACCTATTTCTTCCTCTATCACACCCATTCTTTCCCGAAGCCGCGGCCGGATGATCGGTAGAAATTCCTCCCTGCCCGTCAGAACGCTGACGACCACCTGCGCTGGGAGAGGCATTCGTGGGATGCTCACCCCGACCTCCGGCAGAGGAAGGGGAAAAACCTGGTGGCAATTCGGCGGCTGAAGGTAAGGCCTCCGTAATTGCGGTCATGGTGATTCGATGAGATAGTAGGACACCTTGCCATTGGTGACTTGGCAAAAGACCGCACCTTCAGGCGTGGTCGATTCCGAGAATACCCTGCAATCACAGCGAAATCGATTCTACGGAGTCTCTCCTTCCTCCCTTTCCATCTTGACTCCATGGAGCATTGCGGAAGGGAATGCCCGCGTGACGGTTTCGAACACCTTGGGGGCCTCCGTTCGCCGTCGTCTCATAACTTTCAGACGAGTTGCAGGCGGTAGTGTGGGGGGGGGCTGCTCTGCCTCTTTCTTGACAACGTTTCTGGTCCTGGGGGATCGCTTTTCCCTGGGAGCTTCGGCAGCAACACTGCCCTGCGGAGCAACAGGAGCCGCGGGAGCAGAAGGAGCAATGGGAGCCTCGGGAGCAACAAGAGCAGCGGGGGCCTCTGGAGCCCTGAGAACCTCAGGTGTCTCGGTAAGTGCGGGAGCCTCGGGGGTTACAGGGGCCTCCACGACAAAGACATCGACGATGGGATCGAGCTCGGGCCGATGCGGAGCTCCTACCGCCGAAACCTCGGCAGGCCGCGAAGACTCGACCGGGCGCTGACCCATTACCGACTGCTCTCCTGACTGGGGTGTTCGAATCGTTGCATGAGAAAGAGGTTTGACGGCTCCCTGGACTATCGGACTCTTGCCTTCCAGGCGAGGAACCTTTTCAGTGACTCTCTTTCTCGGTTCTTGTCCTTCGCGTCCTCTGTGCTTGCCGGTACTGTCACCATCGGAGCCGCTGTCGGCGCCGAGAAATCTCGATGATCCTAACTTTAAGCTTAGTGACAACGGGCGTTTTACCGCAGGGGGGCTTACAATCCGCACGGCGTTCACAACGCGGACGGTGCCGACGAAGCTGATCTGAAACGGTTTGACTCGAATTGATTGCACACTAATTCTTTTCATCGTACTGTGATGTGTCCTTCTGAGAATCTCCCACCATACCACGTGTCACACCGCGTTTGATTATATCCAAGTGACGCTAAGGTTTCAACGGGCCGTTAGCCCAGCCACCAACGTTTTCCGGTCACAAACGATACCGTGCTAGAATTTCCCTGATTGGATGCTACCAGGTAGTTGTTCCCGCCAGAGTTCTCGGACATCGAGACACAGTGCCCACCATCCCACGACCTTAAATCTTGCGAATCTTCTCCTCTTCTTCGGCCGAAGTCTTGCACTCAATGCAGTGTGTCGTGACGGGGCGGGCCTCGAGGCGTTTAAAATCGATGGGCTCCCCACATACCTCGCACAGGCCGAACGAGCCATCCTCAATCTTTTCAAGCGCCTTTCGGATCTTGTTGATGAGTTTGCGCTCTCGATCCCGTATGCGGAGCTCAAAATTCCGGTCCGACTCCATGGACGCCCGGTCAGTAGGGTCGGGAAAAGCAGCCCTTCCCTCTGAGCCGGTCATGTCATCGACTGTCTTGCCAGCGCCTCGAACGAGCTCGTCTAGTTGTCTCTGGAGAATTCCCTGGAAATAATCCAGATCTTCCTTCTTCAGCTTCATCGCTGTCCTCCGTAATTTGGGCCGACCGCAACGTCCACGTGGCGAAACCGTCGGCTATGCACTATAGATGCGAAGAAGAACCCGACGGTTTCCATTTACGCCGATGACAAGTATCCCTGACGTTGCGCGGCGGCTCCAGCAGAGCTTCAAGGTGTAAATCGAATCTGTCCTCTGCCGAGCAGGTCATGAAGGTGAACAATACCTACCAACCTGTTGTGTGCCCCATCCACCACTGCGAGAGCAGTGATGAGCTTACTCTCCATCACCTCAAGTGCTTCCGCTGCAGTCCTATCCTCTGTTATTGTCAGGGGCGTCCGCGTC
>CAYZET010000097.1:4813-14193 GCA_964477215.1 uncultured Syntrophaceae bacterium | reverse complement strand
GAGTTGTTCGGCCACGAGAAGGGAGCGTTCACCGGAGCGGTTGAAAACAAGCCTGGACGTTTCCGGCTGGCTCATGGAGGCACAGTCTTCCTAACGGAGATCGGCGACTTGCCCTTGCCCCTCCAGGTCAAGCTCTTGACGTTTCTCGATGACAAGGTGGTTTACCCTCTCGGTGCGACCAAAGGCTACAATGTGGATGTAAGAGTCATTGCTGCCACTCACCGTGATCTCGAGCACATGGTTCGAGAGGGACGGTTCCGGCAGGATCTCATGTTCCGACTCAACGTGGTGAGACTGCACCTGCCTCCCCTACGCGAGCGGGGAGACGACATACATCTCCTCATGGATCATTTCCTCAGGACGCTGAGCTCGAAATTCAATCAGTCGGTCAAAGGCTTTTCCCCCGAAACCCGCTCGATACTACGGAACTACAATTTTCCGGGAAATGTTCGAGAACTGAGGAATATCGTGGAATACGCGGTCAACGTGTGCGAGGGTGATCGCGTAGAGCCCCGGCATCTCCCGGCATACGTGATTGAACAGAGCGTCAGCCCTATCACCGATGACGCGGTCGTGTCCCGGGAAGGTGCTCCTCTGGTCCAGGAGAGAACGCCTCGAAGCGGCAATGAGGACTGGGCCTCCGCAGAGCGCCGAATGATCATTGAGGCCCTTCTGAAAGCAGGCGGCAAGAGAAGCCGCGCGGCAGCCCTCCTCGGCTGGGGGAGGAGCACGCTGTGGCGCAAGATAAAGCAGCACGGAATCGTGTCGTGAGACGCGTTGCGCGTTCGGCAACCACGACATGAGCGAATGAGCCATGAAAGTTCTTATTACCCTGCTGAACGAAGAGATAGCACCGCGTATGGATCTCTGTACAGAGGTGCTTATCGGATCCATTGGAAAGGGCGAGACCACGTCTGATCTCAGACATGTCATTCTTCCCCGCGCCTCTGCGGATGAGCTGTGCCAATTAATTCTCAGCGAAGGGGTCAATGTGGTAGTCTGTGGGGGCATTGAGGAAGAATACTACCAGTATCTCACCTGGAAGAAGATACGGGTTCTGGATTCAGTTATCGGTTCCTGGAAACAGGCGCTGGATTCCCTTCGTGAGGGGAAGCTCGTTCCCGGGACGATACTGCGGAAACAAGCGGCTGGCGAGGCGTCCGATGCGCGAGCTTCGTAGCAAGAGGTGGAAGTTTTTCAAAGAGATAACGCTGCTCGTCCCGGAAGAAGGTGGATCGCCGGCGCGCTACCGGGCACTCAGGCGGAACATCATCGTGCTCATGGCTGCAATCACGATTCTGCCTCTGACCATAATGGCAGCGATCAACTATTATCAGTACAGATCGGTACTCCGGGCCGAAATCGTTACCCCACTTCGAACACTGGTCAACAAGACGAAGCACTCCTTCGAGCTTTTTCTCGCCGAACGCGTGTCAATTGTGAGCTTCATAGCGTCAGCGTACACATTCGATCAGTTGGCCGATGAAAAAAAGCTCTATCACGTGTTCCGGTCCTTGCAGACAGAGTTTGGCGGCTTTGTAGACCTCGGGGTCATTGACGCGAACGGCGATCAGATCACCTATGTGGGGCCGTACGATCTCAAAGGGAAGGATTACTCGGAGCAGCCCTGGTTCCATGAAGTCCGAGTAGGAGGCGCGTACATCAGTGATGTGTTCATGGGGTACCGCAGGTTTCCACACGTGGTCATCGCTGTTCAAAGAAGCTCGGAGACCGGCCGAGTGTGGATCGTTCGAGCTACCATTGACACCAAGAAGTTCGACAATCTCATCGCCTCCATGGGGCTCGGACCTGAAAGCGACGCGTTCCTCATGAATCACGAGGGGATCCTCCAGACGAATTCCAAGTTCTTTGGCAAGACCCTTGAGAAGATCTCGTTGCCAATGCCTCCCGTAAGCTTCGAGCCGAACGTGATGGAGGTCACGACCGACAATCGTGGCGAATCCGAGGAATTCGTCGTCGTCTATTCATATTTCTTGCGGCCCGATTTCATCCTGATGGTCGTAAAGCCTCGCAGCACGGTGATGAAGGCGTGGTCGACTCTCAAGAGCGAGCTGCTTGCCGTCTTTATCGCTAGTGTTGCAGCAATAGTGGCCGTGGTATTCAGGCTCACCAACCGCCTGGTGACCAGAATGCAGGAAAGCGACGAAAGAAGAGAGCTGGCTTTCAGAGAGATGGAGCATACCCACAAGCTATCTTCCGTGGGAAGACTGGCTGCAGGAGTGGCCCATGAGATCAATAATCCCCTTGCCATTATCGACGTGAAAGCGGGTCTCTTGAAGGACTTGATCGACTTGAATCCCGGATTCCCAGAAAAAGAGAAATGGTACCCGCTTATAGAATCCATTCTCTCTTCTGTTGAACGATGTCGGACCATCACTCACCGACTGCTTGGGTTTGCCCGGCGCATGGACGTGCAGATAGAGGTGCTGGACCTGAACTCCGTGGTCAAAGAGGTGGTGGGCTTCCTCGAAAAAGAATGCCTGTACAAAAACATCGACCTCACATTGAACCTGGCCCCGGATTTGCCCAAAAGTGCCTCCGATCGAGGACAGCTCCAGCAAGTGTTCCTCAACATCTTTAACAACGCAGTGGAAGCCGTCGGTCAGGGAGGCGCCATTACCGTGACTTCGTTCGATAAAGATTTGGAGACAATCGGAGTTACCGTCCAGGATAATGGGGAGGGTATGACAGAAGAGACGCTCAGACACATCTTCGAACCATTCTTCACGACGAAAAAAGGACGGGGAACCGGCCTAGGGCTGTCCATAACCTATGGCATTGTCAAGCGCCTGGGCGGAGACATCGATGTGCAGAGCAGGCGCTCCGAAGGGACCCGATTCACGGTATACCTGCCGAAACGAGCTCAAGACCGAGAGGGGAGAAGCAACTATGCCAGATCGCTGGAAGGTCCTGCTGGTGGATGACGAGGAAGATTTTGCAACGGCCCTCGCCGAAAGGCTTAGGCTGAGAGGAATCGTCGTGGACACGGCATTTGACGGCGAGACAGCACTGCAGAAACTGGTTGCGTACAATCCTGGAGTCGTGGTCCTTGATGTCATGATGCCCGGCATCGGAGGGCTGGCAGTCCTCCAGCACATCAAGGCCCAAAAACCCGAGACGCAAGTTATTCTCCTCACGGGCAAAGGCTCTACCAGGGACGGCATCGAGGGTATGAGGCTCGGCGCGTACGACTACCTGGTCAAGCCCGTCCAGATCGATGAGTTGATAGGAAAGCTGAAAGAAGCTGCGGGAGCCTTCGAGGCTGCCACATCCCCGATGACGAAAGAGTGACCCATGCAGCAGGATGAATTGGCCTTTATGGCAAAAATCACCGCGGGCATGACCCACGAGCTCAGGAACGTTCTCGCTGTCATAGGAGAATCGGCCGGACTGATGGAAGATGTCCTCGCTATGACCGGAACCGATCCTTCGCGGAACCGAGAGAGGTTCGGCAGGATTACCTCGCAGATTCTGCAGCACGTGGAACGGGGAATCCGCCTGACGGCAGGACTGAATTACTTCGCTCACACTCCCGAGAAACGAGCCGCAATGTTGGATGTGAACAAGCTCCTGGAGCAGTTCGTGGTCGTAACCACGTGGTTCGGACGCGAGAAAAAGGTGTCGATTGCCGCGCGACAAAACGACGGTTTTCCTGTTGTTGAATCGGATGCCCTGAAGGTTCAGATGCTAATCTTCCGTACCCTCGAAGCGGTCGTCTCACTGACGCCGGCGGTTCGATCAATCGAGCTGTCCTCGAGTACGAGCGAGGATGGGATCAGTATCTCGATGAAATTGGGAGGGGCATCGGACGACCTTTCCGGGTGGGGCTCTGCGATCCGGGAAAGACCGGGGTGGTCGCGGGTGGAAGAGTCTGCGGCGGCAGTGGATGCGCGCGTGTTGATTGACGATGCAGGCCAGCGGGTTGCGTTCGTGTTCTGATCTGTGAAACGAAATGGGACAAAACGATACAGGGTCTTGTTGCATAATGTCGCGGACTCGCACCCCGTCACTCCCCCTCTTCTCTATTGTCAAGATATTCTAGCCCGTTGCCGTTCTGGTACCCTTCTTGCTGTCCCCATTGCACTTTTCGCTGGCCCGACTTTGGTATGAACAAGGAGAAAAGAGCGATGTCATGGCCGGGAGAGTACTCATTATCGAGAGCGACCAGACCTTTCGGGAGAGTCTCGCACAATGGATGTCCGGCAACGGATTCAAAGTCTATGAGGGTGCTGACGCTCAGGAAGGTGAACAGATAGCCCGAGAAACAGATGTGGATGTCGCGATCATCGGGTTAATCGACTTGGGACGGGAAGGCTTGGGGGCTCTCAAGATTATCAAGGAACACAGTCCTCTCACGGAAATCATCCTTATAGCGGGCAGCGCACAGCTCCCTCTCGCAATCGAGGGCATGAAACTGGGGGCGTTCGACGATTTGCGCCCTCCCATTGACATGAGTAAGCTTCTCTCACGCGTTCGCGACGCGTTCCGCAAAAAGAAGCGGAGCATGCGGGCGGGAAAATCGGTGCGCAGGAGGTTGCACGAGCTCTTGGTTGCTACTACCTTCGCAGAGGCCGGTGAATTCGATATGGCCCGTGAGGTGTTGGGATCGAAGGGGGTAAGAACTAGATCTGGGAAGCCGGATCGTGATAAGCATAATACCGGAGATTCCGCTGTAGCGAACAAGGAGGATCTGTCATGAAAGAAATCAAAGTCCTCTTGGTGGATGACGAGGAGGATTTCGTACGAACCCTGGCTGAGCGGCTGCAGCTTCGTGGGGAGCAACTGGGGCCTGATGTGGCTCTGGATGGTGAGACGGCACTGAGGACCGTTGAAAAAGGGGTGCCCGATGTGATGGTTCTTGACCTTCGGATGCCGGGTATTGACGGCCTGGAGGTGCTCAAGCGTACCAAAGAAAACTATCCTGAAGTTCAGGTCATTATTCTAACAGGTCATGGGTCCGAGAAGGACGAAGAGGAGGCCCGCCGCCTGGGAGCGTATGATTACCTGCAGAAGCCTGTGGCCATTGACAGGCTCGTGGAAACCATAAGGAAGGCATTCCAGTACAAGTCGAAGTTCGAGAAGTCCATGGTTGCCGGAGCATTTGCCGAGGCGGGCGAGTTCAACGAAGCCAGGCACGTGATGGATGAGAAAGAGAGCTAAATCAAGCAGAGGGGTAGGGTATGTCTGACTCTACAGAGGTTTTGCTCGTTGACGATGAGAAGGATTTTGTGGAGACTCTGGCCAAACGGCTCAAGACTCGGGAATTCAAAGTGGATTTCACGTTGTCGGGCGATGATGCCGTCAAATGGCTGGAGAAGAAGGACACTGACGTGGTCGTGCTCGATGTGCGTATGCCGGGCATGGACGGTATCGAGACCCTGAGAGAGATCAAACGCATCAAGCCGTTGGTGGAAGTAATCATGCTTACGGGGCACGCGACAGTGGAGACTGCGATCGAGGGTATGAAGCTTGGGGCGTACGACTATCTCATGAAGCCCACGGACATGAACGATCTCGTGGACAAGATCAACAAGGCTGAAGCACGCAAACGGGAGCATGAAGAGAGAATCCGACAGGCTGAGATCAATAAGATCATCAAGTCGCGAGGATGGTGACACGTTTCCAGAGAGCTCTCTGTAGCGCCCTCGAGCGGTGAAATTTAGCGCATTTCGAGGATAATCGCGGGGAATCATCGTGCGCCGCCAGGGGAGGAATCGAAGAACGGGCTTGCGCGTTTCCCGTGGCGTGTTGTGCGACAGCAGCAATTCTGTGGTCATTTGTTATCGTTCTCCAGCCTCTTGGGGCACTGTCGCCCGTAAGTACTTGACAGAATTCGGGGAGTTTCGTTACGGCCGCATCGGAAGCGCAATGGGTTCCGATGTGGAAGGTGGAGACCCGCGCGTGGCAGATCTGCAAGCCACGCTCACGATAGCGGCGGAGTAATTGAGCTCGCCGGTTGCTCATGTTGGAGGTGTAAGCGTGGAAGAATTACGAGTACGTGATCTCATGGTGCCTATCTCCGAGTATGCCACAGTGGGAGAAAACGCGACGCTTTTCGATGCTGTGGTGGCCCTGGAGGAGGCGGACGATAAGTTCACAGAACGAAAATACAAGCATCGATCAGTCCTCGTGGTCCGACCCGACGGGACCGTGGTGGGCAAGCTCACCTACCTTGCTATCCTCAAAGGACTTGAACCCAAGTACGAGAAGTTGGGCGACATTTCTTCCACGTCTCGGTTCGGGGTGAGCTCCGAGTTTCTCACGTTCATGATGAAGCATTTCGGCCTGTGGCAGGGATCTTTCCAGGATCTCTGTGCCAAGGCAGCCGGAAGAAAGGTGACGGAACTGGCTGTTGAAACCGGCAGGAGCATGTACATAAGCCAGGATGCATCCCTGAACGAAGCAATGCACCAGCTCGTCATGAGCCAGGAGCTTTCGTTGCTGGTAACTGGGGATCACGGGCAGGTGATTGGTGTGCTCAGGCTCATCGATCTCTTTGAAAAGGTATCCGAGCAAATAAGGAAGTGTGGCACCTAGGCCCCCCTACGCCAGGGGATGAGAGAGGAGGCATTCGATGGTGGATTCAGCGGAAACGAGCTTTTCGTTCAGGAATATAGACTGGCAGCGCATAGGCTTCATGCTGCTTGGTGTGGTTCTCTTCGCGGTTGTGTACTGCTCACCGCCCTGGTCAGACGCGGTGGATCCAATGGGAAAGCACTTTCCCTTATCGCGGGAGGGAAAAGGAGCTTTGGCGGTCTTCTTGCTTGCAGGCACCTGGTGGGTTTTCGAGGTTGTTCCCATCGGTGTTACCAGTCTCACGATTGGCGTGCTCCAGGCTCTGTTTATGATTCGGTCTGCAAAGGCCGCGTTTACGGACTTCATGGACCCGTCGGTGCTGTTCATCTTTGCGTCGATAGTCATCGGCATGGTGTTCACCAAGACAGGCTTGACCCGGCGACTCGCCTATCGAATGCTCATGATTGTAGGCGAGAAGACGAGCATGATTTACCTGGGGGTATTCGTAGTCACCGCGGCTCTTACACACATCATGGCCCATACGGCCGTGGCTGCGACGATCTACCCCCTCCTGCTGGCCATATACGCCTTGTACGGCGAGGGAGACAAGCAGACGAGGTTCGGAAAGGGGCTGTTCATAGGTATGGCGTACGTGGCCGGAGCGGGGAGCATTGTCACCCTGTTGGGTGCGGCCCGCGGCGCAGTAGCCATAGGGTTCTTCAAGGAGATTCTGGGCAGCGAAATAACCTTTTTTCAATTGTCTTATTACATGTTCCCCGTAGGCTGGCTAATGACGTTGGGCCTGTGGGGATTCTTCATGATCTTTCTCAAACCGGAGAAGAAGACGATCCCGGGGTTGCGCGACAAAGCAGTGAAGCTCTATTCAGAGCTCGGGCCGTTGAAAAGGCAAGAAATCCTGGCCCTCGTGATCATTCTCGGTGCAATTCTAACCATGTCTCTCCGATCCTTTATCCCTGCCCTCGAGCCTATTGACAAGACAGCTATCATCCTCGTGAGCACTATCCTCTTCTTTGTTTTCCAGGTGCTGGACCTGGATGATTTGGAACAGATTCCGTGGAACATCATCCTCTTGTTTGCCGGTGCCATGAGCATAGGCTTCTGTCTGTGGCAAACCGGTGCAGCCAAGTGGCTCGCGGTGAAGTGGCTGGCTCTCTTCCAGCAGGCAAACTGGTTCATATTCGTTTTGGGCATCGCTTTCTTCGTCATGGTGATGACCAATTTCATTATGAACGTTGCAGCCATAGCGATATCTCTCCCTGTGGCCCTTGTTATCGCTCCCTATCTGGGCGTTTCCGGAGAGGTAATCCTCTTTGCTTCTCTCGTCACCGCGGGTATGCCGTTTTTACTCCTGGTCGGGGCAGCTCCAAATGCCATAGCGTATGACTCGAAGCAATTTACCAGCGGAGAGTTCTTCATGTACGGAATTCCGGCGAGCCTCTTGCTCATGGTGCTGGTTGGCCTTGCGGCCGCAGTCATCTGGCCCATCATGGGAATGCCGGTGACCGTAGGGCAATAGAAATCGGGGGCAGGGAATATCACCTGCAGATCGGTCGCAAGGGGAGGGCGGTCACAGGGTGAGACAGGAATCCCCCCTTGCAGAGCCATCGTGCAGGCACAGGGGACACCAAGGGGGGGTGGGAATGTTGATGAGGATCCCTGGCCCCCGCGGCTACGGCGACCAGGGCAGGCGGGAATAAGGTCTGTCTTCCCGTTTGAAACCATTTTCCAGAGTATGAGCCATTTGGTCAGCTCGCAGGGGATATCCGAATCCCGGGAAGATCACTCGGGACAGGTGAATGGATACCCGTGCCTTGCCTTCATTAGGGCACGGCGCGACATGACGGGCCGCTCGCCGCTGTTCCTTTCAAGAACGTGAGCTGATGCGGCGTTTGGCTCCCTTGGGTGCATCTTCCGGGCGGCGAGTCCCGGCTGCCCGGAAGCATTTATCGAGAGGGCTCGTACCCTTCTATCCTCGCAAGGATCGAGAAACTCATTCCTTTCGTGCTCCCGGCCATCATGGCATGAAGAGATGCCCGTTTCAGAGCAGTCTCATGTGTGCAGATCCACGCCGTGGCGCATGTAAAAAAAGGACTTGACAGATCCGAGCGAGAGATATTACGCTGCAGAAGAACGTGCCACTAGATGAGCCGCTAGAGACGATCTGTCCGATACCCCAATCGAATCAAAGTCTTTCGAGAAGCTGGGTGTTCGGCAGGTTCCCAGAGGGGGAATGCTGAAGAGGATTCCCTTGACTTCCGCGGCAACGGAAGCCAAGGGCACGCGGGAATACGGTCTGTCATCCCGTTTCCCGCCATCTTCCATCTTTCGGTGATTCCCGTCAAGAGGCTTGTATTGGGCAGATGAATCAGCCCGATCTCGGATGCCGGATTTGTGGCTGGAGGTCGAGGCGGTCTGTCTGCCCGTTTGGTTGGATCGGTTTCTGAAATGCATTGATGGAGGATTGTGTCATGGTCCGTATTGCCCTATTTTTCGGGTTGGTACTTGTGCTTGCGAGCACTTCACCGGCATTCTGCCAGGGAATCCCCGGGAGCTATCCGACACCGTTTCCGGCAATGAAGCCCTGCACACCAAGTCGTCCCGCGCCAATCTCGCGGACGGTGCAGGTGGATGTTCCCGTGCCCTGTGGGCCTATAAGTTGCGGTCCAGCCGCGGTGTGCCCGCCGCATCCCTGTGGGCCGCGCGGTTGTGCCCCTCCGCCCCCGACCCGGCCCGTCCAGGTGAGAGTGGACGTCGTGGTACGTCCGGAAGGACCCAAGCCGTGCCCGCCGCCAAGAACTTGTTGCGAAAATCCGCCAGTTTTG
>CAYZET010000097.1:2656-4803 GCA_964477215.1 uncultured Syntrophaceae bacterium | reverse complement strand
CTTCTACCAGGCTGCCGGGTTGATCCGATCGCTGGTACTGGTCCCCCTTGGCCTCGGCGAAAGGCTTCTGGGACACGGTGGCCCAATGTGCTGTCCGATGCATCCCTGTCCCCCGCCAGTCCCCCCATGCGCTCCTGGTTTTCAGCCGCCACCTCGGCACGTGACGAAATGCCAGGCACCTGCCTTCCAGTGTGCGACTACGCCGGCCTGCGGACCGATACCGATACCGATACTGGCCCGGGCACATCCCGCACAGGGTGCTTTCGCGAGGTGACGGAGAGCGCTTGGCCGTCGACCACAAGGAACGGAAGAAAGTTCTTCTGCGGAGAGTGAGGCTACTCTCGTCTGTTCACGGCAATACATAAGTTGCCGTTATGCAAGGATATTTGTCATGAGTGTGTTTCGTCCGGACTATTGGATTTTTCTCCGTGTGTTCCTTATTGCCTTGGGATTGGCAATGGTTGCCGATATCCCGGCAATCTCCCAAGAACCAGAAACGTCCCGGCAATTGGAGCGGGTTGAGATTGAGGCGCCCCAGCGCCGTCCCGCTCCGAGGGCCACGACTACCCCCGCATCAGGTGCGGATTACGATCAACCCCCTGCGGCGGACTCTCTGTCGTCTACGGACCGAGGAGATCGATCGCAGATGTTTTCGGGAACCGATATACCTGCGTCCACCCTTTCGCTGGTTGAGGGAAAATCCCAGGTGTCCATGGGCGCAGCGTCTCTGCCTGCTCAGGTTCAGACAGTGACGAGCCAGGACATACAGCAGCTCAATGTGCGCGGGGACTATGCAAACCTTTTCGGAAGCACCGCGGGAGTGAAGGCCATCAATTATGGTCAAGGACAGATAGGTACAGCGATTTCCATGAGGGGATTTACGAGCTCCGTAGGCCAGGAGGTTGGAGTTTTTGTCGATGGAGTGCCACAGAACATGCCTTCAGCAGTCCAGACCACAGGCAAAACCGAGCTCTCTTGGCTCAATCCTGATGTCATTGAGCGAATAGAAGTTGTCAAAGGGCCGGTTTCGGCCATGTACGGTAATTTTGCCCTGGCTGGTGTAGTGAACATAGTGACGAAGAAAAGCGAACCGTCTCCCAGTGTGAGCTCCTATGGGGGAAGCTTCGGGGCCTTCCGCGCGTTTGGCGTTGTGAGTGACCAAAGATGGGTTCCCACCCCGTATCTGGCACATGAATATTACACGATCGACGGATACAGGGACAATTCACAGCTCAAACAGTGGAGTCCCTTCAACAAAGTTTCGTTCCCGATGCTGGGAGGGACAGCATCTCTGAGATACAACTACTTCGAGTCGGATTGGGGGGCGCCCGGCTACTGGCCCATTGATTGGGTCAAGGCTGGTCTTGTGGACAGAAAACGCGCGTACAACACATCGGACGGCGGCAAACAATGGCGATACGAGGTAGTGGCGAATTATGTGCCTCAGTGCGGAGAGCGAGGAGTGTATGCGGATCTTTACGTGGGCAATTACCACGCAACCAGGTATGCCTCGTTTCTGCCGCCCGGCAGCAGTCAGTTCGCTCGCCAAGATGACAGAACCTACTGGGGCGGTCGAGCGTACTACAATATGGTGTTCGGCGATATGGGATCACTCGCCGTGGGCACGGAAGCCCGGCGAGACAGCGGTGAGGCTCAGCAATACAGCACCGTCGACAGACAAAGGACAACGACGACCTATGAATATGACCTGAACCTGACCAGTTGGGCGCTATTTCTGCAAGGACAGATTAAGCCCGTCGAGTATTTTAAGATTGTTGGGGGAGTGAGATGGGATTACTTCTGGCAGGATGTCGCTAACGTCGGGCGCCCCGAAAACTCTGGAAAAGGGGCATCGTTCGTCAGATCTCCCAAGATCGGGTTTGTGATAACCCCCACAACGAATTTCAACATCTTCGGAAACGCTGCAAACGGCTTCCGTTCCCCTTCAAACCTTGAAATGTCTCCGTACAGGGCGAACACGCACAGGGATTTCAGTCTAGAGCCTGCAATAGTCCAGACATACGATCTGGGCTTCAATGCCGGTCTCTTTGGCAACCTATACGTGGCTGCGGACTACTACCACACCTACATGCAGCGAGAAATCAGGATGGTCAACAATAACCCGGTGGTCATAGGGGACACAGTGC
>CAYZET010000097.1:0-2646 GCA_964477215.1 uncultured Syntrophaceae bacterium | reverse complement strand
AGGCTATGAGCTCGAGGCCAAGTTTTTTCCCACCACCTGCGGCGAGTTTAGCTTTTTCGGCTCATACGCTTGGGTAGACGCCAAGGTGATAGATCCCGCAACCCCCGGCCAAATTCTTGTGCCAGACATCTCCGAGCACAACATCAAAGCAGGGGTGAGCATCCAGAAGCGTTTTGGCCAAGCTTCGGAGGTACTCGCGGATCTGTACTACCAATATACCAGTGGAGCTCCGTACTACCGGAGCAGTGGGACCGCCATTGAACTTGCCACACCAGTGTACGGACCTGACTACGACGTGTACAATTTCAAGCTCACTTACAAGGGCGACGGATGGTCATCCTTCTTTTCCTCGCGATGCAAACCAAGGGAATTCTCGGCGGATTACACGTGGGTGTCGAACAATCTTCTCGTTTATGATCCTCAGCCCCAATGGGATCTTGCCGCAGGGCTCACGTATTCGTTTTGGTGAACATTGGCATTGCTCTGAGGTGAAGCAGGAATGGCTCTTTGTTTATCGTATCTCTTTGCCTTGATGCAATGGAGGATGTAGGGCCAGCGTACGAATCAGCCGTCTCCTGGTTCTGAGACGGTACGGCATACAAAATCAAAAGCAGTTCAACATTGGAGGAAATATGTTCAAGAGAGTCGCTTTAGCGGTGGTTGTCACGTTGATTGCCGGCCAGGCGGTACTGGCCCACGACACCTGGATCGAGAAGCGTAACGGAGAGTTGCTTGTCCTTCGGGGACATGGCGGAGAAGTTGAAGCGTATGACGCTACGCTGGTTAAGGAGCCCAAAGCATTGGATGCCAACGGCCAGGCTGTTGAAATTGAAATAGTGAAAAATAAGGAGAACGCATCCCTCTCGCCAAAGGGTAAGCCGGTGGTGATCGGCGCACTCTATGATTCAGGGTACTGGCTCAAAACAACGGAAGGCTGGAAAAAAGCCACCAGGAGAGAGGGGAAGGGGAAATACGAGATAGTGGAATCGATCAAGAGCAAGCAGTGGTGCAAGGGCCTCCTGTCCGAAAGCGCGGAAAACGCTAAGCCTCTGGGCCAACGCTTTGAAGTCGTGCCCCTGAAGGATCCAATGACACTCAAAGTGGGAGACAAGCTTTCCATCAAGGTCGTCTTCGATGGCAAGCCGGTGACAGGCGTAGTCATCGCACCAGGCGGCGGGCATGCCTCGGAGTCGAAGAATCCGATTAAGACCGATCAGGAAGGAAAGGCAAGTGTGACCATCGAAAAGGCTGGCCTGCAGATGGTCAAGGCGGAGCACAGGGTGCCAGTCAAGGACGATCCTGACGCGGACGTGCTCCACTTAGCTTCAACGATAACCTTCGAGATCCAGTGACCTTCAGGCGAAGAGTGCGAATTGCGTGGCAGAAGGACCACGATCTTTCGAATGTCAGGACAAAAAGCGCACGCGCAGCACAGAGTGCAGCGCCGCTCTCTTCGTTCCGAAAACCCATGTACATGAGGCCAACTAATGGCGAGATTACTTTTCACGATGTTGCTTCCGCTTCTGCTGGTGTCAGGGGCGAAAGCCCATTCCGTCGAGTATCAGGTGGAGAACCGTGGCATCAGCGCACGGTTCTTTTTCTTGCCCAACGATCCAGCGAGCTATTCACCGTACGAGATCTTTGGCCCTGGGGATACGGTCCCGCACCAGAAGGGACGGACCGACAAGAATGGAGTCGTCTCCTTCCTGCCTGACCGTGCCGGGAAATGGTCGGTCAAAGTGATCGCGGAGTCCGAGCACGGCGGGCATGCCGCGAACGTGGAAATCGCAGTTGAACAAGGACTCCTAATGGAGTCCTTCAGCAAACCTCTTGTAGCGTCTTACGCCAAGTTTTTTGTGGGCGCCGGTGTTTTGCTCGGCGTTTTCGGAATATGGGCCATGTGGTCCGCTCGCAAGAGATATCCGAGCCCCGAAAAACATGCTCGGGACGGGTAGATGGTCCTGTGCCTCGCCTCCATTTAGGGGCACGGGGTACATGAGGGTCACACCGCCGATCCTTCCAGGACCGTGACCTGATGCGGTGTTTGGCTCCCTCAATTGTGTTTTTTCCGGGCAGCGAGTCCCGGCTGCCCGGGAGCTTTTGCCAAGAGGGCTCGCACCTGTCCATCCTCGCAAGGGGCGAAACGAAACGCTCACTCCCTTGCCGTACAGTGTGCGCTCCGGGTACCATCGGCTTCCTAGACGAGGCTCTGCGGACCGGACGCTGTTCCACTCTGTCCGGTATAACATTCTCTCGAGGAGTGACGGAGACCGGGCAAGGGCCGACCGCAGTGGACGGCAGAAGGTCTTTCTTTCGTGGAGTCAAGTAATTCTCGTTTGTTCACGGCAATGCATACGCTGCCGTTAAGAGGGATACATATCATGAGTGCGTCTTATTCGAAATATAGGTTTTTTCTCAGTGTGCTGTTTCTCACCGTTGGACTGGCAATGGTTGCGGACATCCCGGCAATCTCCCAAGAATCGGAAACCTCCCGGCAACTGGAGCGAGTCGAAATAGAGGCGCCCCAACGACGTCCCGCGCCGAGGGCGACCACCCCCGGATCGGGTGCGGATTACGATCAATTCTTTCCCTCGGATTCGCCGTTATCTGAGGACCGCGAGCGTCCCTCGGGGACATTTTCGGGAA
>CAYZET010000096.1:0-14199 GCA_964477215.1 uncultured Syntrophaceae bacterium | reverse complement strand
CCTCTGCTCGGTTTGCTCGGAACCGTTTCAGGGATGATCAAGGCTTTCGAGACGATCGCCGCGCACTCAGTTGGCGATCCATCCATGCTAGCCGCAGGAATATCCGAAGCACTCATCACCACCTTTGCAGGACTTGTCGTGGCAATACCTACCGTGATCATGCATCGATACGTACAGGGACGGGCTTCCCGACTGTCGCTTGCTCTCGAGAAAGAGGTTGTCGTGCTAACCGAGCATCTGATGAGAATCGAGAATGGGACGCGGGTTCCGGGCCAAATGACTCAGCCCTCAGCCGGGGCCTTGTCTGCAAACGCGTCATACACTGTTCCTGCTGAGACCACACCTTCTCAGTATGCCGAGTTGCGCTGAGGCCGCTTCTTGCGTAGGCCGAGGACTTGAACCACGGGATTGGAGAGAGGAATCATGTGGACTCGTCGCAAGCACGCTCAGGAGGCCTCCGGACTGGACATGACACCACTCGTGGATATGGTGTTCCTGTTGATCATATTCTTCATGTTGTCGACCACGTTCATTGTGGCCCCGGGAATAAAAGTGAATCTTCCGAAAGCCTCAGCCGAACGGATAACCTTGGAGAATCGAGAGATTGTGGTTTCCGTCGACGAAAGAGGCGTATTCTACTTTAACAAGGATCCGGTTGACGACGAGACCATGCTTGCACGTCTGCGCGCTGCGGCGGCAAGCAACAAAGAGGCTCGGATCCTTGTCAAAGGGGATACTTCGTGTCAGTACGGGCGGGTTGTCTACCTCTTGGACATGGTTCGGAAATGTGAGTTGAACAGGCTCGCGATCATCACAAACAGCAAGAAAGATGGCACGGAAGTCCAAGCCAAGGATGCAAGATGATTCGATTTGCTCCATTCTTGACCGTTTCTGTGCTCTTGCATGGTCTCCTTTTCATGGCGGGAGTACCGTGGATCGTGCAGCGGACATCCGCAGGAAGCGTGAATGGGATAGAGGAATGCCTGTTCGTTGAGGTCGTCGCGGACCATGAACAGACCGCGTCTGCGCCCACGCCCGCGGCGGTGGATGCGGCTGCGGCAACGGAGTCACGACCGACACAGGATGAGGGGAGGCAACAAGAATTGGATGAAGAAGTGCCCGAACCTGAGAAGGAGCACGAACCGAAGACAACCGAAGATGATGAGACACCTGCCCCCCCTGTGTTAGCGCGCTCCTCGCCGGAACCCACAGACCTGTTTAACTCTGAAGAAGAGCAACCGGAGCTTCAGGAGCTGAAAGAAGAAGATCGGAAGAAAAAGGACGTGGAGAGGGATAATGAAAGAACCCAGGAAGCGACGCCGGAGTCAGTTGCGTCGATCCCGCAGGTTGCGAGCCGTCAGACTGTTTGGCGCGCCGCTCGAGGGCACGACCTTACGGATTTCAAAGCCAAAGTGATAGCAGCAATCAAGAAAGCGTCTTACTATCCACGTGGAGCAGCAAAGAAGAAGGAGCGTGGAAAGGTGGTCCTCCGCTTCAGAATATGGAGGGATGGACACGTGGACGGCATAGAGATAGTGCACTCGTCCGAGTCGAAGGTACTCGACGAGACTGCTACGGCAATCCTGCAGAAGGCCATTGACGATTTCCCGAGCGTACCGGATTTCTTCCAGGAGCAACATCTGGTGTACGCTGTCCCTATCATCTTCACGGGAAAAACCAAACTGGAAGAATGAGGTACCCCCTGTATATCCATGGCGTCATTCAGAGCCTGTCTCGATACAGGGCAGGTTTGAAACCTGCCGTCAGAAATGTGGGATGGAGCGTTGACCTTTGCGGGAGAGGTACTGCAGCACTGGATGTGGGAGCGGGTTTCAAACCCGCGGTTCTCTGAAGAGAGCTGAAGTGAATGCGCAGCCATGTTTACGAAATGGCGTCCGAAGCCCGAACCGTATCGAAGGCAGAAATATATTGACAGAAACGAAAGCCCTGTGATAGCGTTAAGTGCCAGTCTACAGATTAACAGGACAGTAGAGTCTTTCTGCGGAAGACGGTGTGAAGCCGTCGCTGCCCCGCAGCTGTGACCGGGGACGAAATCCGATATCACGCCACTGCCTCGGCGATTGAGGTGGGAAGGTGCGGAGAGTAGGGTAATCCGGAAGCCAGAATATGCAGGTAGACTCTGCATCCCGCAAAAACCTGCGAGGGCGGGTGATGGGATAACGAGCTCATCTAGCCCCTCGCACTGAATAAGTGGGAGGGTTTTTTGTTTCCATTGAAATTCCTATGACCGTCTCCATTGCGTGATGAGGGGTGCCCCGGGCCAGTTGGCAGACTCGCCCTGGGGCAGGCGGGATCGTTTGCACAGGTCCCGATACCCGCCATTATCGTCTCTCATCGTCAGGAAGTCAACCGAAGCGCGAATCCGAACGAGAGCTAATCGATCTCTCGCGTGGTGAAGCATAATTCCGCGAGACTTGCGGAGAGACCGACAGGTCTCCGAAGAGGATAAGTGTCCCCATTTGACGTAGTACGCACTTTTTTGGAGGATTGTCATGAATTCGTATGGTTGGAGTTTCTTGTGTGCGTTCATCATAGGATGTATCGGAGGGCTCGCATCTGATTCCTCTTATGCAGCCGAACTTTGCCAGCCTTATCAGTATACGACTGCGCAACCCAGGACCGTTGAACATGCCCCGGCTGTGAGAGCACCTGTTCATATGCCCCGGCCTCCCGTCTGCCCCCCATCGCCCACTTTCGGGATCGGCCATAGTCCAGCGGCCCACATGGACCCTTCGATCCCTGTTCGCGGGAAGGTGGCCATGCCTCCTCGACACGATCCGAACAGGCTGGTTCCGGTTGTCTATCGCTCCCAGGGACCTATCGAACCTGTGGTGACTCACACTGTTGGTCTGGTTGGAGCGCTCGTTGCTGCGCCATTTCGGGTCTCGGACATGTTCCTTCCCGTGTACCACCCGTGCCTGTCATTACCCAAACAGCAGGGCGGTCCACCTCCTGGATGTGGCGGTCCCGTGCCGGGCTATGTGCCTCAGATCACGTGCCTCCCTCCGCAGCCGCAGTGCGGCTTACCCTGTCCGCCACCGTGTCCGCCTCCCATGAAGTGCGCGCCTTCGGGTCCTTCGATTTCTCCGCTGCCGCGGGCGGCGTGTCCACCGCCCTGTACGCCGAATATCCCGGCCAGCATGGTAGAGGACGCAGAGTACCCATACCTGGAGCCTGCAGGCCTTCTTGCCGGCCTCTGGGGTCTGCCGAGCCGCGTCCTCCAAAGAGGGCGTCTTTTCGGTGACATGAACCGATCTCCCTCCCCCTATCCGTCAATGCGCTGAAGCACGCCAGGAAAACTGCACGTGCTTCTCGTCAGCACACGCAAGCTACGGAATCGAGGGTCCAAAGGAGATCGAAAATGATTCAATCATCATATAGGGAGAAACGGTTTCACCGTGCTCTCATGCAACGGTTTGGTGATATCAGAGGAATAGGCTGCTTATTCCTGATTATTGGGATGGTATTATTGGCAATTCCACCCCTGGCATGGGCGCAAGAGGCAGGAGCCCCCGGCGGAGCACGAACCGCCCCTCGGGAGGAAACACTGGCGCCTGTCGAGGTTGCTGCTCCTGAGGAAACGCAACGACGCACGAGCGCACAGACCGGAACGACTACCGACGGCTTCGGTGCCGATCGTCAAACACCGCAGGGATTTGCCGGATCGGATTTCCCGTTGACCCCAGGAGAGGTGGTCTCGCCCACCAGGACGGCTACTAATATCTCTCGGGTCAACTCCGCGGTGAGTGTTGTTGAAAACAGGGGCGTGGAATCTGTTGGGTATCGAGGGGTTCCGGACATGCTTCAAGGAACGGTAGGACTCTATACCTCTGGCTTCTCTGCCACACCGTTCGATTCCGCACCCGTAATTCGGGGATTCTCCAATGAGCAGACCAATCGAGTGTCATTGCTCTATGACGGAAGAAGCCTAAACCAACCGCGACAGTCTGTAAACTATATGTTCGTATTCCCGGAGTTGATCGATCGTATCGAGGTGCTTCGAGGAGACGGGACGGTGCAGTTCGGCAACAAGGCGATAGCCGGCGCGGTCAACGTGATTCCCAAGAGGCCTCGTCAGAATCCCGGCGTCTTCGCGGGGGCCGAAGCGGGATCGTGGCAATCGGATAAGGAATGGCTTGGCTACAACTATGTGAAAGGCCCAGTTGCTGCGGGCGTTTTTCTCGGCCGTTATTATACGGAAGGGTTCCGCTTGTACCAGGGGAACGGGATCGACGAGGAGTTCGTGCCCCGTCCCGGTCCCTGGGCACTTTACAATTGCCAAGGGAGCGTCAACTGGAAAATCACCCCTCGCCTCACCTTTGACGTCTCGCAGCTTCTTTCTGACCAGCGCGTCGGCAACGCCACGTACATATTGAGACCTGAGTGGGAACGGAGAGATACCCGTGACGTTCGTATTTTCGAGTCTTATGGTTACTACTATTCTCCGGTGTGGGACGGCCCGAGCGAGACGTGGGACGCGGTGACCATCGGCCGGCTCATTTATGATGGGGACCATCTTGGACAGCTTGAGCTCATAGGGAGCTATCGTCGACAGTACCATCGGGTCAACGGAATCAGCTATTTTGGCTTGTCGGACAATCGATGGATAGACCAGGGAATGACTCTTCTCTATACACGGAACGACACGCTGTTTGGTTTCTTCAACAACGTAATGACATGGGGCATCGACTGGTATGACGGGCAGTTTGGTCGTGAATCTCGCTCGTTCAATAGCTCCACAGGGATCCTGAGCCATTCCGGCGAGCAGTCCGGGTATCGGGAATCCTTAAGCTACTACATCCTGAACACGGCTACTTTCTGGAATCGCGTCACATTCGGATTCGGGTGGCGGTTCGAAAACTACGATCTGAAAGATCTGTACGCCAACGGGGCGGCGCCGGCACGAACTGTGACCAATGCTCAGCGGCTAGGCCGAACCAAGAGCGCGACCCAGTGGAGCGTGGGCCTCATTACCGATCGGGAGCTGGGATCGAGCATTTACTATCGGCATTCACGGACGTATCGTTTTCCGAATTTTGACGATATGGTGAACTACGCCTCGTTTTTCGGTCCTCCTGACCCGCCGTTCTGGCTTCTTGACCCTGACGAGGGGACCCTTGACGAAGTCGGCATTCGTCACTGGATCACTCGCAACATCTATGCCGGCCTCACGTATTACGAAATGGATATGGACAACGAGATACTCTACGGCCAGGACGATCTGGGAAATCAACGCAATGTGAATGTCCCGGGTGTTTCACATCAGGGCCTCGAATTCGAGGGACTTGTGAGAATAACCCCTCGGTGGACGCTCAAGGGAAACTGGACGAGGCAAAAGGTTCTGGTACGTGCAAACTTCTATCCATCCTTGGCGCCTTTGACAACGGAAGACAAAGAGCTTTATCAGACTCCGAGGGACATGGGCAATCTCGTGTTGGTGTACAACAATCAGGAGTGGGGTTTTTCGGCTGACATCAAATACCATTACGTTGGCAGTCGCTATCGTATCAATGATGTGTTCAACGTCGCAGAACCGCTCCCTACTGCAAAGTGGGGAGATGTTGCATTCGAGCAGAAGATATTTGGGAATGAAGCAACTCTATACTTCGGCATTAACAACTTCTCTGATCTCCAATACGCCTTATGGGGATCTCGTTCGACGCCTTCCATTTACGGCATTTCGCGCGAGGCTACCTGGTATCCCAACGAGGGCAGAACTTACTATGGCGGTATCAAATCCACCTTGGATTTCAACAAGATGAAGCTACCTACGGTAGCCGATCTTGAGCGGATGCAACGACGGCTCTATGGATCGCTCAACGAAGGGCTGAACGGCTTCACCGGAATGGGGAGTTGGCTGAGTCGCAGGTGGCCGCTTCGCTGGGCTTCCAACAGGTAGACAATGGGTTTCGACAGGGTATTACAAGCAAATCGGAGCACGAATATGATACGTATCGTACTGTGTATGACTGGCGCGTTTATGATCCTCCTAGGCTGTTTGTCGACTACTTCAATGGCAGGATCGCCCCTGACGAAATGCACGATTCAAGGGCAGCCCCAGGGGTCTTTCCCGCGTTTGCCGGATCCGAAGCCGGAATGCGGAATAGAGATTACCTGCACGGACCAACCTGTCCAGATCGGCTATTCTGATGGTGTCTGCTTTCGGGCTACCTGTCCCGGCATCTGGGCGCTGATTCACAAACGAGTAGATCAGGCTTCATTCCGTCGCAGGATCTGGACGTATCGACATTTTGCATTCAAGGGCTATTGGCAGCTCAAGGATCAGGGTGCGATCCAGTCCGGCCCCGTAGAGCTCAGAGAGATGTTCCTTGTGCTTCCGGACGATCTCATTGAGCTGCGGTTACGCGATCCGGACAAGTTCGCGAGGGTGGAAATCCGGAATCTGGGATATGTGAAACGGGGCGATCTCTGCGAATTGCAAAAATGGCTTGCTCAGGAATCTTACCTGGAAGGCCCTGCGCTGATACAGGCCGCTCGCAATCGCGCGAATCAGGAGAATGGCCAAGGCGCAAACATAAACATGCCAGCGTGCGCGACATCCGGCATGTGGTTGTCCGATCTGGGGGGTGGGGCCTTGAGCGGCTTTCTGTCACGATGCCGCAGCCTGGGGTTCCCGGTCCCTGCGCCTGCACATTAGTTTTGTCGGCAAAGGTGAGGGCGGGTTTTGAACCTGCCCGTGACTGATTATAGCAACCCACAGTGTAGTACAGAAAAACTTGTGCGGCCGGACGGACTGTGGGGAGTCCGTCTTCCGAGAGACACGCAAGGTGAAAGCCTATGCCACAAATCCTCTTACACAGTTGAACGATTCCCAGGGAAGTGCCACCTTTGGGGAGACGAGAGCAAAGCACGGATGCTCTCATTAGGGCGGCGGCCCGGCCCTCGAGCCGCCGCATTTTTTTCATTCCTTGACATGGCGCGCCTCGTCTTGGTCAAAAAAATGGCAGCTTCTAAGAAGAGGCAGCCCCGCGGCACGCGGAGCTACCCTACATTTGAGGGGTTATGGGTTCCGGGATGTAGTGCACGCTTTCCAGCGTGCATTCTTGGAAGAGGCAGCCCGCGGAACGGGGGGCTACGCTTCTCCCTTAGGCTGCACGCCCTCCGCAGCCCCTATTGTCGTCTACTCTTCAAGACCACCCCGATGGCCACAAGCATTAGAAGAACTACTACGACCACCAAAGCGTACCATTGGGCGCCAGATGACGGCAATTTGGAGACATCGTCCCGAGAGTCCATCTCTTCCATTTTATATCCGTCGACGTTTTCTTTTTTCTCATCCTCGGCTGATTTTTCTTGCTCTTTGAGCTGCTCAGGCTGAGATTGTTTCTCGAATCCCTGGGCCAGCATCTGTTGCGTTTGCTTCATCTCTTCTGCCTGTTGATCCAGGCTCTTTTTCGTAGCCTGCTCTACAGCGAGCTTGAACTGCTCGATCAGCTCAGGACTCATCACTCCGGGAATAGAAACGATGTTCACGACCATCTGGTTCAAGGCGGGATTGTTGCACGTGTGATCGCAGCACGCGATTCCCTTCTCAACAACGTTGAGAGCGTACTCCGTGGCAAGCTTCTGTTTTACCGCATCCTCCGCCTTCCAATAGTCCTTTCGGATCGATTCGAGCATGCGTGCGGTAAGCGATTGATATGCCCAAGGATTTGCGCCGTCAAAGAATTCTCTCAATTGAAGACCGTACTTGTCTTCCACATATACCTCAAATGTCTGTTTCCATTTGGCCTCATCCACTGCAGAAGGTGTGGTGACCTGCCATCCCCACATATATTCCACAAAATTGGACATCTCGCGGGCTCCGGCATAATCCTCCTTTTTCATCCCGTCAATCCACTTGGGATTGAGGTACCTGGTTCGCAGCTCCTGCCCTACTGTTTTGGATAGACTCTCCACTTTGACTTCATTGGGACGTCGCTGCAGGCTGACAACCGTGTCGGGTGTCTTGCCGCTCTGCTTGGTTATGGCCAGAGAAAGCCCCCCAAGGTACTGAAACATGTCATCATTGTCCATGGTGCCGAACACGGTAGACGAGATGGAATGAACTGCCATATCGGACTGTTTTAGGTTTGTGCGAAATACCTCCTGAGCCTCGGCTCCCCACACGTCCTGGCCGAACGCGTATCCGGTGTATTTCTCGAACGCTTTGGCGACATCGTCATCTTTCTGCCACAGCCCGGACGCGCTAACGATTTCTGTGACTCGGTTCCCGTAATTCCCCGGCTTCTCCGAGAAGACCCGCAAGCGGCTCATGGACGTCGCATCCTTTTCCGAAACGCCCGATTGAATGAGGGTATTCTTGATTTCATCACTATTCTTGCGGATCAGATTCTCCACATCCGTCAACACCACTGCCTTCTGCACCGCCTTGTCAAGGTACTGAAGCATGTTGGGGAACAGATCTCGATATAGCCCCGAAGCGTCGATAAGGACATCGATTCTCGGGCGTTTGAGTTGTGCTCCAGGGATCGGAGCCACGTCTTCGACTCGGTCGCTGCTATCCCATTTCGGTTTCATGCCTAGCAGATGCAGGATGGTGGCCTCATTGATTCCCTCGTTTCGAATTGTCTCTGTTGCCCAGAGCACGACTGCCACCTTGTCCGGATATCGGTTTTCCCGTTCGAGGCTTCTTGCAATGAGATCCTCGGCTGCTTTGACGCCCAGCTCGTACGCGGCGGGTGAGGGCACCCTGGCAGGATCGAAGCCGTAGAAGTTCTTCCCGGTCGGTATGGCTTTGGGATTCCGGAAGGGGTCGTTCCCTGTTCCTGGCGGGACATAGCGGCCGTTTAGCCCGTGAACAAGGCGATCCAATTCAAGAGGCCCGCATCGGCGTAGCCGGTCCCCAATATCACTTCCGTCCCGATCGGGGTGCATCTTCAGGATGAAATTGACGGTCTCGGATAGAGCCTCACCTTCCGGTGAAATCCCGAACGTGTGCATTCCGTACGGCATGAAGTCGCCTTGCATCTCCACAAGGTATTCCTGCACTTTCTCCAAGCTCTCATCGTTAATTTCGGTCAGCGACAGGTCCTTGTCCACTCCAAGCTTTCGAATCATTTCCGCAATCGATTCCAACCGGACCTGCGCTGTCTCGCCCCCGGAAGATCGGGCAGCATAATATTGGCTGAGAAGGCTGTAAAGCCTGCTGTACTCTTGATATAGTCCGCCCTCTTTCACGGCGGGAATGAGGTGATCGATGACCGCGGCACGGCCGCGGCGCTTTGCTTGAATGCCTTCCCCCACATCATCAACGATGTACGGATAGAGGCTGGGGATATCCGTGATAAGTACGTCCGGCGGACACGCGGGAGAAAGACCAGCCTGTTTTCCCGGTAGCCACTCATGGGTTCCGTGCGTGCCGAGGTGGATTTGAGCATCGGCGTTGAAGACGTGCTTCATCCACAGGTACGCTGCGACATACTGGTGATGCGGAAAGAGGGTGGGCGAGTGATAGAGCTTCATAGGATCATCGGTGTATCCCCGTGACGGCTCAGGCATGATCATGACGTTTCCTAGACGAATACCGGGGATGATGATTTGTCCATTCTTGATCATGATGTCTGATGCCTCGGCCGCTCCCCATTGATCAAGTACTCCTAGCCTGAAAGGCTCCGGGAGCTGCGAAAACCATTTGGTGTACGTTTCGAGGGGTATCCGGGCGATATTGCCCTCTTGAAGCATCGTTTCCAGCTCACCGGGAGCCCAGTTCCCGATGTTGCGACCGCTTCTCAGAATCAGATCCCGGATGGCCTGATGGGTCATGTCTTGTTCGGAATCCACGCGATAACCTTCCGATTTCAGACGGCTAAGGATCTCGGTCAGACTGGCGAACACATTCAGGTAGCTGGCTCCAACATTCTGTTTCCCCGGCGAATTGTTATAGATAAGAATAACGACCCGTTTCCGTTCGTTCGGCATTCGCTGAAGTGAGATCCACCACTGAATCCGGGGGATGAGCACTTCGATATTCTCCTCGACTGCCTTGTGCAGGTACACCATTTTTCCGCTATCCGGATCCGTATTCGTCACTTTTCCCGAGACCACACTGGGTTCTATGAGGCCGGAGATTTCGGGATTCGCTATGGCCCAGCCGACTTCGAGGGGTTTGAGGCCCATAGGGTCTTTCGTCCATTGCTCGATTGTGCTGTAGTGAAGATTAAGCAGGTTGAAGATGGGCACGTCCAGTCCCTGCAACGTTTCTAAAACCTTTTCGTCCAGGGCTGACTGGAATTTCAAAGAAAAGGCTACGATAGCGTCCATGTACGGGTGTCCATCCCTGTCCCTGACGAGTTTTGCAAGGATTTCAGGGTCCCATCCGAAAAGACACATGACGGTGAATCCGGCCTTTTCCAGCCTGCGGATGACGTAATCAACATGCTCGATCTGACCGCTTTCCGGTCTCATGGTGTACGTCATCACAGCGACCACGGGTGCCTTGGGGTCATAAGTTGCTCGTGTGCGATACCATGCCAGATACTGTTCCGGATCTGCGAACGGGGAAGATGCCTCCGGATGGTAAACGCCCAGGAGAGGTCCTTCTTTCAGCTTTTCGTAGAGGATGAACCGGTCAAACTCTTTATTGGCCACCCTCTGAATGAGGCTCTGCACATTCTTGGCTTCCAGATGATGGTAGAAGCTCTTGATTTCTTCATCGAAAATGAAGCCCCTTTTGCGAAGATCGCCGTCATTCCTGGACCCCCGCACCGCGTAAATCCTTTTCTTGCTCAAATCAACGTGGGCGAGCAAATAGTCAGTAAGCTCCGCGATCATGACGTCTGCGATGATGACCTCTGCTCTTTCAACTGCTGATCGAGCCTTTTCGCTCTGCTCCAGTTCCTGTGGCGTGTAGACTCTCACCTTCAACCCGGGTGGAATTTCCAGCTTATTCACCGCCTCCTGGACCACGAAGGTGTCTGAGTCGGATATGAGGAAAGCGATCTCCTCAGCCCAAGCTCCGCCCGTGCCGCCAAGAAGCAGAGCTACCAGACAGCAGATCCGAACACTTCTCATGTACGCTATCCTAATTGTGCTAGCTAAATGAGTCGTTATCCTACTTCTTCTCTTGGCTCGATCGCCGATTCAGCAAACCGTTTATCAGAGCGTCAAAGGCCATGCGAATAACCTTGGGAGCAAATTCCTGCTTCATGTACGTGTTTCTCGAAGTCACTGTCGACCCCGCGACTCTGTTGGAGATATCCTGGCACATGAGCTCAAAAGCTTCGAGATCGCACGTCAGCCCTTTCTCGAATGCATCGCTAAGGGTAAAGGCAGATTCGATAAACCCGGCATACTGGGGTTGAAGGAGGAGCTCCTCCAGTTGATTTACCAAGCGCTGTTTGTCCTCGGATGAGCCACAGAGACAATCACTTGTGATGCCAAACAACTCGATGTTTCTCTCGCGCATGCGCTGGAAAATACTCCTTTTCGCATGCAGCCCATTCTGTTTGCCTATGGCCTCTAGGACACTGGCATGCACAGCCCTGGCAATGAGCTCACCCAGCTTGGAATGGCCACCAGCATTGTCAATCTTCGGTCCTCGCCCCTCGACCACTATGATATTGTCTGTGCCCGTGCCCGTGGCCTGAACCGAAGGGGTATAACAGCTTCTGATGTCGAGGTCCTGCAAAGCAGCGGTTTTCGCTTCAGTCGCGTCTATGATAGCCCTGGTCATTGATCGAGGTGTCAATTGCATGTTGGTGAGTATCAGAATGTTCACAGTGCCCAGCTCGTAGAAGTCGCCCGAGTCTGTTCCACACCTCACCGCATTCGTTTCCACCCCTGCTGTAACAAGCGCGTACACCACCATGTCCCTGAACTGCTGCATCTGAACGGACACGTTGCGCATGTTCGCGCCCGTGAAGAGCAAGGTGGTTTTGTCGGCATCCTGTCCCACACCCCCGCACACCATGGCTTTAAGCTCTTTCAACGGCGTTGCATGCCCGAGATTCCAGGCCGGCGGAGGGAGGTAATGGTTTCCAACCGCTTGCATCGATGAGAGCGGCCCTTCTATGGAGCTGAGAGCGGCCATCGGCTCTTTGAGATCAATGAGGAGAGTCTGATGGGGGAAGTCACGAATAATGCTCGTGATTATTCGCGCGGATTTTACGTAATCGAGATTAAGCTCCACGGGCCGGGCAACAATCTCTTCCTCCTTGATGACATTTGCTTCCTTTGAGTGAAATTCCTCTGGATAGATGGTCGCAGCCAGCCACTCGATGAAATCGCCAACATGGACCGAAGCTCGGCACGTGAGCTGACAGGGGAACCGAACGTAATTCTTGTGCCGCACTGCATCCACATCGCGCCAGCCAGGTTGGTCGAAGTACTTCTTTGACAGCTCCCATTCTCTTCCGCAGTAGTAGATGAGCTGTGGATTGAAGTCCTGCCACTCCTGTTTACTCATCGTCACGACAGCGCCGTTCTTGCCTAATCTAGGCGAGATTCCGCCCGCAGCTCGGATGATCTCGTTCTGGAACGAATCGTCGCCGGGAGTCATTATGTGATTCGAGCCCATGAGCCGCATGACACGCTTGCGTTTCGATGGATCAATCTGTGCGACCTTCTGCCCGACTTTTTCGATCTGATTCTTGATTCCTGCAATAACATCCGCTGCCTGTTGTCTTCGGTCGAATATTTTCCCTATGTATTCAATTGTTCGGTACGTCTCGTCAATGGAACGGTCATCAAATTGGATCAAGGTTATGCCGGATTCCCGAAAGATATCTCGAATCTGTCTGTGAATCCCGGACACGAATATCATGTCCGGCTGGAGAGAAGCTATTCTCGCGGCCGATGGTTGGAAATATCCTCCCACTATGACCTGGGAGTCCGTTGCAGGTTGCTTGTCATGATACGTGATTCCCACAAGAGAATCCTGAGCTCCAACTGCACAGATAGCGTCGGTGACTGATGGTACTAGGGACACGACGCGCAGGGGTGTTCGTTCCACGATTACGGTGTTATTCGCCGAATCCTGCAGCGAAACAGGATAATCGGCTCCAGGTACATTTTCTGTCAAGACCGCAAACACCAATACCAGCGCCGCTATCAACCGTACGAGTGCCTTGGAATAAGACTTCATAACGATCTCCCACTTACTCAGGCACATAGACCATTGTGCCGTCCTGAAGACGATACGCGGTACCTAGACGCTCACCTTCGCCCTTGGCTTGGGTTTTGGTGACCTTCATGGCTTTAATCTCCTTGCCCTTTTTCATGATGATCTCCAAGTCCTCAGCCTCGGTCTTTTTGATGATCGTCATGTTGGATTTCTCGCTAAGCAAATCCTGCAGACGATATGCCGCAAAAAGCGTCACTAAAAGCCCCACGATGAAGACGAGCCCGATGTCGAAGAGATTCGCCACACCGCTCATAGGGTCTTCATCATCTGAATCATCGACCCGAGAAAGCCTGCGTCTTGACATGAACTTCATGGGAAAACTCCTGCTTGGCGATCCTGTCAGTCATTGCTTCTGCAAGAAGCTCCATCTGCCGGATGTCGTGCTCGATCCACCGTTTCTTCTTCCAGTAGAAGCAATACGCGGTGAGACCAGCCGCCAAACCCACCACCGTGGTGGTAAACGCGATGACGAGATCTGAAGAGAGCTTGGTTATGTCCCCTTGACTTAATGCAGCGAGCCCGGTTCCCATGGGAATGAGAGTCCCGATAAGGCCCAGTCCGGGGCCAATCCGTACTACCATCCTCAAATGGTCAAGAGACTTCCACAGCTCCGCCGACTTTTCTTGGAGCAGGAACTCGATCAAGGGTTCATTCAATACCTTTCCCTGGTTAAGGAAATCGAACATCAAGGCGCGGTAAGCTCTGACATGATACGAGCACGCGGACCTCGAGGCTTCCACCCTCATGAGCCTATCCAATTCGGACGCTTCGAGAATTGGACGTCGAGGCCGACTAAGCCACTCGGCTGCCATGGATCCGGTAAGAACCAGAGTCCAGAGTACGAGGAATGCGAGCAGAAAGAGGGTCGGGTACAGAAGTGCACTCGACACCAGGTAAATAAAGGATTTGACCAGCGCCCCGATGTCCACCGTTACACACTCCTTTGTTTCAACAGTTGACCAATGAAGCCGGCCCCCAAGGCCAGCGAAGATATCGCGAGCAATGCCGGCAGAGCACGCCAATCGTGCTGATCC
>CAYZET010000095.1:12575-14203 GCA_964477215.1 uncultured Syntrophaceae bacterium | reverse complement strand
ATTGTCAGCGTGACGGAATCGTTCATGAACGCGATCGAGGGAAGGGACACGGACGAAATGGTGTCGTATCTCCCTCTGGCGCACATCTACGAAAATCTCATTTCCCTGTTTCAGGCAATATGGGCCGGGGGGACCGTGAACTTTGTGGAGAGTATCGACACGCTGGCACAAAACCTCAGGGAAGTCTCCCCCACGGTATTTGCCAGCGTTCCTCGCATCTGGGAGAAGTTCGCGTCCATGATTGAGATCAAGATGTCTGACTCCACGCTGCTCAAGCGATCCCTCTATCGCCTCAGCATGGTTGTGGGATTGCGGTACGTGAAGAGCGATCCACGAAGTCGCAGCCGAGCCCTCTGGTCCGTGCTCTACTGGCCTTGCTACTGGGCAGTGTTGTTTCATCTTAAGAGGCAATTGGGTTTCGAGAGGGTCAGATGGGCGGTTTGTGCAGCAGCCCCCGCGTCCCCCGAGCTCTTCGAGTATTTCAATGCCCTCGGCATTCCGCTGAGGGAAGGATACGGCCAGACCGAATCTACAGGCGTCATAGCCATCCAGCGAGTGGATAGGCCCAAGTGGGGGTACGTGGGCGAGCTTATCGACTGTGCTCAAGTGAAGATAGCAGACGACGGGGAAATCCTTGTCAAGGGGCCGATCGTTTTCCAGGGCTATTTCAAGAATGCCCAGCTCACCGCGGAAACCATAGTAGACGGCTGGCTGCACACCGGCGACGTAGGGGCGCTCGAAGAGGGATTTCTCAAGATTCTTGACCGTAAGAAAGACATCATTATCACAGCCGGCGGAAAGAACATCACGCCTGCTTTCATCGAGAACAAGCTCAAGTTCAGTCCGTACATTCAGGACGCCGTAGTAATCGGAGAGCGGAGGAAATATCTGGTCAGCTTGATCTTGATCGACGAAGACAACGTGACCAAGTACGCTCAGGATAACCGGATCCCGTTCACGACCTTTGCCGATCTCTCGCAGAATCCCGAGATCAGAAAACTCATCGAGGGGGAAGTCGCAAAGGTGAACAAGACGCTCTCGAACGTGGAGACGATCAAGAAGTTCGCTCTTCTGCCTCGACGTTTCTACGAGGAAGACGGGGATGTCACCCCGACCAAGAAGGTGAAGCGGCGCTACCTTGAACAGCGTTACAAGGAGCTGATTGACTCTCTCTACCAGAATCGGGCTGGCGCATAATGGACCTTATCGAGAGCTATAAAGAAGAGCTGCAGCTCATCCGGAAGCCGTGGACGCGAATATGGGTGAGCGCCTTAGTGGTGGCCGTGCTCCTGCTGCCATTTTACGGACCTGAGCACATGACCTACATAGTGACCATCATCTGGTTGTACTCAGTAGGAGTTATGGGCCAGAATATCCTCATCGGGTACACGGGACAGATTTCGTTCGGCCAGGCAGGCTTTCTGGCTATAGGCGCTTACACGTTCGGCCATCTGATTCGGCTCGGGATTCCCTTGTCTTTGAGCATCCTGGGCGGAGGCGTGGTGGCAGGTCTGTTCGGCATTCTGGTGGGCTTTCCCTCGCTCAGGCTCAAAGGGCCGTACCTGGCGATTGCGACCATGGGTTTCGGAGTAGCGGTATATCAGATATTCGTCAACTCGGAGCTGCTT
>CAYZET010000095.1:0-12565 GCA_964477215.1 uncultured Syntrophaceae bacterium | reverse complement strand
TCCGGCGGTCGCATGGGGTTGAGCATTCCCAAGCTGGAGCCGTGGTTTGGCATGTCATCTGTGACGTTCTCATACTATTTCAACTTCATCTTCATGTTGGGATTTGCCCTGCTGACGTACAACATAATTTCATCGTACATGGGCAGGGCTTTCATTGCCATCAGGGACAATGACATAGCCGCGGAGGTCATCGGCGTCAACCTTACGCGACACAAGCTGCTGTCATTTGCCATCAGCTCGTTCTACACGGGTATTCAAGGAGCTCTGTACGCGCTGTTTGTCGGTTATCTCGAGCCCAACATGTTCAACTTCATGGTATCCATCACGCTGTTTGTCGCCGTCATCATCGGAGGGCTGGCTTCTGTAGAGGGCTCGATCATGGGAGCGGCCTTTGTGGTACTCGTCCCTCAACTCTTCAGCGACTACAAGGAAATGGTTCCCGTGATCTTCGGGGTTACCATCTTGATCATCCTCATATTCGAGCCGTTGGGACTTGCCGGCCGTTGGATGAAGACGCGAGTGTACTTGAAGAATTGGCCATTCCGCTGATACGGACAGGGGGCTACGTGCATGGAACTGTTCATCCAGTATGCGGTTTCGGGACTGTCCACGGGCGCGGTATACGCGCTTGTTGCACTCGGTCTCGTTCTGATCTATCGCTCTACGCGCATCCTCAACTTTGCTCACGGCGACATATCCACGTGCGGTGCTTTTGTGGCCTTTGCCCTGCTGAGTCTCAATGTGCCGTTTTCTGTGGCCGCGCTCGCCTCACTCCTGTCTGGGGCGGTACTGGCCATGGTGTTCTACTTTGGCATACTCGTGCCCGCGCAGAGGCGAGATGCCACGCATCTCGGACAGATCATTCTCACTCTCGGGCTGGGACTCATATTGCAGGGCGCGGTCGCCTATTTCGGCGGAACGGAGCCCCAGTCCTTCCCGTTCCCCTTGTCCGAATTCAAAGTGTACAAAGTGTCATCGGTGACCTTGAGTCAGCTCAGCGCGGGCACGCTAGCAATCAGCTTGCTCGGCTGCATCCTCTTCTACCTCCTCGTACAACGGACAAAGATCGGTCTGGCCATGCGCGCAACCTCTGAAAACCTGCAAGCCGCGCAGACCCTTGGAATACCAACGAGGCAGGTGCTTGCCCTATCCTGGGGCCTAGCCGCAGCCCTCGGGGTCCTGGCAGGTCTGTTCCTGGCGCCAGCTCTTCTGTTGGATCCCTTCTTCATGCTCGAGCCTTTCCTCAAGGGCTTTGCCGCTGCCATCCTGGGCGGTCTCAACAGCCTTCCCGGCGCGATCGTGGGGGGTCTCATTCTGGGTGTCGCGGAGGCGCTGACTGGGGGATTTCTCTCCATGGCTTTCAAGAACAGCCTTGCTTTCATTGTAATTATCGTGGTGCTGCTTCTCAGGCCAGAAGGGCTGCTGGGAGAAGAGTTCAAGGAACGCGTGTGAGCCGCGTGACAAGAAAGTTGACCGGAAACCGACCCAACGTTTTGGTTGACCGAAGCGAAGAGGCCGGATAAGCTGCAGCAAAAAAATGACCTGAAAGATGTATCTTCATGCGAGTAAACCTCTTTGCCACCTGCCTGGTCGATTCCTTCTTTCCAGAGACCGGGGAAGCCACGGTTCGTCTCCTGAGACATTTCGGTGTCGAGGTGACCGTTCCCTCCGGTCAGACCTGCTGTGGAAAGCCTCCTGACAGCGCGGGATATTCTCGAGAGTCCAAAAAAGCTGCTGAACATTTTCTCTCGGTGTTTTCAGGGGAGGACCCCATTGTGATCCCTTCCGGCTCCTGTGCGTCGATGGTCAAGAACCATTATCCGGAATTGTTTAAGAATGACAGACTGTTGAGAGAAAAAGCGGAATCGGTTGCACGCCGCACGTATGAGCTGACGCAATTCCTTGTGAACGTTCTCCGAGCCCACGATGCCGGCTTGCGCTCCAGCGGAGTTATCACGTACCACGCTTCATGCCAGCTCTCGAGAGAGCTCGGAGTACGCGAAGAGCCTCTTCTACTTCTCCAATCTCTCCAGGGGGCCCAATTTGTGCCTCTTCCGAACGCGGACCGGTGCTGCGGCTTCGGCGGGATTTTCATGGCCCGGCAGCCCGAAATCTCCATGGCTCTCGCGGACGAAAAAGTGGATTCCATTGTTGCCACCGGCGCAGATACCGTCACCGGATGCGATCATGGATGTCTGATGAACATTGCGGACGCCACGAGGAGACGGAACGGCTCTGTTCAGGTCAAACACATCGCTCAGGTCCTTGCCGAGGGGCTTTGAGCCTATGGCAGGTTTGCCTGAAAGTCTCCTGATTACCGGCGAGAAGTCGGCGCTACGAAGACAGGAGCAGGGCGGCATGTGGGCGCCATTGATGGGTCCCGCAAGACGCCGGATTCTAACGGATTCCAGCATGGGCCGGAATACCGCGGCCTCCCGTAGTCCATTGTGACTGCGAGGACAGAGATTTTTGCCAGAACGCCCCCGGAGGATCATGTGCGTGCACGCGCTTTATCGTGTAAACGGGACCAGCGTCGGGGTCTTATCAGGGCAATGATAGGAGGACAGTGTTGAGCGACGAAGTGACGATCAATCGGTTTCTTACCAATGCTGTGAACGTGGGAGCCCACGCATCGCGCGTAGCAAATAGAGAGGAGCTGGATGAAGCCATACAGAGGGCCGTGGGAGACGCTGAGTTGATCTATTGTCCTTCCGTCACGGAGGCGGAAAAGGATCTGCGTCTGCCGTCGAATCGTAGGACAGACGATTACACAGTAGCCAATGTTTGTGTTGAAGAGGTATTGGGTGCCATTGCCGAAACTGGCAGCCTGATCTCTTCTAGCCACAGAGAAAAACCGGTGCAGGCAAGTCTCTTGCCATCCCACCACGTAGCGCTCGTGTCATCGGACAACATCTATGCCACGCTTGACGACTTCTTTGACTCGTTCAGCGAATCGCTGCCCACCAACATAACCCTGATCACAGGTCCCAGCAGAACAGCGGACATCGAGCTAACTCTGACAATCGGTGTGCATGGACCGGAGCAACTCACGATTATCGTGCTGTAGTGTCCGGCATCACAGCGTTTTCCGGTAGATGCGGTACCTTTTGGTGATTCTGGCTCCCATGTCCAGTTCAAACTTATTGATTGCCATGTTGTCCTCGAGGTTCCAGCCGAATTCCACGTAGTCGTAACGGCCGTTTGCGAGGCTGTACACATGATCGAAGGCTACGAGAGGGAGTCCCAGCTTCCGGTATTCCTTCTTGACTCCGAACATGGCCCCTCGCAATCCCTTCACGTCATTTCGGTACCAGAGATACTTGAACAAACCGGTCAATCCGATCTTCCCGTTCAGCCGTTTGAGCAGGGGATTAATGTCAGGCAACATCATCACCAATCCCGCGCATTCATCTTCGTAGTAGATGAAGAACGTCAGTTCTTCCCTCATGATCCGGAGGAGATTTTTCGCCATCTCACGGTGCTCTTCTTCCGTGGTAGGAACGAATCCCCAGTTATCCGCCCAGGCGGACCGGTAAAGATCCGCAATCAGCTTCATTTCCGATTGGACGTTCTTCCTCGATCCGTTTCTGCTCCATACCTTACCCTTTCGTTTGACTCGCTCCGCAAGACGGTGAATTCGGTCATTGATTGGGTCGCGACTTGTGATGAGAAGCGCGAGGAGGTCCTTCTCCTTTTCGAACCCGCATGCTTCGACAAGCGAAGGATAGTAAGAGTGATTCCACGGCATCATAATGGTGGGAGAATACTCGTATCCGTCAATCAGCAGTCCCACCTCATAATTAGTGGAGGGATTGAGAGGACCTCGGATGAGCTCCATTCCCTTGTCCGCAGCCCACTGCTCCACGGCTGAAAAGAGTCCCCGTGCCGCGTCCCGGTCTTCCATGCATTCGAAGAATCCCCACGCGCTCGCCTTCTCGTTGTGGTACCGGTTGTGATTATTGTCGATTATGCCGGCAATACGGCCCACTATCGTGGAGCCCCTGCGAGCGAGAAACAAAGCTTGTTCCGAGAACGCCCAGAAGGGGTGCTTTTCCGTGTCAAGAAGTCTGCGAACATCTCGCTTCAGGGGCGGAACCCAGAGCGAATCGCGCGGGTATATTGCCCAGGGCAGATCGATAAACTGCGCCATATCTTGTTTTGAATCTACTCGGACGATGTCCAAGCTCGACATAAGCTATATTCCTCTCGACCACTGATGGTTCACAGCTTAAACGATCGGCTCAGCGCAGGCAACAGCAAAGCAAAGCGGAAAACCCCCATACGGATGTCTGGCGAGCATCGTCTCTCTGGGCTTCTCCGTTCCTGTTACTGTCGATCAATAAGATCTTTCCGGGCCCTGTTGCGCCTGTCCAGAGCATCTCCGATGCCCTCCATCGAGTCGCGCATGTGAGAATCCAGCTCCGGATTGAGGGGTGCCACATTCGGCAATTTCCTTTTGATCAGATCCTTGTACTGTGGCGGAATTGTCCCGGAAGGATTGTCCTCATCGAGCTGGACATCTGTCTGCTCCCGATCCGACGGGTGGAATGCGTTTCTCTCTTTCTCCAGGTACTGGTTCACCATGAATACCGCTACAGCCACCGCCGCAATGACAATGACTGCTGCGAGTATTTTCAATCCCCGGTAGGACCGCGGCATGGATTGGTTCCATGTGTCGAACTTCATTGCCTTATCGGTTTTCTTCTCAGGGGACTGGAGCGCTCCAGTCTTTTCCGATGGCCGGTATTTCGCGGCTACAACGCCGCAGCGGGGACATTCTTCGAAGTCCCCCGGTTCGTTCAATCCGCATGCGGGACAGGTAAAGAAGGTGTCATAGTATGATGGTTTTTCGGGGGCTAACTCCTCGACTGGCTTTTTGACGAGGCCGGCATCCTCAAGCTTTTTCATCAGGCTTTTTAGTTGCCCCGGGGACAATTCATACTTCTGCATGAGAGCATTATCATGCATGCCGGCCCGTATGTCTGCCAGCACTTGCTTGACCTGAACCGTTTTCTTGCCCACTTCCCGCTCCTTTGCTTTGCTTGGCGTTCGCCGGCCGCATTGACACGGAGATACCGCCCGCACACGCGGCTACGGCGTGCCTCCACCGCTGGTGAGCTCATTCTCCAGCTCGGACAGCAAAGTTGTCACCGCTTCATTCCACCCCTCCGGCCCGGGACGCGCAATGAGCCGCGCCCTTCCCATCTCTTTCGGAATGTCGAATCCTTTCTGCGCGCCTCCCAAGAGGAACGGGCTATCCACGAGGGCGAGAAAGGGAAAATCATTGGGCCCATCGCCCAACCCCACGGTATGGACGCTCCCGAAGAACTTCCGGAAAGCTTCGATGATGATCAAGACCGCCTTGCCTTTACCTTTATGCCCGATCAGATGCCAGAACTTTCCCCCTCGAACAGCAGTGATCCCGCGTGCCGCTGCTGCTGCCTCTATACGCAACCCCTTCTCATAGGTAGGCTCCCCTATGACAAAAGGTTCATCGAAGCCCCTTTGGCGTGCCTTGGCGGCATCGGCCACCGAAAGTCCCGTCAGTGCAGCCACTTCGTCCTCGGACATGGACGCGAAGCCTCTCACGGTGATCCCAGTCTCCTCAGATATCTCGTGGAGGGCAGCAACAAGTTCGTTGTATTGCACCCCGAGTGGAATCAACACGCGATCGCCATTCCGCTGCCCCCTGGCGAGAAGCTCCGGGGAGAGATACGAGTTGATAGGCGCTGAGGGGATCAGTGCAATTCCTCCGCCATTCTCCACAATGAAAGGGGTGTCGAGGCCCAAGCTTTCATGAATGGGAATCATCTCGGGAAGCGTTTTGCTCGAAACCAGAACGAGTGCAGCGGACCGCTCCCTCAGCGCGCACAACGCATTCGTCGCGGCCTCCCAACTATAGGTCTGTCCGTCGAGCAATGTTTCGTCAAGATCGCTAAAGACAACGAGTTTCATGGGGTTGGCTCCTACATACCATTGCGGCTGCAACCTGGGAATCTGCAATTCAGGCGGCTCGAAGAATTGAGGTTTGAAACTCGGCCCCCGCTCTTGCCGAGAAGCTCAGTGGACCACACCATAGCTCATATGACAGGTCTGAGCGCGTATCCATATACCTCCAGATTTCTCGGAAGTCCACTACATGTTCTCCCGCATCCCGAAAACGGGCGGCGATATGCTCTCCGAACGACACACAGGGCAACGTCCCGGAGTTGTGTGCCGCCCTCTCTTGATAAACACGAAGTCGCAGGACAGACATCGAGCAGGCTCGAATATGACAGACGCGTTTCGGCCGAGACTCCTTTGCACGTGGGGGAGATGCTCGTACACCTCCTTTTCCTTGATCCCCAGGATACGTGAAATGTCGCGGGCGGTATAGGCGCCCTCTGTGAGAAGTTGCTTGATCCTCTGTCGAATAGTCAGAACAGGACTCCTTTTCCTCGCACCGGCACGCGGGCAATCTTACTGCCTTTGACCCCTTGACAACCGGTGACCTTTCGGAAAGGATAACCCCGCTGGTTCCTCACTTGCAACAGCAATTCCGGCGTCATTCAACGTCTCAGGAGGAGAGCATGGCCCAGAGGTCTTTGAACAAAGTGATGCTGCTCGGCAATCTGGGCAGGGACCCCGAAGTTCGTTACACTGCTTCTGGTAGAGCAGTGGCCAGTTTTACCCTGGCCACGACTTTCACGTGGAGGGATCAGGAAGGCTCGGACCAGGAGAAGACGGAGTGGCATCGTATTGTGGCATGGGGTCGACTTGGAGAAATCTGTGGCGAATATCTCAGCAAGGGACAGAAGGTCTACATAGAAGGGCGTATCCAAAGCCGTGACTGGGAAGATCAAGACGGGAACAAGCGCACGACCGTGGAAATCGTGGCCAACGACATGATCATGCTCGGCAGTCCGGGGCAAAATCAAGAACGCAGAGAGGAACCCGGTCGCAACAAGCGTCCTCAAACTGGCAGGAAACAGGCCTCGTCCGGTGGAGGGCCCGATGAGAGGTCCTTCTATCCTCCCCCGCCAGAAGACGAGATCCCCTTCTGAGACGAGCCGGGCGAATTCGCTGTCGTCTGGCTCTGAAACAAATCTGCACGGACACTTGGCGCGCTTGAGCGGCAGAAAAAAAACATCCAATGACGCACGGGGGGCGCAAGCGCGTCTTGACCTTACCGTTGAACGCACGCATTATATGTTTTGTGTCCTTACTCATCCGGCGTTGTATTCCCAGAGAAATGCTGACGGACGAAGCATCGGACGAATCACTCGGGGTCTGAGATGTGATCATGGTGCGAATCGTGGGTACATGAAAGGAGACGATATGGCAAAGCGGGTGGAACGGGCAGTTCTGATGGGGGTGTTTGTAGCTGCACTCGTCCTCTGTAGCGGTACCTCTCAGCAAGTCTTGGCGTTCAACGAATCCCCCGAGCTCGCGGCAAGGGTCAAAGCGGGGGAGCTTCCCCCGGTGGATCAAAGATTGCCTCCTTCTCCCGCTGTAGTTAAGCCCATAGACAGGCCGGGGGAATACGGTGGACAGTGGAGACGCGCATACACGGGGCTGTCGGACCTCGTAGGCGCCCGGCGAATCCTGTACGATCCGCTGGTGCGGTGGAGTCCTCAGTACAAGATTCTTCCAAACCTTGCGGAGAAGTGGGAGGTGCTGGAGGAAGGTCGCGTCTTTGTCTTTCACTTGAGAAAAGGAGTGCGCTGGTCAGACGGCCATCCGTTCACCGCTGATGACATAATGTTCTACATGGAGGACGTCCTCCTCAACAAAGAGCTGACACCCTCGATTCCCAAGTGGATCACCCCGACCGAAGCCGCCCCGAAAGTCACCAAACTGGACGATTACACGGTTCGGTTCGAATTTGCCCAGCCGTACGGCCTGTTCCTCGAGCAGCTCGCGTGCCCGCACGCCATGGCCCTCGTTACTATGCCGAAGCATTATCTCAAGCAATTCCACAAAGCGTACGCTGACCCGGAAAAGCTGGAGGCGCTCATGGCAGAGCGCAAAGTTTCCACATGGGTGAAGTTGTTTCAGGATATGTCAAGCCTGAGGCATTCCCTGTTCGTCAACCCCGAGATGCCTTCGATCTGCGCATGGGTTACTACCGTTCCGGCTCCGAGCAAGCGGTTCGTTATGGAACGCAACCCCTACTACTGGAAGGTAGACACTCAAGGCAATCAGCTCCCCTACATCGATTCCATAGTTCATGATCTCCAAGCGGAATCGCAGACAATTCTGCTCAAGGCCATCGCAGGGGAGATCGACTTCCAGGGCCGGCGCCTCGGAGGAATGCAGAATTCTGTTCTGCTGCTGGCCAACTTAGGGCAAGGCAACTACAAGCTCGTCCCTAAGATGTCTACTGCTTCCGTAGGCCTGTTGATGGCGCCGAACATCAACCACAAGGATCCCGTGATGCGAGAGATCCTGTCCGATGCACGATTCCGAAAGGCAATTTCCTACGCGGTCAATCGCAACGAGATCAACAAGATCGTATACCGCGGCAAGGGAAAGCCTCGACAAGCGGCCCCCCTGGAGGAATCCAGCTTTTATAGCCCCTCGTATGCCAATGCATATGTGGAGTACAGCCCTGCCAAGGCCGAACAGTTGCTCGACGAAATGGGTCTCAAGAAGGGACCTGACGGACAGCGAATGAGGCCAGACGGAGCGCGTATCCAGATAGCCCTGGACGTCATGGTTACCATACAGAGTTGGGTCGACACCGCTGAAATACTCGCGTCCAACCTCAACGCTGTAGGTATTAAAACAGAAGTCAAGGCACAGGCAATGGAGCTCTTCCGACAACGGACACAAAATGCGGATCATGACATAGCCCTTTGGCCGGGCGATGGAGGTATGGAGTGTCTGCTCGAGCCGCGCTGGTACTTCCCGTACAGCTCGGAAAGTCTCAACGCCCCGCTGTATGCGAAATGGTACCAGAGCGACGGAAAATCTGGGGAAGAGCCACCGCCGGCCCTCAAAGAGTTGATGGAAACCTATACCAGTATCCTCAAGACCGTAGACGATAGCAAGAAACAGGAGCTGTTCTCGAAAATCATCAAAGCGAACGAAGAAAACCTCTGGGTGGTGGGATTGGTCCATGATCCCCCCGACTTCTATGTGGTGGCCCCGAACATGTTGAATGTGCCGAAGAAAGATTTTCAGAGTTGGACCTATCCGAACCCGGGACCTGTTCATCCGGAGCAGTTCTTCTTTGCGAAGAAGAAGTGAGATGGGGCTATACGTGGTACACTGGTGCTAGAATTCGGTGACAACGTGGCTCGGGCATTCCTGCAAGAGCAGGAAGCCGGCCTCCGGGTAATATTCCGGTCCTCGGCCTTCGGTGTGGTACAAGTGCGCAACCGTATCTACGAAATGGCGTACTTAGAGAAGAACAATCTTTTGGCCGTTTCATCAGCACTTTTTCCGGGAAACTGTCTATGCTCGCATACGTGATTCGCCGTATATTGACCATGATTCCCACGTTGGTGGCAATCTCAGTTATCTCGTTCATCATAATACAGTTGCCGCCGGGGGACTTTCTCACGAGCTACGTCGCTCAATTGCAGGCCAGCGGAGAGGCAGTGGATCATGCGGAGCTGGAAGCTTTGAAACGACGGTTCGGGCTGGATCAGCCGATATACATTCAGTACTTCCAGTGGGCGTGGAACTTTCTCCACGGGGATTTCGGTCACTCATTCGAATGGAATAAGCCGGTGTCGGAGCTCATTGGCGAACGGCTCACTCTGACCGTAATCATATCGGTGGCCACGCTCCTATTTTCCTGGGCGATTTCCGTTCCCATAGGCATATATTCCGCGGTCAGGCAGTATTCTTGGTTGGATTATCTTCTTACGGTCGTGGGATTTATCGGTTTGGCGACTCCGAATTTTCTCCTCGCTTTGGTGCTCCTGTGGATTTCCTATGCTTATTTGGGCATGAGTATAGGCGGGCTATTTTCTCCAGAATATGCAACTGCTCCGTGGAGCTTCGCCAAGGTTGTGGATCTGTTTAAACACTTGTGGATTCCGGTATTGATTGTTGGGACGGCTAATACAGCGAAGTTCATTCGGATCATTCGGGGGAACCTACTCGACGAGCTCAGAAAAGCGTACGTGACGACGGCGAGAGCCAAGGGTCTCTCTGAGACGCGACTAATCCTCAAATACCCGGTGAGGGTGGCGATCAACCCACTCGTTAGCACCATAGGCTGGACCTTACCCGAGCTGGTTTCGGGAATCGCCATTACCGCGGTGGTGTTGAATCTCCCGACTACGGGTCCGCTCCTGCTCAGTGCCCTCCTGAGTCAGGACATGCACCTTGCAGGGACGTTCATCATGTTTCTGAGCATCTTGACGGTGGTTGGGACGCTCATTTCGGACATCTTGCTCGCGTGGGTGGATCCCAGGATTCGATTTGGAGCGCGGGAAGGGATATGAATTCAGATCGGGCTCAAGCCGAGAAGTTTCTCAATGCCTCAACACGGCAATTGGTCTGGTGGCGCTACAAGAAGCACACCCTGGCCATGATCGGGCTGGTTGCCTTGATAGGCATGTATTTTGCCGCCGCTTTCTGCGAATTTCTGTCGCCGTATGCGAGGGACACCAGGCATCTGAGCGCAATATATGCCCCTCCATCGCGTGTCCACATTTTTGACGAGGAGGGACGTTTACGGTGGCCGTTCGTGTACGGGTGCAACCTGGAAGTAGACGTTGAAACCCAGAAAATGTGCTACGTCGAAGATCCGGCCAAACGACATCCGATCCGCTTTTTCGTGCGCGGTGAACCCTATTTTTTCTGGGGCCTTTGGGAGAGTGACCTGCACCTGTTCGGGGTGGAGGAGCCCGGTGAGCTTTTTCTGTTCGGGACCGACAGGATGGGACGCGACTTGTTTACCCGGTGCTTATATGGGAGCAGGATTTCATTGTCGATCGGGATGGTGGGTGTCTTTCTCAGCCTTGTTCTTGGGTTGGCTCTTGGAGGGATCTCAGGATACTCGGGCGGTTGGCCGGACGGTGTTATTCAGCGGCTCATCGAGATAATCCGATGCTTCCCAAGTATACCGCTTTGGATGGGGCTTGCGGCCGCGATGCCTCCCCACTGGCCGCCCCTGAAAGTGTACTTTACCATAACCGTTATTCTCTCCCTCATCGGTTGGACCGACCTGGCACGTATGGTTCGGGGCAAGCTCATGGCTCTAAGAGAAGAAGACTTCGTGCTCGCAGCGCGCTTTTCCGGTGCGGGCCACGGAAGGATCATCTTTCGACATCTCCTGCCGTCCTTCATGAGCCATATTATCGTCACGGTAACCTTGGCGATACCGAGCATGGTTCTGGCCGAGACAGCGTTGAGCTTTCTGGGGATAGGCTTGCAGCCTCCAATCACCAGTCTGGGAGTGCTGCTGAAAGAGGCCCAGAACGTGACCACCATTGCCCTGTACCCATGGCTTCTCATTCCGGTGGCTTTCGTGATTATCATCGTTCTTTCCTTCAACTTCGCGGGCGATGGGTTGCGTGACGCGGTCGATCCCTATTCGAGGTAATCTCCATGGTTCCGGTTCTCACGGTAGAAAATTTGAAAGTCCACTTCATGCTCGAAGAAGGAACCGTCCGAGCAGTGGACGGTGTCAGCTTTTCCGTGGAGCCGGGCAAGACACTGGGAATCGTGGGAGAGTCCGGAAGCGGAAAGAGCGTCGTCGGCCAATCCATTCTTCGTATTGTTCCCCCCCCCGGCAAAATCGTGGAAGGCAGGATTTTATTGCGGATCGATAACGGAAACGGGGCTCCGAGAGAATTGGACCTCGTACAGCTCGATCCCCACGGACGAGAGGCAAGAAGCATTCGAGGCCGCGACATAAGCATGATCTTTCAGGAGCCAATGAACTCGTTCAGTCCCTTGCATACTATTGGCAGCCAGATCATGGAAACGCTGCTGCTCCACTCGGATGTGTCGAAAACTGAGGCACGCAACCGGGCCATAGAGATGCTCGGCAAAGTCGGAATACCGCAGCCGGAACGTAGATTGACCGCATACCCGCACGAGCTCTCCGGCGGCATGCGTCAGCGCGCCATGATCGCCATGGCCCTTATCTGCAACCCTCGCATTCTCATCGCAGATGAACCGACCACAGCGCTGGACGTCACCATACAGGCTCAAATACTGGACTTGCTCAAGCACCTGCAGGAAGAGCTGGGCATGGCCGTCCTCTTTATCTCCCATAACCTGGGAGTGATAGCGGACATCAGTCATGAGGTGCTTGTCATCTACTTCGGGCGGGTCATGTAGCTCGCGCCGAAAGACGTGCTCTTCAAATACCCAAAGCATCCGTACACTCGTGCTCTGCTCCAATCAGTTCCTGGGATCGACACACCTGTACGCAGCCACCTGGCCACCATAGAGGGTACTCTCCCCGATCCTCACGAGTACATCGCTGGATGTCCGTTTTACGGACGATGTTTGGAGTGCGGTGGGGCAATAGTATGCCACGATGAACCGTATGCTCTGACTCAAGTGGCAGATCGTCATTTTGTGGCCTGCCCGCAAATGTGCGTGATGAGGTGAGTTA
>CAYZET010000094.1:0-14439 GCA_964477215.1 uncultured Syntrophaceae bacterium | reverse complement strand
CATCCGTGAAGAAGGATGCCGGAGATGATCCGGACGTTACGGACGGCTGCTTCGTCACTGCAACAGTTGCATTTATTTCGACTGGTGACATAGTGATCCGGGCTGGGGAAGGCGTCGGCACTGTTACAAAGCCGGGACTCGCCATTCCACCTGGTGAGCCCGCCATAAACCCGGTTCCGAGAAGCATGATTCGCAATGCAATCAGGGACGTCACTGACCATGCTGTGGAGGTGACCATATCCATTCCCGGCGGACAGGAGATTGCCGAAAAAACCTTCAATCCGCGGTTGGGAGTGGTAGGCGGTTTGTCCATCCTGGGAACTTCCGGCATTGTCCGACCGTTCAGCGGTGAAGCCCTTCGCGATGCATTAAGGTGTACGCTGAATGTTGCGGCCGCATGCAAAGTGACCCGACCTATCTTCGTGCCCGGCCGGATAGGGGTGAACGCGGCAAGGAGACTTTTCGACCCCGCGCCCGAGCAACTCGTAGAAGTGAGCAACGAATGGGGCTTCATGCTGGACGAGGCGTCAGGCATGGACTTTGAGGAGCTCCTTGTGCTGGGCCACCCGGGGAAGTTGGGCAAGCTGGCCATGGACCAGTGGGACACGCACTCCTCCAGGTCAAGGGCAGCAGTGGACCTCGTCTCAAAGCTGACTCGCGAGCTTCTGCACGAAGAACCGCCTGAAAGTAAGACCGTCGAAGGGCTGTTGATGGAGTTGCCCGAGGACAAACGCATTACAGTGAGCGAGGCTTTGGCCGGTCGGGTTCGCTCGGCAGTGTCTCAGCGAATCGGGGAGCGTTTTCCTGTCGCGGTGGTCCTAGTAAATCTGTCCGGAGAGGTGCTCGGGACCGCAGGAGATATTGGCCCATGGCAGCGGGCAGATTCTCCATCAGCATAGTTGGGTGCGGGCCCGGCTCAGCCGATTATGTGACCCCGGCAGCTAGGGCTGCCGTCTCGGCTGCAGAAGTCCTCGTTGGAACGCGAAGGCTGCTGGACTTGTTCGCTGAGCACCCTGGCGAGAAAATCGAATTAGGCCCCCGTGTGGCATCGACCCTTGACCGGCTCGACCAGATTGCGGACTGCCGGTCTGTCGCTGTGCTCGTGACGGGAGATCCCGGCCTCTTCAGCTTGAGCAGACTTGTTGTCGAGCGCTTCGGACGAGATCGGTGCACGGTGATCCCAGGAGTGAGCTCCGTGCAAGTGGCATTTGCTCGAATCGGGCTCGATTGGGCGAACGCGAGAATCTTGAGCGCTCACAAAGAGGATCCCGCCGGAGACCCATGCCTGGTCCAAGCCGAAAAGATAGCCGTTTTCTGCGGGAGGCCGGGTTCCTTCGCCTGGATAGCTCGCCATCTTCTGCCGGAAGGAGGTTCAGGCCGGCGGGTTTTTGTCCTGGAGAACTTGACACTCGAGGACGAGCGCGTTCGCGAAGTGGACGCGCACGAGATCGAAAGCGTTCAAGCATCCTCTCGATCCATCGTTGTCATTATCCGAGAGGGGCTGATCTCGTGACAGGGCCGGGTCTTTCCCTAGACATGCCTCTGTCCGCGTTGTACGATCCGGCCTTCTGCCACGAATTTAAGACGGGCGAGAACCAATGACAATAGCAGTGATGACGCTTTCGGAGCAGGGGGTGAGGTTAGCGAAAATCCTCGCGCAGAGCCTGCCCGAAGTTGCGGTTTACGTCCATCAGAACGTTGCGGCTCCTCAGGAGGCTACCCTGTTCTCGAGCATCAGCGATCTCACCGCCCAAGTGTTTCACCGGGTCAGTGGGCTCGTATATATCGCCCCCTGCGGGGTAGCGGTAAGGGCAGTGGCTCCTCACGTTCGCCACAAGACGACAGATCCCGCTGTGGTGGTCGTCGACGCTGGCGGCAGGTGGGCTATCAGCCTTCTCAGCGGCCATGAAGGAGGGGCCAACGATTTGGCCGTTGCTGTTGGCAATTGTATCGGAGCGGAGCCGGTGATCTCAACCACCACGGAAGCGGTCAAGCGCTTCATCGTCGGAATCGGCTGTCGCAGAGGTATAGACGCGCAAAAGATCGTGGATGCTGTCACTTCCACTCTCTTGGAAGCAGACTTGGACCGCGCGCAGGTACGATTACTCTGTTCTGTGGACCTCAAACGAGACGAGCAAGGATTGCTCGACGCCGCGCGGATTCTCGGGGTCCCTCTGCGCTTTTTGGGATCGGACGAAATCCGCGAGTCACCGCGGACTTTTCAATCTTCACCGTTCGTCGAAGAACAAGTCAACTTGCCTGCGGTCGCTGAACCGTGCGCGCTTTTGGCAGGAAGGAGGACAAAATTATTAATTCCACGAAGAATTTGCGACGGAGTGACCGTGGCAGTGGCGGAGGAAAACTCTTTGTCGTGGGAATAGGCCCCGGCGGCCGTCTCGACAGGACCCACCGAGCGGAGGAGGCCATCGCAGCGAGCGATGTGGTGGTGGGGTATGTCAAGTACCTCGATCTCATTGATGACCTTACCGCAGGAAAGATTCTGATCTCGTCCGGTATGACGAAGGAACGGGAGCGGTGTCGCGCGGCACTGGAACGGGCCCAAGAGGGCCTGACCGTAGCCCTGATCTCGTCGGGAGACCCCGGCATCTATGGAATGGCCGGCTTGGCCCTTGAAATGGCGAACAGCGAGGATGTGCCGGTTGCCATCGAGATTGTTCCTGGAGTCACCGCGGCGAGCGCGATTGCCGCAAGACTGGGAGCCCCGCTCATGCTCGATTTTGCGTGCATCAGTCTCAGCGATTTGCTTGTCCCGTGGGAGACGATTCGGCAGCGGCTCGAAGCAGTGGCTGCCGCGGACCTTGTCGTAGCCCTGTACAATCCCCGGAGCAAGAGGCGCACGACACAACTGGAAGAGACTGCAACCATCTTTCTCAAGCATCGAGAAGGCAAGACCCCGGTCGGAATCGGCACAGCGGTTGGAACTGAAGGAGAGAAGATCCGAGTGGCTACGCTGGACAATTTCCTTCACCTGGACATAACCATGCGTAGCATCGTGGTCATAGGCAACAGCACCTCGCGAATCGTGGGCGAAGCATTCGTCACTCCCAGAGGGTATGGCGTATGATTCTTCTGGTGGGCGGCACGAGTGAAACCGCACCCCTTGCCACCGCTTTGGCAGAGGCTGGGTTCAACGTGCTCGTTTCCACTGCCACCAGAGTTCCTCTTGACGTGGGGTCCCACGCCAACATCTTCCGTCGTAGTGGAGAGCTCGACAGGGAGGGGCTTGAGAGAGTCGCAGTGGAACACGGAATCGAGCTCATTGTGGACGGATCCCACCCCTATGCTTCGAGTGTGAGGAAGAACGCAAAGCTAGTTGCCTCACGCTTGTCGCTCCCGTACGTAAGCTGGGTAAGACCTGCCGTAATAGGACCCGATGAAGTGGTGCACGTGGCCCTCAACCACGCTGACGCTGCGGTACGAGCGACTTCTTTCGGAAAGCCGATCCTTCTCACCGTCGGGTCCAGGAATCTTGCTCCCTATGCCGCGGAGGCCACCAAGGCCAGGGTTCCGCTGATAGCAAGGGTGCTGGATCATGAGGACTCCCTGGAAGCTGCAGTTCGGGCCGGTATCCCTCGAGAGCGCATCATAGCCGGCCGTGGCCCATTCTCTGTTGAAGACAATCTCGCGGTCATCAAGCAGCACCGGATCGGATGTCTGGTCACAAAGGACAGTGGTGAAGCTGGCGGCGTGCCGGCCAAGATCGAAGCGGCTCGCAAGACCGGCTGCGCCGTAGTGGTTGTCGCCCGCCCGAGCGGCATGAGGGACACGGAATTTGAGAGCATAAGTCAACTGGTCGAGCACGTGAAGAAGCAGCTTGCGGGAAAAAAGAAGGGGATCGATCCCCGGAATTCTGCCTCTGCAGGTCCGTGATACGATCCCCATCGTCTCGTGTCCAGATGAATTTTCGATTGCGGTCTCTAGGTGCTCCATTTCGGAAATACGGCACGTATCCGTGCTAGAGGGTACTTGGTCAGAGCATCCGCTGGGACTGTAGGGGTGAGCCTTGTGCGCGCCCTGGGCCCCCACAAGGGGTGCCCCTACATGTCGCAATCTCCTCTTAACATGCCCCTTCGTAAACTCGGCGGCAGAAGACGTAAGAGTATCTTTGAAATCATATTCTGAGTACAGAATTTTTTGAGGGCGGGTTCGAAACCGGCTCTTTGTTTAGGGCGAGTGGAAAGAATACCGGCGAGACGCCGGCGCTACAGGAAAGTCGCGCTGAGATCCCGCTCACGGGGGCGGGTTTCAAACCCGCCCTTCCCTGAACACGGCTCAAGAAAATTCGCAACCCGACTTATGAAACGATGTGACGATTATGGCGATCGCCATTTCCGTTCTCGACGCACGCCGCCGCCCTTGATTACATGCGTTGGATTGGACACAGCACCGCACTTGTGGAATTGTCTGTTTCGCAGTGTGCCCACACCAGTTCCGACATGCTCCCCTATGTGGAGGCTTGGAACTCGTTCTGACGGTACGTCTTTTGGATCATCTCATTGAGGTAAACCTCGGGGTTTCGCACCGCCTCTTTCGATATGGTAAATTCGTGGCTTCCGGATCTCTCCATCACAAGCTTGAGGCCGTGGTGGTAATTCTGGAAGATCTTTCGGCACACGGTAAGTGCCTGTTCGGACCCGTTGAGCACCAGTCTAGCGAGCTCTCGGAGGGCGTCAGGAGCGAACCGAATCCTGAGGCCGTAGAGGGCCTCGAATTCCGATTCAAATGAATGAATTTCGCTTTCCACCTTGATGTACCGCTTGTACATCGTTTCCGGCATCAGTCCCTGATTGACAGCGGCATCTACCACCACCTGGAGGTCTTCGCCGAACAGGGCCTTCCCGAAGTTCTTCTCAAGCTCTTTGCTCCGGTTCTGAAGATCCTCAAAAAGATCGGCTCGCTCCGCTGCGTCCACCTGATCGAACAGGTCGGTAACCGCCGGATGGCTTTCGTCCAGGAGAATCTCGTCCAGAAGTCGCTTGGGATCGTTGACAAGCTCCTCAGTGACAGTGAACCGAGTAATTTCAGTTGACGGCAGCACTCGCTCGAACCCTACGAGCACCTTTTCAATAACGCTGATCAGTGAGCGCGCGCCTGTTCTCTCCTGGTTCGCGAGCTTTGCTATAGCGCGCAGGGCATCGTCCGTAAAGCGGATGTCAATACCGTAAGATTTGAAATCCTGCTTCTTGGCGGTCACGACCGACGAGTACCTATTCTTGAGAATTTTGAACAGGTCGTCCTCATCCAGGTCCTCCAACACCGCGGTAACGGGAAGTCGCCCCACAAACTCGGACTCGAAGCCGTATTGCATGAGGTCCTCGGACTTCACCGCTTTCAGGAGCTCCACCTGCTTTTCTCGGTCCTTGAGCTCGGCCCCGAACCCAAGCCCTCTCTTGGAAAGTCGTCTGGATATGATTTCGTCAAGCCCGTTGAACGCACCAGACACGATAAACAAGATGTCACGAGTATTTATCGTTCGTTTTAGGCGTTTGCCGGTCTTCTGAAAGTGGGCAGCAGCTTCCATCAATGATACGGGATCATGGGCCACCTTCAGGTCGACTTCCGTTTCCTCCATCGGCTTGAGCAGGTTTCTTTGCACTCCTGTTCGCGACACGTCCAGCCCAATAATGTTTTGAGAGGAAGCGATCTTATCGATCTCATCGATGTAAATTATGCCGAATCGAGCTCTCTCGATATCACCGTCGGCCTCCTGGACAAGATCTCTCACCAGATCTTCCACGTCCCCACCGACATATCCTGTCTCACTGAACTTGGTTGCGTCGCCTTTAACAAACGGGACACCGATTTTCTGTGCAATCAATTTAATGAGATAGGTCTTTCCTACGCCTGTGGAGCCGATCAGGATGATGTTGCTTTTGATCCGTCCGATTCCAAGACCTTCCTCAGCATCTCCCTTCTCCTGGAAATGCCTTATCCTGTTAAAATGCGTGCATATCTTGGTAGCCAGTATCTCCTTTGCAACATCCTGGCGAATGACGAACCGGTCCAAGTACTCATGCAACTCCTGAGGCTTCATGTCAAAGCGGATGCCGCCAGTTGAGGTGTCCTCTTTGACCGGTCGGTCCGTTCCAGACTCTTCCGCCCCGGGCCATGGACCTATCTGAGTGCCCATGACACGTATGCGATTCCCGTACTTATTCGCAAGGAATTCGTTGATTTCTTTTTCGATTTCCTTCGGATCCGGGATATTCGCTCCTATGATCGCTTCTTCTTTATGCATTTCTCTCTCGCGGCTCTCTTCTCTGCGCATAGCTTCCGCCTTCTTGAAACATCCGTGTTCCTCAACTCCGGCCTTTTGATCTTATATATGTATCCCCTGCCGGTACGTCAATCAGGTTGCTTCCACAGGTGAATACCGAACGCCCTCGCGTTCACGAGGAGCAGAGCCCTCAGATGGTTGCAGAACCTCAATGACACGGGCAAGAGTCCTGGGCATTTGTACGGCGGCGTCAGGAACCGGCCGCAGTCTGTTTGATTCTGGAAACAGCCCTACCGCAACCATGTACCACCGAGACCTCTCGCAGCACCCTGTCAGCAGCTTCTCTAATCGCCTCCCAGGGGTTTCTCGATCTCCACATCTTTTTGAGTGGCGTCTGGCCAGATAAGTTCCGCTCGCAGCCGTGGAATGGATGCAAGTACACAATCGCGCCAATGGGGCCTCGGATTCACGGCAACACGGTTTCAGCAGCACACGCCGATCTTGACGGCGAAGGCAATGTTCAGGCGGGGTTGAATCCCCCCACGCCCAGGCCGCGCTGAAACATCAGTACCGGCGAGACGCCGGAGCTACGGGATGATGCGTCGAGATCCCCGTGTTAGAGGAGGCTTACAAAGCCGCCCACCTCCCGGTGATCCGGCAAAAAAGCGGGTTCAGAGCCCGTGCCAATTCAGGGCAGGTTTGAAACCTGAAACCTGCCCTCCTATGGCGTGAAACATTAACCTTTGCGGCTGGCGTACCAAAGCAGTGGCTGTAGGGGCGGGTTTCATACCCGCCCTTTCCTCAGCTTACTCCTCTATCGTGTAAGAGCCTTTCTTTTCCTTCTCGAAGTCCACTTTGGCCTTCACGTACTTCGCATTGTAGCCGGCTTTCTTTAGGACGTTGTAGGCCATTTCCGCTCGTAGGCCGGTGCTACAATGGACCACGATCGTCCTGTCCTTGGGAAGCTCGGAGAGCTTTGTTTCGAGCGTGTCCAGAGGGATAGCTTTGGCTTTGGGGAGGATTCCCTCTTCCACTTCTTGCGGTGTCCTGACATCCAGGACAATGATTTCTTCCTTGGGGTTGGCCACCAGTGCTTTGAACGCGTCCACCTCGAATTCACCCGGCAAGAGCTTCCTTACATACGAGATCCGTGCAGCGGCCGGTCCTTGCGCCACCTGCTTACCAGCCTTCGTCCACTCCGAGAATCCGCCGGACAACACGGAAACGTTGTTGTAACCCCATCCTGCAATTTCTTTGAAAGCCTCTTGCGCGGAAGCCAGTTGCCCATCTTCGTTGTAGAGAATAACTTGTGCGCCCTTGTACTTAGGGAACTGGTCCTTCAAGACCGTTATGCCCCCTTCCGGCACCCACACGGCCTTGGGTATGTGCCCCTTCTCCACTTCCACTTTGGGTCTGAGGTCGATCAATATGTATGAGAGGTCTTCCTTATTGTACCGTTCCAGGGCATCGATGTTGGAGACTACGAGATGACCCGCCTTCTTCCACGCGGGTAGTCCTGCATGAAACACCTTGACATTCTTGTACCCGAGCTTTTCCGCCTTCCTGGCGGCTAGTGGACTGAGAACTCAAGAGAAGCCACTACAGTAGTAGATCTGAAGCATTTCCTTGTCCGCGGGAAGAATCTTCTCTTGGAGATCGTCGAAGGCGAAGAACGGCATCTTCTTGGCCGTGGGGATATGGCCCTCATCGTACGCGGGGCCTGGACGAGAGTCGAGGAGCACGTACCTACCTTTTTCCGGGCCCATAGCCACGAGCTTCGCCACTTCCTCTACGGAAGCCAACTTATCTCCAGGAACTTCCAGCCCCTTTTTCACTTCTACTTCCCTGGCGTACGTCTTCCCGTCCTTCTTCGCGTAGGTGACGCGCACGGACTCCTGCTTAGGAATGTCCTTCATTGCGGGCGCGTTCTTGAGCACCGTCGCGTCGTCGAAGTGAATCACTTCCATCTCCGGACCGATCTGGAGCTGAATGGTTTTGGCTTTCCTCGACAAATCGACGAACTTGCCTGCAAGGATGTTGGACTGCTTGTCATAATTGTGGCACTTCAAACAACTCGCGTCCGACTTGGAAGGAAGACTTTCTTCCGAGCCGGCACTCACGAAGAGTGAAGCTCCCACGGTCAGAGCGAGGAAAGCTACGGTGAAGACCGCAGCGGTAAGCGCTCGTTTTCCCATGACATCTCCTTTCGTTAGTTCTTGTGAGCTCTCGTGTGGTGCAGGACCAAGGGCAGTGCGCCTGCGACCAGCTCATAGTATTGTAATATATTGATAAATAAAGAGCCATAGATTGATCGCGGATGCTACGAAAAAAGCAATTCAGGTGAGCTGTAAGCACAGTCCAGTACACACAGCTCTAGCGGGGAACTTGCCGGTAAAACAAAGCCTTGTGGGGTGACAGGTGGCCATCGAGCATCTGTTTTCGAATCTTCGCAGCGTCAACTGTGCGCGCTCCCCCCGGAACCAATGCAGCTTCCTGTTTCTCCAAACGGGAAAAGACTGCGGCCACGGAAATGAGCACGCAGACAACCAGGAGAACTACGAAGGCGACATTCCCTAGATTAAAGAAGATTCTTTGTGCAGAAGCTGACACTTCCAATGGGTGATGCCTCGAAGTCGATCATCTGATATATTCCGGAAAGCCATTTCCTTGCAGCCACCACAGACATCTGCAAGGGCTGCGCTGGGAGGGCAAAACTTCCGCCAGATGCTCCAGGTTCAGTATACCGATTTTCGTGAGACGATTGAACAACGGTTCAGGCAGGGTTCAAGGTACTCCACCCCTGGAAATCACGGGGCTCGGCACTGTGGAGCACTCGTTCTCGGGCGCAATTCTGTTGTTTGACGGCTTATGAAGAGGCTGGTATATAAGAAAGTCGAGAAATTCCTCGGAGAGAGAGACATGAAGCGTGTCACCATCTCGGTCGCTATCGCCCTGGTTCTTCTCGCCGCGGTTGTCTGCAACGGTCAGTGGCCGCTCGGCAGAGAGGCCCTTCCCGGGATTAAACAGGAGCCTGGCCCGACAATAACCGTTTCGGGCAGATTCCAGATCTTTACCTCTCCCAATGTCAAAGGAGAGACGTTTATGCTGGACACGGATTCCGGGAGGATATGGATACTGAAGAAAGACGGCACGACGGGGTTGTTTTCGATGGAGCGGGTGGCTGTGCAAGAAGTGGACGGTGCCAGGAAAGACGATTCGAAGGACAAAGCTCCAGGAGAAAAGTAACGTTACACAATGCAACTGGCTACAATGCCGCCACGAGGACTTTCGGAACGCAAAGCACTTGTTTGAGGAGCAGAATCTGGAATGCAGAATAAAGGCTACAAAGTTGCGGTAGTAGGCGCGACCGGGGCTGTGGGCAACATGATGATACGGGTCCTGGAGCGCCGTTCGTTCCCTGTGCGAGAGATCGTGTTGCTCGCGTCGGAGCGCTCTGCGGGCAAGACACTCATGTTCAAAGGGGAGGAGCACCCGGTCCAGGAGCTCACGGAATCCTCTTTTGCCGGTGTCGATATCGGCTTGTTTTCCGCGGGCGGATCCATCAGCGCAAAGTTTGCACCCATAGCGGCCGAGGCAGGCTGCGTCGTGATAGACAATACCGCGCATTTTCGAATGGATCCGGATGTGCCGCTCGTAGTGCCTGAAGTAAACGCAGAGGCTATCGGGGGATACCGGGCCAAGAACATTATTGCCAATCCCAATTGCTCCACGATCCAGATGGTGGTTGTGCTTAAACCCCTTCATGACGAGGCGCACATTAAACGTGTAGTGGTCTCGACCTATCAGTCGGTTTCCGGAACGGGCAAGGATGCGTTGGAGGAGATGCTCATCCAGTCGAAGCAAATCTGCTCCTCGGTGGACTGGACGAAAGAAGACGGTTTGGATAAGCTGTGGGCCGGAATCGAGCCCCACATGACCATGAAGACCAATGTGTATCCGTACCGGATAGCTTTCGAATGTCTGCCACAGATAGACGTTTTCCTCGAGAATGCGTACACCAAAGAGGAGATGAAAATGGTGTGGGAGACAGGGAAGATCCTGGATCCCGCGATTCGAGTCACGGCCACGACCGTGAGGGTCCCCACATTCTTCGGCCATTCAGAATCCGTCAACATCGAAACGAACCGTCCGCTGACAGCGGACAGAGCACGTGAGATCCTGGGGAGCGCGCCGGGCGTCAAGGTGGTGGACGACCCTTCACATTTGGCTTACCCTCTCACAGCTCTGGCCGCCGGTCAGGACGTGACGCTCGTGGGCCGCATCCGCGAGGATGAATCGATAAAGAACGGCCTCAACCTCTGGATAGTATCTGACAACATCCTTAAGGGAGCCGCGCTCAACGCGGTGCAGATAGCGGAGATCCTCGTTGAGCGACACCTGTAGAGTGTTTCGGGGAGCTTCTGTGAAGAAGCCCTAACGTGCTATCGGTAGTTCATTTGGAAAGGAGAACGGATGAGCCCAAAGCGTGAAGCCGTTATCGTCAGCGCGTGCCGAACACCCCTCGGTGCGTTCAACGGAAGCTTGACCGGAATCGGTGCCACCAAGCTCGGCGGGCTAGCCATAGAGGAAGCGGTAAGGCGTGCCGGGATTGAAAAGACTGAGGTGAACGAGGTCATCATGGGGCAGGTGCTGCCCTGCGGATACGGCCAGAATCCGGCCCGACAAGCCGCTCTCAAGGCAGGCCTCCCGTACGAAAGCGAATGCTTCACCATTAACAAAGTGTGCGGCTCCGGTTTGAAAGCTGTGATGCTGGCTGCCCAGGCAATTCAGCTCAGCGATGCGGATATTGTCATCGCAGGCGGAATGGAGAGCATGAGCGACGCTCCGTACTATCTCCAGCGCGCCAGATTCGGGTACCGCATGGGGGACGACACGCTTCACGATCATATGGTCCACGACGGTCTCTGGGATATCGTCAACGACTTCCACATGGGAATCAGTAATGATCTGTGCTCTGAAAAGTACCACGTCTCCCGTGAAGACCAGGATCGATATGCTGAAATGAGCTACAGCCGTTCGCTGGAATCTATCGAAAAAGGCCGTTTCAAGGAGGAGATCTTTCCGGTCATGATCCCTCAGAAGAAAGGCGACCCGAAGGTCTTCGATCAGGACGAGTGCCCGAGACAAACGAGTTACGAGCTGCTGAGTCGGATGAAACCCGCGTTCCAGAAAAACGGTTACGCAACAGCGGGAAACTCGTCGGTCATTTCCGACGGCGCGAGCGCACTCTGCGTTATGGCTGAAGAAGTGGCAAAGGCGAAAGGCATTGAGATTCTGGCGCGGGTTGGAGCCCAGGCCAGTGCGGGCCTTGACATGAAGTACGTGCTCATGGCCCCGACTCTCTCTATTCCCAAGTGCGCTTCAAAGGAAGGGGTCGATTACAAGGCGATAGATCTCATGGAGGTAAACGAGGCGTTCTCCGGATCGACGGTGGGAGTGATGCGCGAGCTTGGGCTCGACCCGGACCGGTGCAATGTGAACGGTGGCTCTGTCGCCCTTGGACATCCTATCGGAGCGAGTGGGGCGCGGGTGCTGACCACACTCATTTATGCAATGAAGAACCGGGACAAGAAGACAGGAATGGCGTCTCTGTGCTTGGGTGGTGGTGAGTCGGTTTCTCTGTATATAGATCGCTGATGATTAGGTATTTTGGCCCACATTGTAGGGCTGCGGGGTATGGCATGGAACTGAGAAGCAATCCGATCTCGTTTCTGACCGGAGAAGATGCTTTCATGAGAATGACTCCGATAGAGACGGCTGAAAAGAGATTCGAGGCATCTCTCTGTTTCGAGCTGCACCATGAGGGGTTTATCGGCATTCCGCATGGGGGCATACCCATGGGCTTGTGTCTCGACGCATGGCGCAGCGTTGGGACCCCCTCGTATCCGGTGCACGTTCGCTTCAAATTCGGCGGATCCGGCATGAGCATCGGTGACGAGGCAGTCTTCAGCGTGGAGTGGGATTCTGAGAACGGGAATCCAGGGGTTGCGGCCCGGGTGACCAAAGTGGGGGACAAGACGCCCTATTTGAGCGCACAGATAGCCCCTGCTGAGTCGCTCACTGGCCCGTGGGCTCCTTCACGTCCGGCAGACGAGTTTCGAAGGCTTCCCTACTACAGGAATTGTTTTGTGTGCGGGCATCATCGGTCCGTGGTCGGCCTCCAGAGGCAGTTCAGGCTTCACGAGGGAGATGGGGCCCCTCTGGTCAGCACTCTCTGGGGCGGAGACCCCAATGACGCGGAAAGAGCCGAAATCTTTCGCATTGACAGGAATGAGCTACATCCTGCGGTCCTCATATCCATATTCGACGAAAACACGGCCTGGGGTGGATTCCTGGCCACGGGATCTGCGGGCCTCTCCGTGAGAATGGAGCTCACGTTCCTGAGGCCTGTAGCAAAGAACGAGCGTCTGCTCTTTCTCGGTCGACCAGCGGGCGTCCGCGGCAATCCCAGGGCTCCGCGCTTTTTCAGAGCCGAGGGATTGGTTCTCGGCATGGCCGATCCCCAGAGTCCTGAATTGATCGCGTACGGACACGGTGAATGGGTGATCCTGGGCCTCTACACGGAACAGATCAAGACGAACCTGCTCCCGGAAGATGATTGGAGTTGGATATTCAGCGCCGCGAACAGGAACGACGAATGATACGAGCGTCCGCGAGACGCAGGACGGTAGTTGCGCTCTACCCCCGATAACTTCGGGCGCAACATACCTATCTCATCAGAGGTGAACACGTGATAGAGAATGTAATAGAAGGTGTCTGGTGGATACCGGGCAGAGATCGGTTTCTCCCCGATTCCCACATGTACGTAATCGGCAAGGCGGAATTTGCGGAATATACCCTGGTCGATTGCGGACTCATGGAAATGGGGGCGTACAAGCTTGAAGAAATAGAGCATGCGGGGATATCGTTGAAGACCGTGAAGCGCATCATTATGACTCATACCCACATCGATCACATAGGGTGCCTACCCGAAATCCTTGAAGCCGTTCCGCACGCGGAAGTATGGATTCATAAAGATGAAGCGGCATACCTGGAACGGGGCGACGACAGAATCGTATATGGCAACAAGATGTTCGAGTCGGCCATTCGTTCCCAGTATCGCGTCCCGGACGGCACATTTACCATCCAGGCTCACAGGAAGCTCGAAGGGGAAGAAGAGGTGAAGCTCGGGGGAATTCCCTTCCGCATCCTCCACATTCCCGGGCATAGCGCCGGAAGTATCGGGTTGTTCAATGAAGAGCACAGGCTCTTCATGTCAGGCGACACGATCTATGCGGACGGAGCAATCGGCAGATACGATCTCGCGTCCGCTGATGCAGGGCAGCTCAAGAAGTCATTGGAGCGAATAGCGGATCTGCGGGTTGACATACTTTTGCCGTGTCACAATCGAATTGTTAAGGGCGGCGCGGATCCGATGGTTCGGAACACCGTTCGGCAGTGGGGGGCTCTTCTTGGCTCGTGACCCGTACTCCGCGGTGCCGCGCCGGAATTTGATCGCAATTTTCAACAGGGCAGTAGTTACCTGAAAGCTCCCTGATTACCGGCGAGACGCCGGCGCTACGAAGACAGGAATGCCGCGGACTTTCATTGTCCGTTGTTACTGCGAGGTCTCGGATGTTTATGAGAGGACAGTGTCATGGGAAAAACAGTTGCTGAGAAGATCATTGAAGCGCATTTAGTGCATGGCCGCATGGAAACCGGCTCCGAAATTGGGATAAAGATCGATCATACGCTGTTACAGGATGCCACAGGCACCATGGCGTTCTTGGAATTCATCGCAATGGGCGTGCCGCGGGTGAGGACCGAGCTTTCTGCGGTGTACGTGGACCACAATCTTCTTCAGACAGACTACAAGAATGCCGATGATCACAGATTCCTTAGAAGCGCTGCAGCCAAATTCGGGGTCATTTACAGCAGGCCTGGCAACGGGGTTTCCCACCAGGTGCACCTGGAGCGGTTCAGTGTGCCGGGCAAGACTCTCCTCGGCTCGGACAGCCACACGCCCACCAACGGAGCAGGTGCGATGCTCTCGATCGGGGCAGGAGGACTCGATGTGGCCATGGCTATGGCAGGGGAGCCCTTTTTCTTCACCATGCCCAAGATCGTCGGAGTCCGGCTCACGGGAAAGCTGCAGCCCTGGGTCTCCGGAAAGGACGTGATCCTCGAAATGCTCCGGCGCT
>CAYZET010000093.1:0-14455 GCA_964477215.1 uncultured Syntrophaceae bacterium | reverse complement strand
CTCATACATCATTGCGGGAACTGGAGCCACAAAAGGTGTGGAGTATTCGGAAGAAAACATCATGGTGGGATAGACGGGGTGAGACATGAAACGATTCGCAATCATTGGCCTCGGCAATTTCGGGTTTCACGCGGCACGGGCCTTGTACGAAGAAGGACATGAAGTTGTGGCTGTTGACATTGACAAGGCCCGTGTGCAGGCCATAGACCACTATGCCACTGAAGCGGTACTGCTGGACGCGACTGACAAGGAAAATCTGCACGCTCTCGGTCTGGAGCAGATGGACGCGGTGATCGTGTCTACCGGTACCAAGCTTAGCACGAGCATCCTCATATGCTTGTATCTGCAAGAGATGAAGGTCAAGCGTATCCTAGCCAAGGCGGTGGACGAAGATCATGGAAAGATCCTGAAGCGTGTGGGAGCCACAGAAATAATCCACCCCGAGCGCGAGATGGCCCTCCGGGTCGCCCGGGGACTGTCCAATCCCAACATGCTCGATTTCATTCCTCTTGCAGACGAATTCGATCTGGTGCAGGTGGGCCCGCCGAACGATTTCATCGGAAAGAGCCTGAAAGAACTGAATCTTCGTGCCAAGTACAACGTGCATATCATCGCAATCAAAGAGCTCGTCCCGGAGAATTTCGTCCTCGTGCCGCCGGCCAACTTTGTCATCAAAGACAGCGACGTTCTCGTCATGCTGGGAAGAACGCAAGACATCAAGAAAATCAAGGCGCTCAGCTAAGAGCGAGGTGCGTGGCTCAAATCAGTTGCGAGCAGTTCTTTCCGATTGCTGCGTGTCAAGGACAAACAGGGGAGGATCGCAGACCGGTAGGACGGCCGGCCCGCCCGTCATTGTTGAACGGGAGAAACGGACATCATTATTTGCAGCCGCTACTCACGCTGGGGATTCTTGCAGAGAACCAGGATTCGACGGGGCCGCTTTCTGTAGCGCCGGCGTCTCGCCGGTACTCTTGCCGTCAACATCCCGTGAGGGTAAGGCGAGTTTCAAGCCCGCCCTCGCCTCAATGGGGCCCACACCGCCATTCCCGAAGCGTGCCGCCGCAATCGGATCAACAGCGTTGCCGCGAATAGGGCACCGTATTTGCGAAATCGTCTACTTAGCCGATTTTGGGCAGGCTGAGTAGTGGCATATGCGGTTGGACAGGCTCCCAATCTTCAGCCTGTGAGACGGGAGAGAGCAGTAGCCCCGAGATATTTCAAGCGTGGGGCCCAACCATCCAGAAGGGCCAGCCTCGCAGCCAGTCTCCAGAATTTCGAGTACCTCGAGCTGATCAGCCGCTCCTCAATCCATCTCGGTTGCTTCGCGGCCAGCTCGGACGTGATGGTATCGGGGATTCTCACCTGCCCTCCTTCACGGAGATGGCGAAGAAGCCAATACAGGGGGCGCTCCACTCCGAGTCTTTCCGCAACTGCTAGCAACTTTTCCCAGTCCAGTGAGATCTTCCGAGTCATGAGAGCGAGGTCTAGGTAGTCCCGTACAAGTGGGCCGTGCGTCAGGGCGTGCAGTCCTATGTGGATAAAATTCATTTCGGGAGAGAGAAAAAGGACCTTCATGCCGTGCATCGATGCTTCACTCGCATGGTCCCAGACCACATCGACATCAAGAAAATAGCAATCCAGGAGCCGTATTCTCTGATGGAGGTCCACTGATGGTAGGAAGGATGAGGGTTTACCATAGGGCAGGACGGTGCGAAAAAGTTCCGGGTAGGCTGATCCCCAGGTCACTAGCGGACAAAATCCGTGCTCGTCGAGAATACGCTGGGCTTTGGAGAAGTCCTCAACACGGACAAGAACATCCACGTCGCTCATAGGACGTAGCGCAGGATCTCCATACACGCGCTCCTGGAGATAGAGTCCCTTGAGCAAAATGAAGGGAACATTCTTTGCCGAGAAGCAGGGCACAAGCTTCCGAAGGCCCGCTTCTCGAGTGAGTCCGGCCATAAGGGACTGGGTGTACGTTTTCTTCAGCTCGTCGAGAAATTCTGATGGGAGGCCTCGTAACGCCAACAGAGTTGAGTACTGTTGCAGCCATGGGGCCACGTGGTGAGACAAGACCACGTGTCTGTGCTCGGAGCCCCAGCATGTGCAGCAGTGTGTCTCTAAAGAGTTTTCCGCTACGAGGTCCAGTACCAGGTTGCGCACGTCAGCAAGAACTGAGACTTTGAGTCTCTTGGTGGAAAAGTCATGCTTGTTGTCGGCTGGAAAAGAGGTCACCAACTTTTATCCCGCTTTTGTGCCGCCTCCAGATCCTCTGGCGTAAAGATTGCCCCTGCCAGCCCTGCCCGCCACAGGGTGTCATATTTTAGGATTGCCTGCCGCAAATCAGTGAGGCTGAAATTGGCTCCACCGAGCCTCGCGTAGAGAAGAATCGCTTCCCTGAGATCCGCACCGGTCAGGTCGGTTCCCTCGAGATTAGCACCTGTGAGATCGGCCCCGCACAACTGTGCGTCAACCAGTCTTGCGGCCGCCAAGTCTGCGCCGCTCAAGTCGGAATGTCTCAGATCCGCCTGTGTCAGGTCAGCGCTCGCAAGGATAGCACCGCAGAGATTGGCCGATACCAGCACGGAGGACAGAAGCACAGCACCCTGCAGATGTGCTTTCCTGAGATCCGCGTCCGACAAATCTGCCTCGGCCAGATTGGTCCCGTGGAGATCGGCTCCTTCCAGTTTGGCCAGTTGAAGGTCCGCTCGACTGAGGTCGGCCTCACGCAACTGTGCACCGGTAAGATCAGCAGCCCAGAGCCACACTCCGTGCAACTTCGCTCCATTGAGCACCGAGGAGCGAAGATTCGCTGAAAACAGACTCGACCCTCGCAGGCTAACGCCCGAGAGCACCAAATCCGGGAGGGTCGACCTCGAAAGATGGGCGCCGGAAAAGTCAGCGTCGCTGAGGTCCGCACCTGTGAAATCCGTTTGCCAGAGCTTGGTCCTGGTCAACTTGGTTCCGTGGAGAATTGCTCGCGACAAGCACGCTCCTCGCAGACTTGCATCTGTGAAATCGGTTCCCGAGAGATCGGCGGCGGTCAAATTCGATCTCCGCATCAAAGCGTTGCGGCAATCGGCGAACCTGAGGTCCGCTTGACTCAGATCAGCGTCGCACAGGTTGGCGCCGTTCAAATCCGCACCCGCGAGATCGGCACATCTGAAGTCTTCTTTCCTGAGGTCTGCTCCCCGCAGATCCTTCCCAGCCGGATGCAGTCGTCTCATATCCGCGCTCTCTCCCGAATTCACCAAGAATCATCCGCTTTCCCGCGGACCCTCCATGACGTCGCGCAGTTCCCCACATCCCCATCGACTGTTTTTCTTCAGTGTACGGGATTATGACACCTCGGTCATGTCTCCTCGTACCGCGAATGAACAGCCCTATCGGAGTCAATTCCGTTCCGCGCCCTCGGAGAGTTGGCGTCGAATCAATTTCTTGTCAAGCTTTCCTACGCTCGTCTTCGGTATCTCTGTCGTCATGTGGAAATGATCGGGCACGGCCCATTTGGAGACGATTCCCTGGTCCACAAATTGGAGAAGAAAGGATCGGAGATCCTTCCCCGAAATTTTTCCGACGTACCCATCTTTGAGCACAACAAGGGCGTGAGGGCGTTCTCCCCATTTGTCATCGTGTAGTCCCACCACTGCCGCCTCGGACACTGCTTCATGCCTGCTCAAGAGACTTTCGAGCTCCAAGGACGATACCCATTCGCCCCCTGTTTTGATGGCATCTTTGAGGCGGTCGCGGATGAGGACGTACCCTTCCGCGTCTACGTCAGCAACGTCGCCGGTATGCAGATATCCCCCCTTCCAGAGCTCCTCCGAGCGGTCAGGGTCCTTGAAGTATCCCTGGGTGCAATAAGGGGTCCTCACCACGATTTCCCCCGAAGATTTTCCATCTCTGGCAATTGGCTTGCCCTCTGAGTCCACGACGCGGAGATCCGCGAGAGGCAAGGGGAATCCCGTACGGGTTCTTACGTCCAGTTGTCTTTCCATATCCCAATCCATCATATGAGGCTTGAGGTTGGCCAGGGTGACCACGGGGCAAGTTTCGGACATGCCGTACCCGTGGAAGACGTCGATTCCTCGCTCCAGAGCTCTCTTGGCCAGTCCCCTCGGCAAGGCCATCCCACCGGTGTTGACCTTCCATCCTGCCAAGGTCACTTCGCTCGATAGCGGGTCTTCGATGAGCATGTGGAGAATCGTGGGCACGCAGTGAGAAAAGGTAACCTTTTCCCGCCGGATGAGCTGGAGAATCTCCCCAGGAATGTATCTCCCCGGATAGACCTGCTTGGCCCCAATGGCCGTCGCAAGGTAGGGAAAGCCCCAGGCATGCGCATGGAACATGGGCGTAAGGGGCATGTACACATCACCTGATTGGAAGCGCCCCGGAGCCGTGTAGGACGCCACAGCGAGGCCCAGGGACAGTGTGTGAAGAACGAGCTGTCTGTGACTGAAGCAGACGCCTTTGGGATCTCCGGTGGTCCCAGTCGTGTAATACATCGTGGCCTGAGTGTTTTCGTCGAAGTCCTTGAATTCGAAAGAAGGATCCGCTCTGGCGAGAACCTCTTCGTACTCCCCGTAGAGCGGAATCGACGTCTCAGGTTGTGTCGGACTGTCCTTAATCATCACGACCGTCTTGACCGTTTCGAGCTTCTTGAATATGCCCTCCAGCAGGGGTAGAAAGTCTTCATGCACCAGAACTGCCAAATCTTCGGCATGGTTCATGGTGTAAAGGACTTGATCCGGTGAAAGCCGCACATTCACGGTATGGAGGATGGCCCCCATCATGGGAATGGCGAAGAAGCATTCAAGGTATCGGTGGGAATCCCAATCCAGGACAGCGACCGTATCCCCCTCGGAAACACCAGCTCGGGACAGGGCCGAAGCCAATCGATGGATCCGCTCGTAGAAATCCATATACGTCTGTCGTGTGCGCTCCCCGTACACAATCTCCTGGTTGGGCGCGTAGTGGATCGGAGTATTCAGGAGATGCTTGATGAGAAGCGGGAAAGGATAAGCAGATTCTGTCCTGAAAATGGTGCGAGTCCCTTTCGACACAATTCCTCCTTCTCAGACGATGCCCCTGTAAGCTGGCAAACGCCCTTGACTTTGTCGCATCTGATCTATGATACTCCGTTCATCTTCCGGATGAAAGGCAGTAATGGATAACCTGTACGAATCAGTGGAGCAGAGTGCAGCTTTCTTGAGGCGAAAGACGGAGATCGAGCCCCGGGTCGCGATCGTCCTTGGAACTGGGTTGGGTGGCGTTGCCGAGCGTATCCGGGTGTCGACGCGTGTGGCGTTCTCGGAAATTCCGCATTTCCCTCTATCTACTGTCACTGGTCACAAGGGCGACCTTCTCTTTGGTACGCTCGCAGGCTGTCCGGTGGTGGCCATGCAGGGAAGGGTGCATTACTACGAAGGTTACACGCTCCAGCAGGTCACATTTCCCGTGCGGGTCATGAGAAAGCTTGGGGCAGAGGCCCTCTTTCTCAATAGCGCTGCTGGTGGCCTAAATCCATTGTTTCGCGCCGGGGATGTGATGGTAGTAACTGACCACATAAACCTTCTGGGGGACAATCCCTTGCGGGGCGTCGTGGATCCCCGGCTGGGGAACCGTTTCCCTGATTTGACCCGGCCGTACGACCAGTCTTTCATCGATCTTGTAACGGAAGCAGCGCTGGACATGAAAATTCCCCTCAGGCACGGGGTGTACGCGGCCGTCCCGGGCCCTAGTTTGGAGACTAGGGCAGAGACCCGGATGCTGCGCATGCTCGGTGCCGACGCTGTGGGGATGAGCACGGTGCCGGAAGTGATTGTCGGTTGCCAGGCAGGGTTCCGCATCATGGTGCTCAGTGCGGTCACAAACGTGAATCTCCCAGACGCCATGGAGCCAGTATTGATCGAGAATGTTATCGCATGTGCTCACGTGACGGAATCCAAGCTGGGAGAATTGATGGAAGCGACGATCCAACGGGCGTTCTGCCAATGAAGCGCCAGCAGGATCGGGATTACATAGGTGACATCTGTGAATGAACTGGTTTTGGTCAACGGTCTCATTCTTGCGGACCCTGATAAGGGAGAGGTTCTGCCGCACGGGGTGACCGTTATCTCGAGGGGAGAGCTTGCTCAGGTCAACTCGCCCGCCGACGGCAAACTCTTTGCTACGCCTGTGATCGATTGCTCCGGCTGCCTCATCATGCCCGGCCTGATCAATCTCCACAACCATGCGGCTATGAGCCTTCTACGGGGATTGGCCGACGACCTGCCTCTGGAAGCATGGCTTAACGACTACGTGTTCCCGTCTGAGCGCAGACATGTGAACCCGCAGTCCGTGTACCTTGGCACAGCGCTTTCGGCTATGGAGATGGCCTTGAACGGGATCAGCACGTGTGCCGACGGGTACTTTTTCATGGAGCACGCTGCGCAAGCATTCATTGATGTGGGAATCAGGGCAGTGGTGGCCCAGGGCATCTTGGATGTGCCCGTTCCTGACGCGCCGGAGGCGGGCGCCTGGAGAGAGAGAATTGACGAGTTCCTATTCTCCTGCCCGCGGGATCCCTTGATCACGCCGGCGTTGTTTTGCCATTCGCCGTACCTTTGCAGTCCGGATACGTTGAAGCAGTCGGCTAAGATAGCGCAGGAGCACAAGAGTCTTCTCTTTTGCCACGTTGCCGAGACAGCGTTGGAAGTGGAGCAGGTCATCGGTCGGTACGGCAGACGGCCGGTCGAACACCTGGCATCCCTGGAGCTCTTGGGCAGAGGGCTCGTGGCAGTTCATTGCGTGCATCTTTCCGATGGCGAGAAAGGTCTCCTTGCGAAAAGCGGGACAGGGATTGTTCATTGCCCGGAGAGCAACATGAAATTAGCCTCCGGAGCCAGCCCAGTGTGGCAGCTCCTCTCTCGCGGGATCACGATCGGTCTGGGGACGGACGGACCGGCAAGCAATAACAACCTCGATTTGTTCGAGGAGATGCGGACTGCGTCTTTTGCGGCCAAACTTCTGACCCGCGATCCTCAGGCTCTTGCTGCCCGCCAGGTTCTCAAGATGGCTACCACTGATGCCGCGAGAATCCTCGGCATGGGGGACAAGATAGGCTCCCTGGAACGCGGCAAGCAGGCCGACATCGCCATCGTCGATTTGGACCGGCCTCATCTTACTCCCCTGTACGACCCCATATCCCACCTGGTTTATGCTGCCCGAGGATCCGATGTACGGGATGTTATTGTTCATGGCAGAATAGTAGTCCGAAACGGGAGATTGACTCGGGCGGACGAATCGATCATCAAGGAGCAAGCCAATGCGCTGGCTGAGGAAATACGCCGCGAGGTGGGCATCCAGGGGGCCTGTGCCGCGAGGTGTGATTCCATAAAAGCTTGATGCCCACTCGGTCGAACAAGCCTGCCGAAAAATTCTTCCTGAGGGAATAGAGGATAATGTCAGACAAGATAACCTACAAGGACGCTGGGGTTGACATAGAGCTCGCGGACAGGGTGATAGGATCCCTTGGAAGCCGGATCAGGGCGACTTTCAGGCCGGAAGTCGTCGGGAAGATGGGAGGCTTTGCCGCTATGTTCCGGCCACAGTGGAAGCAGTACGAAGACCCCCTGCTAGTCTCTGCCACCGATGGTGTGGGGACCAAGCTGAAGATAGCGTTTCTCACCGGCAAGCACGACACCGTGGGCATAGACCTGGTGGCCATGAACGTGAACGATGTTGTGGTCACTGGAGCAGAGCCCCTCTTTTTTCTCGACTACTTCGCCACTGGGTCGCTTCATCCTGAAACGGTTCGCGCGGTCATTGCCGGTGTGGCCACAGGCTGTGAGATGGCCGGCTGTTCGCTTATCGGAGGCGAGACTGCCGAGATGCCCGATTTTTACGGTCCGGGAGAATACGATCTCGCGGGCTTTTGCGTGGGCATAGTGGATCGTTGTCGCGTTGTGGACGGCAGCCAGGTACAGCCTGGCCAAATCATCATCGGCCTGGCCTCCTCGGGGCTGCACAGCAACGGCTTCAGCCTTGTACGAAAGGTCGTGCTGGAACGGAAACAGTATGCGCTCGATTCGTACGTTCCAGAGCTAGGGAGGCTCTGGGCCGAAGAGCTGCTCGCCCCCACCGCGATCTATGTCAAGCCTCTCCTGGAGCTACTGAAATCGGTCAATATCTTTGCGATGGCCCACATCACGGGGGGAGGCTTTCAAGGGAACATCCCGCGCGTGGTACCGGAGAGCCTCGGCGTAGTGATTCGGAAGGGCTCCTGGCCTGTGCCGCCGGTATTTTCCTTGCTGAAACATGATGCCGGACTTGACGACGACGAAATGTTCCACACGTTTAATATGGGTGTAGGAATGATCATTGTTGTTGCTGAAGAAGACGTGAATGCTGTACTGCAAAATATGGGGCAGATCGGTCAGGCGGCCTGGCCGATCGGCAAAGTAACCGAGCGCTCCGCCGGAACGGGGCCTATTCTCTTTGAATGAGGAGTAGACTAGCGACTCTTCTTAGCAAGCTTTTTGCGAGGGATTCATCATGGCTGAGGTCAAATCGTTTGCACCTACATTGTCAGTTGGATGTGAGAATGACGGAGAATGGAGCAGACGCTGTGGGTAATTAAGGAATCCGAGACATGGCACGCTCGCATCTTGTTCTGATCAGTGCATGCCTTGCGGGACTGCGCACCCGCTATGATGGCTCTTCTCGGCCTCATCCCCGTCTTGCCGCTCTCTCAAAGCAAGCCATTCTCGTCCCCGTTTGTCCAGAGATTCTGGGAGGAATGGGAATCCCCAGACCGATGTGCCGTTTTCAGGACGGCGACGGTGAGATGGTCGTCAGAGGACTCGCCCGAGTGGTGGACGAAAACGGGAGTGACCGCACCTCGTCCTTCATCAGGGCTGGGGAAGAAATCCGGCACGTGGTCGAGCTCATCCAACCCGACCTGGTCATATTCAAAGAGGGCAGCCCTTCGTGCGGTTTGCGGAGAGTGGACATCGAGGGACGCAAGACACAGGGATGTGGAGTTGCCACAGCCTTTCTGAAGGACTTGGCCATCCCGGTCGTTACGGAAGAAGATCGAATTCCCTGGGAATGATTGGGAATCACGGAATTCGGGCACGATGAATAAAGTTTTTTCGGGCATGGACTCAGATGTTCTGACATATATCCACGGAAATTATCCCCGACTGGCAGCTTTGTTATCGCGACTGACCATCGAGAACCGTGACGCGCTCGTACGACAAATTGTAGGAGCAGCTCATCAGGGGGTCGTGGCCGGGCGTATCGACGATCTGCTGGCTGGAGACGCGTCGTCGGTAGTTGAGGAGGTCCTCAGGGATCCCAGTGGCTGTGCAACGATGGTTGCCGCAGTAGGCGGTTCCCATTTCCTGTTCTCTATACTGAATCGCAACCCCGAGCTTGTGAGGACCCTTTTTATTCGCGGGGATTGCACTATATGCAAGACTCGTCGGATCATGGAAAGCGAGCTCCAGGACAAGCTTGCGGGAATCGCTACTCCATCCGATGCAGACCGTGTCCTGCGCTTGTACAAAGAGAAAGAGTACTTGCGGATCGGCTGCCGCGATCTTTCCGGATATGCGGACGTGAAAGAGGTGATGTCGGAGCTTTCCCAGCTTGCCGGCGCGTGCGTACAAGCTGCAATGGATTTTCACCTCCATCGTCTTGCGGAGAAGCACGGCCTGCCTGAAGGAGTGGGGCCCGGTGGTGGGATCGTTGCTATTGGCATGGGCAAGGTCTCGGGTAATGAGTTGAACTTTTCCTCGGATGTGGATCTCATTTTCATTCGCGGGCCGGAAGATGGGAGAACCCTAGGAAGAGAGAGCATCCCTGTCTCCCGCTTCTACGAGACCCTTGTCCGGTCTGTGACGCGCTCATTGTCAGATATTACTGAAGACGGCTTCGTGTTTCGGGTGGATCTTCGATTGCGGCCCGAAGGGGAGAAGGGAGAATTGGTTCCCTCTCTCAGCAACGCGCTGGATTATTACCTGGGCTGGGGAAGGACATGGGAACGAGCTGCTCTAATGAAAGCCGTGCCGCTGGCGGGCGACATGGAGCTGGGAGCGGAGCTCATCCGAGAGCTGGAGCCGTTCATTTACCGGAAACACCTTGACTTTTCGACTCTGGAAGATATGCGGGCCATGAAACACCGCATCGCTCTGGGTCTGAAGAGGAAACCGGGAATCGACATCAAGCTCGGGCACGGAGGAATACGGGAGATCGAGTTCTTTGTCCAGGCTTTACAGCTCATTAACGCGGGCAGAACCCCTCGGGTGAGGTCAGCTAGCACCTTGAAGGGCATAGACCTCCTTAACGAGTGCGGGCTTCTGGATGATTCGACTGCAGTGACGCTTCGAGAGGCATATCGGTTTTTCCGCCTTACGGAGCATCGCATCCAGATAAACCATCAGCGCCAGACCCACGAGCTGCCCCGGACCTTGGCAGATCAGACGGAGCTTGCCCGGCGAATGGGCTACAGAAACGACGCGCTTCCGGCGTTCTTGAAAGATCTCGAGCGACACCGAAAGGCGGTGGAGGACCTTTTCTCGAGCCTCTTCTACCAATCGCGGGAAGACGCCTTTGCTCAGGTTTCTGCCAGGGCCAAGAAGATACTGGAAAGCATACACGACGAAGCTGCCACAGAGACCCTCCTGGAACAGCAGGGCTTCGAGGATCCAGCCGGGTCGTATACGATCCTCCGGAATCTTGTGGCTCCGCCCGGGGATTCCCCTTCTACGAAGGGGAGGGACCTGCTCGAACGGCTCGGTCCTCTTCTCGTGGACGAATTGCTCAAGACGCCCGAACCGGCAAGAACCCTTGTTGCTCTTTCCGGCTACATCGATTCGCTGAAAGCCGCGTCCGGATACTTTTCCACGTTTCTGGAGAATCCGCCGACGATAAGATTTCTCGTCCAGATTCTTGGGGAGAGCCGTTTTTTTACCGAAATGCTCATTCGTCATCCTCAAGCCATTGATTCTCTCATAGCGAGGGCTGGTGGCGACATTCCCAAAGAGCGGGACAGCCTGGGAGCCGAGCTCTCGGAACGACTGGCCTACTGTGAGGACCTGGAAGCTAAATTGGACGTCTTGAGAAGATTCAAGAATGAAGAGCTTCTCATGATCGGCGTGCGCCACATACAGGGGGAAATGGAATCACCTTTTGCCAGGTGGCTTGTTACGGAGCTTGCCGAGGCCTGCCTCGACGCGGCTGTGACCATGGCTGCCGACGAGATGGCGAGGCGGTACGGACGAGTCGATCAGATCGATCAACTGCCCTTCGCAGTCTTGGCCATGGGCAAGTTTGGCGGCGCGGAGATGACATACCACTCGGACCTGGACGTCATCTTCATCTATGACTCCAGAACTGAGTCCGTAGGTAGGCTTTCCGCGCATGAATGGTTCACCAGGCTTGCCAACAGAATAATCTCCATACTGAGCGTTCCCACTTCGGAAGGCATCGCGTTCACCATTGATACCAGGCTGAGGCCCTCCGGGAACAAGGGACCGCTCGTATGCTCCCTCGATTCCTTCAGAGAATATCATCGCACCACGTCTCAGTTGTGGGAAAAGCAGGCTCTAACAAAAGCTCGCCCCGTCATAGGGCCTCGCGATCTGACCAGTGAGGTCGCGACTATCGTGGAAAGCTGCATCCTGCGCACGGATCTGTCCGACGAAGACGTTCGCGAGATAGCACGGCTCAGAGCTCGGATGGAAAACGAGCTGGCACTGGAAGACGAAACCCACGTGGACGTGAAAACAGGCCAGGGCGGGCTCGTGGACGTGGAGTTCTTCGTCCAGGGCCTCATTCTCAAATTTGCCCGGAGAAACCCCAGAATAATCCGTAGCAACACGCTCGAGGCGCTTGCTGCAGCAACTCACGCCGGATTACTGGACCACGAGACATTCCATCGCTTGCATTCGGGTTACCGTTTCCTGAGCAACCTGGAAGACCGGCTGCGCATCCTCGAGAATCGAAGCGTTGATCGAATGACGCTTGCAGGAGAGAAGCTGAAGGGACTGGCGGCCCGGCTTGGGTACGGAGCTGACGGGGCAGAGAAACTGGTCGACGATTACTTTTCGGTCACCCGAGCGATTCGTGCGACCTACAACTCGTTCTTCCTGGTATAACGAAAAGTAAACGAGATCGAGCTGGCGAGGTGATGAATGCCTATTCGCATCTCCAAGAAGGTGAGGGAAGGAATGGTCCTCATGGTGGAAGGGACCGCTCAACTTCTGGACGAGACGACCCTCGATGCCCCGACGGTGCTGCAGGAATGCACGTGGCAGGCCAGGATCGAACCGGGAAGAGTGCTCTGGGATGTGGATATCCTCCGCGGTGACGATCTTCGCGGCTACATTCAAGCTGAGCTCCAGAAGCGGACCAAGCGGCGGTGAAGCTCTTTTCGGGGAGAACTATGCCGAGAAACTGAACCGAGAAGCAACGTCAGATTGAGCCGTTCCCCGTAGCGCCGGCGTCTCGCCGGTATCTTCGCCAGGATTAGGAATCACCGGCAAGATGCCGGCGCTACGAAATCACGCGATCTGCGCCACGCTGAGTCTGCGAATCCGCTCTACTGTCACGCATTGAGTATGCGTAGCATTCATCAGAGTTGAAAGCTATGCTGGCGCGCATTGAGAATTCCACTGGCAACACGGCTAATGGGGGAAAGATAGCGGCCCGAGGCAGACTCTAGCGCTCTAGTGCGGATCCTAAACCGCACCGGGCAAGCTCCGGCGGCCAGTGGACGTGTTATTGAAACCCTGCAACCACTTCTCGGATCGCCCGTGGTACCTGTTCGGACGCCCATCAGCCATCAATGCAGCTCATCTCTATTGAGTGCCGGCTTGGGAGGGTGAGCCTCCACTATGGGGGCCCGCTCCCCAAGATCGAGCCTCGCCTCTCGAATCAGGCGCTCTGTTTCGATCATGAGCCTTTCCAGCTCCGCGCTCGGTCGGTCTGTTTCGCCCTCTTTGCGAATATCTTGGACCAGTGTGCTGAGTCGGTCCAACTTGGCGGAAAAGGACTCCGATACTTTCGCGTCCGATCTAGCGGGATCCGTATTGCGCTTCCGACCGAAGAGCCAGCCTGACGCGGGAACAATGGCTATCAGGATCAGAATGCCGGCGAATAGGAGGTACGGGTTCAAAGAGTGACCCCAAATCAACCCCGACCTGTCATCGACAAATCCGGTAAGACTGTTGTCCATCTTCTCGACCTGGGTTTGTACCCGGGAGACACTGTGCCCCACCTCCCCTACGTGCTCGTCCACCTTGGCAACCTGAGTGCTCAATCGTGAAATGTCCGACTTGATCTCAGTCGCTTTCTGGGAGACTTCTCCGATATCCTGTTTGATCCCGGGAAACACCTGGTCCATCATGGTTCCGGTCCTGTCCAGGAGCGTATTGTCCCGCTCCACGCTGTCCGCTGCAAATCGGAGGACCAGACCGATAGCTGCAGCCTGGAGCACTATGAGCAGAATGATCAGTCTATATATGGCCTTCACGGGATTGTTAGGTCGAGCTCCCATAACGCGCCTTTCACCCCCAGACAAATTCGGACTAAACTTGATTTATATCGTGACTATTAGCAGAATTGAGAAATTTCGGGAAGTCAAAAGTGGAGCCGCAGATGATGGATTGGCGGCGTTGTACGTCGTAGAGAGAAATCCAGTCCCTGCGGAAGTGCCTGGACCGTGCCCTTCTCCGGCGGGAAATGCCGGGGGACAAGCTTCCATGGTGCACCGCAGGATTGTACGGGCAACCGGCGGTTGCCCCTACAATTGCGGGCACGAGGACCCAGAGCTTCCGGATCACCACCATCCGTTGATAATATCCCAGTGGAACGGGCGTCTTGCCCGTCAATTGGGAAGGATGACGGGCCGGACGCTTTGCCGTAGAAGTACCGGAGCAGTACCGCTAGCGGCGGGTTTCAAACCCGCCCTTGCCTGGTTGCGGTTCCACCTACTGTTCTCGGCGTGTATCACCGCAATCGGGTGAACCGCATTGCGGTGAATACGCGACCTCATTATCGCCATAGTGATCTAGGCGATAAGGCGGTACGGATACGACTTCTTCGTCCATTGATCGTCGGGATAGTCCGCGCTTAGTTTATCATATGCTTCTCTCAACGGTTTGGCATCCTTGGTGTGCTTGTACCGGGCGACCCCGCGATAATAGATGGCCTCAGGTGCGAAGGCACTCTTGGGGAATTGATCGGCCACGTAATCGAACGCCTTGATAGCAGGGTCGAAATTGCCGGCTGCGAAGTTCGCTCTCCCTATCGCAAGGTGCAGGAATGCGATAAGCTCATCGGGGGAAAGAAAACCGGTTGATCGTGTTGCCTCCTTTCCCTCGGAATCCAGCACGATCAGCGTGGGGGTCCATTCGATCGAATATTCTTTGCTGTACCGTTCGTGGTTGAATGGGATTCGGACGGGCAA
>CAYZET010000092.1:0-14517 GCA_964477215.1 uncultured Syntrophaceae bacterium | reverse complement strand
GGGGGAGCTCCCGAGCTTTCGGAAAAGATTGCGAAGGCTGGAAGGGGACGTTTTGTGTGCGCTTCTGACTTGCTGGACGTGCCTGCAGCAGTTCTTGCCACCCTGGAATAATGGTGAGAATCGTCAGGTTGAGTGCAGGGTTTTATGTTACCGTTGCTACGGACATGTAGTGCAGGCTTTCCAGCCTGCATCTTGGAAAAACGGTAGCCCCGCGTTCCGCGGGGCTAGCCTACATGCGGGCGAATCAGGATCTTCCGTCCCACGGCTGATTTTCTACCATTCTCCATTCTTCCGGTGAGTTGACGTTTATGTACCGATCGCACACCGTGACGTATTTCACTACCTCCCCGTCGTCGATGGCGCATTGGACCAGGTCCGGCAGTTCTTTTTCACCACGGTGGGGATTGATCGGGCAGAGGTCCAGATATGAAAAGATACCGTCCCTGAAAAGGATGTTCCCTGTTCCCTGCAAGGGATTGAATGGTTTTCGCGGCTTTTCGATAAGGCGGTATATGCGTCTGTCCGGTCCGTAAATGAGGGAGTACGTCCGCCGTATCATGTCCGGATTATCCTGGGGATAGACCCCGCAAACGCCGAAGAGATTCTCTTGCGAGAACAGGGTGAGCATCTCCTGGTGACGGCCTCCCAGGATTACTTCATCCGCCAGGAAGAGGAAGAAATCTCGTCCGCACACGTAATCCCGAGCGCACTCCATAGCATGCACGAGCCCTTTCTGGTCCCGCTGGATCACGTACGAGATCCGTTTGCCGTTGTACGAGGTCCCGAACCGATTGATAATGCTCTCGGCCCGGTATCCCACCACAATAACAATATCGGTCACGGCATCGATTGCTGAAGCATTATCGAGGCTGTACTGGATCAACGGTTTGCCATGAATGGAGAGCATGCATTTGTTTTCGCTGTCGGACAGCTCCTCCATCCGCTGTCCTCTTCCTCCTGCCAGGATTAACGCCTTCACTGGATCGTCTCCGCTGCCTTACGGGCCCTATGACGTGTACATGTCCCGTGTCTTCTCCCAAATCAGCTCGGAATCGAGCTTGCTCAGAATCCGCTCTCGTGCTGCCCGTCCCATGGCCCGAGCCCGCTCCGGATCGCCGAGAACCGCTCCAATCTTGTCAGCAAAGTCCTCCGGCTTCAATGGATCGGCCATCAGACCGGAGACCCCGTGCTCGATAAATTCGGGAATGCCTCCAGCCCTGCTGATGACAACTGGTTTGCCCAGGACCATGGCCTCGATCATGAGCAAGGGAGACATGTTCTCGTACTGTTCTGGAATTACCACAACAGCAGCCTTCTCGATATACGACTTCATCTGGGAAGGGCGGATATGGCCGGTAAAGGTCACTCGATCGGAGAAGCCCCCGGCTTTCATGATGTTTCTGAGCCTCTCGACGTAAGCCTCCCCGAATTTTACCTCCCCTCCGATGGCCGTGACCCGCGCCTCCGGATGCGCGGCAAGCACTGCAGGCATGGCCTCGAGCAGTCGATGAAGGCCCTTGCGCTCGTTGAGCCACCCTGCATAGAGTATCATGCCTGGCTCAGGAGGATCGTCGGACACTGTGAGATCTTCAAATTCCATAGGAAGAGTCAATGGTACGACGCGAATCTTATTCGGAGCGATTCCGTATCCTTCCAGTACCGACCGTGAATGCTCCGAAAGAACGTGGAAGCGATCAACCAATGGCAGGTACCCATCGATTACTCTCCTGCGTGCCGCAAGGAGCACCTTCTGCAATACCCTCAGAGTCGGGGGTAGGCAGTCGATACACCAGTGCCCATGGGCCTTGCGACAGAAGCCGTTCTCCGTGTCCACGAGCATGACGGTGGGACAAAAGAGCCAATAATCGTAAATAGATAGTATCGTGCGTGCCCCTGCCCTTTTTGCATGAGATAAGAGGCTTAAGGTCAGGAACTGAACGTTATGGAAATGGACAACATCGGGTGGGTCAGCGGTCAAGACAGCTCGAAATCGTCGACGAGCCAACGGATCGTACTGCACCGAGTACCATTTTGCCGCCTCAAGGTACTTGCGAGCAAGCCTTGGGGCATAATCCTCGAGAATTGGGAGCGGGACTACCTCGAATTGGCTATTCGCTTTTGAGTCCGGCTTGGTCGACACCACTCGGATGGAGCAGTTGTGCTTCCATGCCAACATGGCGGTGCGAAAAGCCGCCTGTTCGGCTCCTCCCACGTGCTGGTGAGTATCCCTGAAATAGTTCGTGACGTGGACGATCTTCACGTTGTGCCGATCCGTGCTCGCGCGTGAGTGTTCAAAGAGGACATGCGGGCGCGCTGTCGCTCGTAATCGCGTATGGACACGTTCTCTGTGCTCTCCGGATGCTTGAAAATGTGGCAATTCTTGCAAACGGGATTCACAACCCCTCTCCTCAGGTTGCGGATGAACTCCTCTTTTCGGGGGGAACGCCACCAGTCCCGAAAGTCTGCTTCCAACACGTTGATGAACGCGTGCTCCTCCTGATACGGCCTATCGTTGGCTTCGTTCAAAGCGCAGCACGGCTGGAGGTGGCCGGTGACAAGAACGAAGGGCTCGTTCCATTTGGTGCATGAGCTCATGGGCTTGTCGCACACCACGTTTTCGTTCAGCACGGCAAATATGCCTCTGTCCCTGCACATCCGCTGGATTTCGTTCATGCGGGCCTTGGATGGGACTGCCACAAGATCTTCCACCTCGGCGAACGAAAGGAGCCTGGTCCAATATATGATGGGAGCGCTCAGGTCCTTTTCCTCTTTGGCCAGGTCTGCGACGAGCTCGACGTAGTCCTCCATTTCATCCACATTGTGGGCATTAATGATGAAGTGGAACCATAGCTCGGGTATAGGGGACTTCAGCTCTCTCTTCACCCGCATCATGGACCTGATGTTGTTCAGAACCGTGTCAAAATCCGAACCCACTCGTATCCTGTTATACGAGTCGCGGGAAGCGGATTCAAGCGACACCCAGACCTTGTTCACGCCTATACGGACCAGCTCGCGCGAGATAGACTCTTTCAGAAGGAAGAAGTGATCGAAGAATTCAACGAAACAGCGTCGCTCCTCCTTGAGGAAACGGAGCATCTTCATATAGTCGGGATTGAGGAAGCCCGAGCCGATACCGGTCATTCCCACCCATTTCAGCCCGGGAAACTGATCGACCACCCGTTTGAACTGCTCGAAAGTCATGTGTCGCGGCTTCTGAGTCCAGTAAGTGTGCTCGCAGATGGTACACTTTAAATTGCACGCGGTGGTGACCTCGATTTCCAGTTGCTTCGGGTACGGACCAAGGAGAGGCATGCGCCTATACACCGTGTCCTGCAACGCCAGGCCCGCGTCTCGCGAAAACAGCGTTGCCCACACGTACGAGTAGGCATTTCTCCAATCGCTCCTGTCCAGGAGCAGATGCATGAGGTAGCGCAGCTTATACTTGGCTAACGGCAATAGTTTGAGACGTCTGACATCCATTGTTATGTCCGGTAGTTGCGCCGTTTGTGGAGAAGGACAAGCGATCGGAACGGGGGATCTCAGGAGGCGCGAAAGAGGTGACGCTCTGCGTCGATCCAGTGTATCAGCTTCCGAACGCCCTCTTCGGGGCGGACGGTTGGCTTCCAATTCAAGTGCCTCGCTGCTTTGGCAATATCGCAGATGAAATAGCTGAGATCACCGTACCGTTCGGGCTCGAATCTCACTTCGATCGGTTTTCCGCAGATTTCTCCTATGAGCTCGATGCACTCCAGAAGAGATATAGCGCAGGCCTCTCCGCCTCCAATATTGTAAACTCCCGAAACTCTCGACTCGTAGAATGCATGGAACGCCTTGGCCGCGTCTTCGGCGTACAAAATGTCTCTGAGCTGTTTTCCCGTGCCGAAGATGGTCAGCGGACGATCCATGACAGCCCTGATGGAAAAATTCGCCACCCATCCATGGTCTTCACCGCCAAACTGCCGTGGACCGTACAGGCCGGTAAGCCGAAAGCTCGCGGCTTCCAATCCGTATGTCTTGATGTACGTTTGAACATACAGGTCTGCGGCCATTTTCGAGGCGTGGAGCGGCGAGAGGCTCCCCTCCATGGTTGGATGCAGCTCGTCAATTGCGGGTGGATTGCGGACGTATCGGGTTTCGGATTCACTCAACGTTTCGTTGATTTTGTTCCCGTACACGTGGATCGTCGCGCACGAGACCACAGGAATCTTGTGACTCCGGGCAGTCTCCAGGACGTTAAATGTACCGGCAACATTTGTGGAGAAATCCAGGGCGGGATCCTCCCAGCTAATGGTCATGGCGGGTTGGGCCGCTGTATGCACGACGAAGTCACAGCCGGAAGCGTGATCCATCAAGGCTTCGAGATTTCTCACATCCTCCCGAGCCATGGTTACCCCCAGGCGGGACAGGAATTCCCAATTGTACGCTCTGGCGCCCTCCGATGCGTAACCGGTTCGTGACAGCTCATACTTGGTCATGTTGTCGAAGCATACGACCTGGTCTCCCCGTTGCATGTAGAATTCGCAAAGGTGAGAGCCGAGGAATCCGCATCCGCCTGTTACGAGAACTCTCATGTTCCTGGCACCGGCCCACTGGGGCATTTCGTAAAGCTGGCCCTTAACGTAGCAATGGCGCGCTTGTCAGTCAAGAATCCGTGTGCCGCTGAATCCGGAGCAGGCTTTTCCGGAATGTGCAAGACCTTTCATTTAACAACCGTTACCGAGTAGGCTTAGACTTTGGCTGAAGCGAGGTAGGACGAGATCAGATGATCGAGCATCATGTGGACATCTTCCACGGGGCCGTACTCACCGTCAGCCGTTTCCACGTGTATGGAGTGGGCAGCGATCTGTTTCATGGCGCCACCATTGAACCCCACGATGGCCACGGGAATGCCGCCATGAGCCCGCGCGTACTCGAGTGCCCTAACCGCGTTCGGTGAATTCCCGCTCGCCGAGATACCCACCACTACGTCACCCGGACGCATGAGATTCCTCAATTGCCAGGAAAAGATGTTCTCATATCCCGTGTCGTTCGCCAGACAGGTGATGAATGCAGTGTTGGATGTCAGGCTGAGAGCTCGGAATGGGCGGTTCCCCTCGGGCGATGCGCCGAACCCCATATCGTTGGCGAAATGACACGCAGTCGCGGCACTTCCGCCGTTTCCCAGGAAGAATATGGTATTCCCCTCTGCTCGTGCTTCGAGGAACACTTGGATGACTCGAGCCACTGATGAGCAATCCACACGCCTGAGCACGGATATCAAATGCTCGATATAGAGGCGGGCATATTCTTCGGCATCCTGTGAAGACCTGGCGGATCGTAAGGGTTCTTGCATGTCGGCTTATCCTCCAGATGCATGCTACGTGATGGCACTCAATGCGCCGGAGTATAGCGAAAGGATAGGATTTTTTCAACAGATCTCCCACATTCCTGCCCTTGCAGTGCCCATTATCATTGGCAACCGCCATATTCTCCCGCGATGAGTCTGGCATTTCTTCTCGCATCTGCTGTATGCTCGGTGTTGCACAGGACTGCAAGACAACAGAGAGCACGAAGGGAACAACAAATGCGGAGGATCAATCCGGCCTACGTGGCTGCCGCCCGGGAAATGGCAAATCAATCGCCCTATTTCAGACTGCTTTCCATGGAGCTCAAGCAGTTCGAGATTGGCTTGTCGCTGGTGGAAATCAGTCTCCGGAAAGACCACCTGCAACCGTTTGGTGTCGTGCACGGAGGCGTATTCTCCTCGATCATCGATGCAGCGGCCTTCTGGGCCGTGTTCTCGGAAATTCCGGAGGGCTTGGGCATGACAACCGTGGACCTCAAGCTCAACTACCTGGCTCCCGCCATATCGGGTAAAATGATTGCTACGGGCCGTAGCATCAAGGTGGGAAAGACCCTTGGGCTGGGGGAAGCCCAGGTGAGGGATCATGAAGGGCGAGTGCTTGCCCACGGGATGTCGACACTTATAGTGATTCCTGAAATGACCTTTGATGAGAAGAACTCTATGCCCCCGAAGTTCCAGGAAGACTGATCCCGCTCCTCTTCGGCCTTTCGTGTAAGACTCCCCAACAGAGAGGAGAGTGCAATGACACAACTGGTTCTGGATAGTCACAGCCATTGCGGTTACACGGTGCCGTTCGCTGAGCTGGCCCAGGAGTGGCGGTATGGGGACATACAGGGCGGAGCTGTCTTTTCTCCGGTGGAGGAGATCTATGACCGGTACGATCCGTTCTTTACAGACTCCCCCCAATACCAGGTGAGCCGCACCCGGGTGCACCGGTATCTGCTCGAGCTCGGGAGCCGCAAGTACATTTTCCCGTATTTTTTCGTCTGGAACGATTTTGCCCCCATTCCCGATGGCTTCGTGGGGATCAAGTGGCATCGGCATGCTAGGGAGCCAGCATACCGATATGATAGTCCTCGATGCGATGCAATCATCGACGAAATCTGCGCGAGGCAGCTCCCTGTGGTTCTAGAAGAAGAATTCGGCAACACCCTGCAATTCGTAGACTGTATCGGTGGGAGAACCGTGACCATTATTCCACACATGGGCGGGCTCAACGGGGGATACGCCAGACTGCGGGATGCAGGGGTCTTCGAGCACACAAACATCTGGGCCGACACAGCGCTGGCCTCCCGAGGGGAGATTAAGGACTACGCAGACCGGTACGGTCCGGAACGGCTCCTGTTCGGGTCGGATTATCCCTTCGGAACCCCGTACCACGAGAAAAAGAAGCTTACGGAGCTGTTCTCCGGAAGCGACCTCGATGCCATCCTTGCAGGCAACTTGCTGCGCCTCCTGGGGAAAACCGCGGAAGACAGCAGGGACGTCTGGTAACGCTGGGGGCAATGAAGTCAACCCAGGGAGAAAGCTGCCCGGCGGAAGCACATTTCGCAAGAGGCAATCCTCCTGCTCGGGGGACTGCACTGCAAACCGCTTTTAGATATTCGGTGGAGTGGCGGTCTCGCGAGACGTGTCGTGGAGAAGGTCGGTCGCGTGAAACAGGCAAGGATCGGCATGTGAACGTTGGGCTTCGATGGCGCCTCGGCCGTGAAAAGGCGGCGAGCCGACAAATCATCATTTCCATTTGTCGGGATCAGTCCATGAAAAGTCATTAAGGTATCGGCTTCACTGGGTGTTCACGGTATATTTTTCTATCTGGAACGCCCGAGAATTCTCACTGTCAAGAAAAGAGCCAAGAAGCCTCTTGCCGCCTTCTAAATCCAGCCGACGAGAAAGAAAGCGGCACGAATGAAAAGGGCTACACAGACTTCATCCTGTGGTTAGCATACGAATCTTCCGACAGCTATTTCGTGATATTGTTAAGCTCCCGGCTACTCACAAGTCTCTGTCGCTCCAGCCGAAATCGTGCTTGATCCCCAATTTCCCCATCTTCTTCCAGAGTGCTTGCCGACTGATCCCCAGTATCTTGGCCGCCTCCGCCTTCTTTCCCCCCGACCGCCTTAGGGCATTCAGGACCACTTCTATTTCCCCCCTGCCAGCTCTGGCATGACTACTCTTCGGCTTCTCTTTGGCGCCAGTGATTCCCTCCGGAAGGTGCGCCACCTCTATACTATCTCCTCGACAAACTACGAACGCGTATTCCAGGGCATTGACGAGCTCCCGAATATTCCCCGGCCAGCGGTAGGCTAGCAAGAGTTCCATAGCTTCGTTCGAGATACCCGCTATATTCTTACCCGTCTTGAGTCGGTTCTCTTCCAGGAAATGTTCGATGAGCAACGGCAGGTCTTCCTTTCTGTCTCTCAGTGGAGGCAGCCGTATGGGAATCACATTGAGACGATAGAAAAGGTCGTCTCGGAACTTCTCCCGCTGAATCATCTCTTCCAGGTCGCGGTGAGTCGCTGAGATAATGCGTACGTCCACCTTTACGGGGGTGCTGTCACCTACCCTCTCTAATTCTTTCTCTTGAATCACTCTCAAAATCTTGACTTGCATGGAAGGAGGGATGTCGCCGATCTCGTCAAGAAAGATGTCCCCTTTGTGGGCGAGCTCGAACCGCCCTTTTCTCGTCCTGTCCGCTCCGGTGTAAGCGCCCTTCACATGACCAAAAAGCTCACTCTCCAGGAGGGTTTCGCTCAGAGCCGCGCAGTTGACCTTGACGAACGGCCCTTCTCGCCGTTTGCCCAACCTGTGTATGGCTGCGGCAACAAGTTCCTTTCCAGTACCACTCTCGCCGTAAATAATGATCGGAGCATCAGATTGAGCCGCATCGGTAATCAGATCGAATAGATCTCTCATCACCCGTGTCTTGCCTATGATCCCATGAAAACGATCTTTACCTTTCAGAACCGAGCTCAGCCTAGCTATCTGCTGATCTCTGCGGACAATCTCACTCAGGTCCATGAGTGTTTCTACGCCGCCGCTGACTCTGCCATCTTTTCCGACAAGGATAGAGGACTTCTTCATGATTTGCAGTCGTTCTCCATCCTTTCTGACGAGAGTGCATTGACGCTTCTCCATCTTCTTTGTCTTGAAAAGGTCACAGACAAATCCTTTTCCAGGGATGGATCTCGCGGAGCAGTTGTCGCAGTTGAGGATCGTGCAGGGACTTCCTATGAGCTCTTCTCTGGTAAACCCAGTAATCTGCTCGGTAGCCTGGTTCACGGCAACGATCATTCCATCCGCGTCAACGACCATCAACCCATCCATCATTGTCTCCACGATGGTCTTCCAGAAACTTACCATCTCTTGCTGATCCATAGTGTGGCGTTCTCCTTGTCGGAGTAAGATGTCAACCGAATGCCATGTCAACATGTTAACATTTGTAAACTCCGCTATCAAGAAAAGTTTGCGCTTGCTCCAGGGAATAGGGAGCCTTTCTGAGAAGCCAGCAACGCTATGCCTGCGATTTCACGCAATGTTATCAAGTCCTCCTGTGTTACCCCGTGAAATGGCACGCCATTTGCCCATGTAGCCAGTGACGAGAGTCAAGACATCAAGTTTCAGGAGGACGAATCATGAGTACTGTGGATTTGGCCACCGTTATGCCCGCAAGGGTGGTTGACGCAAGAGGGAGCGCCTGTCCTGGACCGCTTCTGGAAGCCAAGAAGGGGATCGGCCAGGTGAAGGTGGGCGAGATTCTGGAGATCAAATCAAGTGATCCGGGAACGCGCAACGACATACCTGCGTGGGCTAAGAAAGTCGGACACGAATACTTGGGAGTCCTTGAAGCTGAAGGCCACGACCGATTGTTTGTCACTCGAAAGAAATAGCGAGGAGATCAATGGGAACCGCAGTTGAGCCCGCCCAGGCAAAAATCCTTATTCTGGCGACCATAGCATGTGCTTACCCCGGTGCAGACACTGTGGGACAGTCCCACTTGTCTTATCCCACAAACACCTACGTCCTTCGGATACCGGCGCCCGTAATGCTCCCGGAAGATTTTTATTTCAGGGCTCTCGAAAAGGGCATAGGCGGAATTATCGTCATGTCGTGCGGAGAGGAATGCCCTTACGAAGGAGCATACCACCGTTTTGCAGCTCGGATGGACAGGGTGGCAGTCAGGATGAAGGGGGAGGGATACGATCGCCGACGGATCAAGCTCACCGCGATTTGCACAGTCTGCTCCAAAGCATTCCTCAAAGAAGTGAAAGAGATGAATGATCTCCTCATAGAGATCGGTGCGCCGCGGAAAGGGGAGGTAGACAACTGAGCACTCATGAAAACGCACGATCAAGAATTTGACACCCTGGTCGTCGGTGGCGGTATTGGGGGACTCACTTCAGCGCTGGACCTGGCGGATCAGGGATTCCAGGTGGCGGTGGTGGAGAAAGAAGCCAGCATCGGCGGAGTGATGATAGCGTTGAGCAAGGTGTTTCCAACCCTCGACTGCGCAAGCTGCATCACAACGCCACGAATGGCTGCTGCAGCTCATCACCCCAACATAGAAATTCTTACGTATACGGAAGTCAGTTCCATCACACGAGACGGGTCAATATTCAGGGTGAACCTCACACGAAAGCCGAGATATGTGGACGAGAAGCTCTGTATAGGATGTCGCCAGTGCGAGTACGTCTGTCCCGTGGACGTGCCCCATGAGTTTGAAGGTGGAATGGGAGCCAGGAAAGCCGTTTATGTGCCTTTCGCAACTGCCATTCCCCAAAAGGCCTTGCTGGACGCGGACAATTGTATGCTTTGTGGGTCCTGCGAGAAGGTCTGCCCGACCCGTGCTGTGGATTACTTCCAGCAGCCGGAACACGTCACAATCACAGCCAAGAGCGTTATCCTTGCGACCGGTTTCCGGCTCATCCCAAAGAACGCCAAGAAGGAGTACTCTCCTGAGGGAAGTCTCAACATTTTGACATCCTTACAGATGGAACGACTCCTTTCTCCTCACGGACCGTACGGAAGGGTGATCCGACCGTCAGACGGCAAAGTCCCCGACTCCATTGGTTATGTGCAATGCGCTGGGTCGCGTGATCAAAGCTTAGGCATTTCGTACTGCTCACGAGTGTGCTGCATGTATGCAATCAAACAGGCCATGCTGATCTCCGGCGCACTGCCACTCGCTGATGTGACAATTTACTACATGGACATTCGCGCTTTTGGAAAGGGCTACGAGGAGTTCTACCAGAACGCTAGAGCCATGGGGATACAGTTCGTGAAAGCCAAAGTAGCAAAGATAACAGAAGATCAAGAGCACAATCTGACCGTTCGAGTGGAACTGATGGAAGAGGACGGACGTGTGGAGGACCGGGCTCACGATCTCGTTGTGCTCTCACTTGGAATGGTCCCGGGATGCAATCCTCAGGAGTTTGTAGCGGTAGGGAGAGACAATGATGGCTTCGTCAAATGCGCCCAACCGAAGCTGGCACCAGCCCTTACCGATCAGGAAGGAGTTTTCGTAGCAGGAACAGCAGCGGGGCCTAAGGACATCGTGGATACCATAGCAAAAGCCGGTTCTGCTGCAATAGAGGCGGCCAACTACGTACGTTCACTCCAGTCCACTCTGAGCGATGCCCGTGGACCCGCGGATGAAGAGAATCTCATCGCTGTTGAAAGAGCAGCAGTCTGAGTTGTCGTGTCATGATTCATACCGAACCGAGAGGTGACTAAATGCCCGAGGAAGTCCAGAACGAAAACCAACAAGAGAACCGTGAATCTAAGGAGCCTCGGATTGGGGTGTACATCTGCCACTGCGGAGGGAACATCTCTGATGTGGTAGATGTACTAAAGGTTGCCGAAGAGGTCACACATATACCGGCCGTAAGAGTAGCTCGGACCAACATGTTCATGTGTTCGGATCCCGGCCAAGAAATGATCCTTGAAGACCTTGAGAAAGAAAATCTCGACGGGATAGTGGTAGCGTCCTGTTCGCCAAAACTTCATGAATTGACGTTTCGCAATGCTCTTAAGAGAGGCAGGCACAACCCGTTCTTGTATGAACATGCAAACATCAGAGAGCAGGTAAGCTGGGTACACCATGGTGACGCGGGTAGGGCCACAGAAAAGGCTGTGAGGTTAGTTGCCGCTGCCGTGGCCAAAGCCGTTCGCCTTGAACCGCTCGAACCAATCCGTGTGGAAGCGTTTCCCCACGCGGTGGTGATCGGCGGAGGCATCAGTGGTCTGACAGCAGCTCAGAAGCTTTCCAAGCAGGGTATTGGGGTTACCTTGATTGAGAAGTCTCCCTATCTCGGAGGGCAGACAGCCCAGCTTGATCGGGTCTATCCTACCGAAGATAAAGCTGAGGAACTCCTGCTAGGCCTCGTGGAACAAGTCGTGGACGATCCGAACATCTCGATCTACACCGAGACGGAGGTGGTCGGCAGCAAGGGAACTATCGGTGATTTCGTCGTCCAGGTGCGAAGGAAGCCCACGGGGGCGGTGTGCAAGGGAATAGGGGCTGTTGATAAAAAAGTCGTCTTCCACCCATTCCAAGGCTGCGCGATCCGGTCAGACTGGGATGCTGTTTCTGATGGGAAATTGGAGGTCAGGGCTGGGATAGTGGTCATGGCCACTGGTTTCAGACATTATGAGCCCCGCAGCGGCGAGTATGGGTACGGCGAATCTCCCCGAGTCATAACGTTACCCGATCTTATTAAGATCTTGTCTGCTGATGGCCCCACCGGGGGAATACTTGAAATCCAGGGACGCCCGGTGCGGGATGTCGCCTTGATTCACTGTGTCGGCAGCAGGCAGGTGGATGGTATACACGAGCCTCAGCCTGATGGGAGAGTGAACAACTATTGCTCCAGGGTCTGCTGCACAGCCACGCTCCAGGCGGCAAACGAGATTAGAGACCGCTTCCCATATGTAAATGTGTACGAATTCTACCAGGATATCCGTGCATACGGCCGAAGCCACGAGGACTACTATGAGAAGGCCTCCCAGAAAGGGGTTCTGTTCTTTAGGTTTACCCCTGACGCCCCTCCTGTGGTCGAGAGGGCAGGACCTACCTCCGGCCGGCCCCTGAAGGTGAGGGTGAAGGACACCCTCACCTTCGGTGAGGACATAGAAGTCCCCGTCGATCTGATCGTCTTATCAGTAGGGATGATGCCCAACGACATTTCGGATCTGGTTGACATATTCAAGCTCCCAGTTGGCACCGACCGATTCCTCCAGGAAGTGCATCCAAAACTCCGGCCGGTTGAGATGGCGGTAAACGGCTTGTTGCTCGCAGGGACTTCCCAGGGGCCTCGTGACATCACGGAGAGCTGTGCTTCTGCGGCAGCCGCGGCGTCCAAGGCAGCGATAGCTTTGGGCAAGGGATACGTGGAGCTGGAACCCTTCGTAGCCCAGGTGGATCCTGCAAAATGCGATGGATGCGGACTCTGCTTGTCGGAGTGTAGTTATGAAGGTGCCGTGGCACTGACGGATATCGAGGTCGATGGCACGGTGGAAAAAAAGGCTTTGGTGAGTCCAGCTCTTTGCATGGGCTGTGGCGCGTGCGCTGCAGTATGCCCACACCGGGCAATAAACGTGAGCGGTTGGACGTTGGACCAGTTCGACGCAATGGTAGACGCCATTGCCGCGCAATAAGAGCATTGGGAGATTACGGATGGCGGAAGACACCAAGAAATACGCGCTCAAAGAGCTCAGACAAGCCCGTAAGAAGACGATTGAATACGTCAGAGAAACGGTGAAAAAAAACAGAGACATCAGGAAGACGCTCGCCGAAGCTCTCTCCCAAGGTCCCAGAACGGTTCCGGAGTTAGCTCAGGCGACTGGAATTCCTTCTCAATACGTGTTGTGGCACCTCACCTCGATGAAAAAATACGGAAAGGTGGCGGAAGGTGACCCAAGTGGCGATTATTTCCAATACGTTCTTCTGAAGGAGTAAGAAATGGCTCACACGGTGGACCCCACCTTCATGAATGAATTGGCTCGTTACGGTGCAACAGATGTAAGAGCTTGCTTCAACTGCGGAAACTGTACGGCGGTATGTTCTCTTACGGATCAGGGAGCCGCGTTTCCACGCAAGTTTGTCCGGTACGCTCAACTTGGGATGAAGGAACACCTAGCCGCGAGCAAAGAGATGTGGCTATGTTACTACTGCGGCGATTGTTCCGCCACGTGTCCGCGACAAGCCGAACCAGGCGAGTTCGTCGCAGCGGCTCGGCGGTACATCATTTCCCAATACGACCCCACAACATTGGCTCGACGTCTCTACACTTCCAATGTATTTGCTATTGGTTTCCTCTTCACCGTGGCCATCGTCCTTACTCTCATCATGCTGGGTGGGTACGGCTCTATGCCGACGGACGCGTTAAGATTGGGGACCTTCATCAATGTCGAGTATATCCACTATACCGGCCAGGCAGTAATAATCATCGCTGGCATAATTGCTCTGTTGAGCCTGGTCACCATGGTGAACCGTCTTAACAAGGCATTGAGCGGAGCAACGAGCCAGGATGGAGCTAGCCAGGATGGGGGGAAACATACATCGAGATTCTGGATGGCACTCAAGACGGCGATTTTCGAGGTAGCTTCTCAGAGTCGGTTCGATCAATGCAACACTGAGCCTGAGCCACGCTATCTTAGTCGTCGCTTTGTTCACCTGGCGATCATGTGGGGATTCCTTGGCCTCCTGGCAGCCACTGCTCTTGATCTACTCTTCAAAGAGCCGTACTCCCAGGTCCCTCTGTACTACCCGATGCGTCTACTGGGGACCGTTGCTGGACTTTTCGTCCTATACGGAACAAGCGTTGCCTTGTTGAATAGGATGAAACAGCCTGACAAATACGCCTCCCACTCCTTGTTCTCGGATTGGTTGTTTCTCGGATTATTGTGGGGAGTGACTCTGACCGGATTCATTGTGGAGCTCTCTGTCTACCTGTCAGCAGGTTCGGTTGGCGCTTATGTGGTGTTCCTCGTGCACGTGGTAGGGGCCATGATGCTCGTGTTGCTGTTGCCCTTTACGAAATTCGCTCATGCTGTCCTCCGGCCTGATGCTTTGTTCATACATGAGATAAGAGCCCACTGATGATCGGTGGTGCTCATCCTTACAGCACAGTTGAAGAAACAGCAAGCCCCGTGACTAGAAGAAACCTTTCCAG
>CAYZET010000091.1:0-14563 GCA_964477215.1 uncultured Syntrophaceae bacterium | reverse complement strand
CGCGACAATGGTTGCTCGAGCGGTGAGATCGATCTCCTCTCCCCTCGTGTGGAGATCCACTGCTGCTTCCGGGCAAACATCGGAGCACGCCTTGCAGGAGCGGTCGCGAAAAAAGGTGCAGCGGCTCTCGTCGATGGAAAGGGCCCGATCCAGGGGGGACCGAATCAGCGCGCCGGGTATGGGGCAAACCTCTTCGCACTTCCCGCACTCGCTGCAAATATCGGGAATGACCCTGAGGGGTCTCTGAAAAAGCGAAACCGAGAATCCGTGTGCGGAGCGATCTATTATTTCCACGTCGGTCCTCAACTGAACTCGCACTGCAGTTGAGCTCTTCACGTGTTGAAGGATGTCTTCCAGGACGCACGCGCCGCAACGCTGGCATCGATCCGTGGCCTTGCAGGCGAAATGGGCCACGTGACCTCCAGGAAATGGAGCCCTCTCCACCACCACCGAATCCAGCCCCATTCGGGAGAGCTCAACTGCAGACTGGAGTCCTGCTATTCCTCCTCCGAGTATCAGCACATCGGTGTGCATCGTCTGTTTTTTTGCGGGAGTCATCGCTGTCCAATTCCGGAGTGAGAACGCCTCCCGGCGCGTAACGTCCTTGTTTACCCGCACAAGAACCGGCCTTAACCGCCGGACGGGACCGGCTCTCAGGAGTGCGGCGCCCGAATCGTCGCCCCGCGACCTATTCCCGGCCCATCCTCTCTTGATAGTCTTGGCGCTGAATCTTGGCAGGATGACTGCTCAGATCGTGCCTGCGAGGAGGAACGAAATCTTTGAGCATGTCGAGCCTGGCTTGACGCTCCAGGCGCTCGATGATCTTCACCCAGGCGCAATCCCTATCCGGAGCGGTTTCGCACTTTCCATCCTGGGGGCCTCCGCAGGGGCCGTTGAGCAGGCTCTTCGCGCACATGGTAACAGGGCAGATGCCGCCGGTAATGCCCAAATAGCACTGGTTGCACGACCTGCATCGTTCAGTCCAGATTCCTGCTCCCTCAGCCACGCCGATGAAGCTTGTGTCCACTCCCGGAAACACTGGAGTGTCCGGATAAGCGTCCGAGAGGAACTGGATTCCAGCGCCACACGCGAGAGAAACCACAGCGTCCGCTCGTCGCACCTGATCTTCGAACAGGGTGAGGAATTCACGGTCACATTGCCGTTCTACCGTCGCAGCGAAGGCCTCAAAATTCTCGTTGTCCCGGCCGACGACCAGTTGCAACCGGGTGGCCATTATGGAGGCTTCCTTTTCGCCGCCTGCCAAACAGACTGCTACACAGGTACCGCATCCAGCGACCAGGACACGGGTACAGCCTCGTACCATGTCCACGATCTCACTGAACTCCTTGGGCTTGGCAACAATCACGTGGGCTTCTCCTGCTGAACATACGGCATAGCCGCATTGTGGTAGATGCCAGAAGAATTGCTCTGTCCGTAGCGCGACGCTTGGCAGGGACCTTCTTCCCTTGGTGGCAAAAGCCCCCTTCCGTCCGCAAGAACACATACTTCGTCTTGCACACGGACCGCCCTTGCTCTCGGCTACTCTGCCGTGCATCAAAATGGTGGCAGACCTTCGCTGGAGTCACATAAGCCTTCTCCGAGAATGGCGGCACGCTCGAGAGGCGCGGTCCCCTATCGGCCAAAACTTCCGGCAACGATCATAAAGCCTAACTGACGCACGCACCGCTGTCAAGACAGGAGCAGTCTCAATGCAGGGCAGGTTTGAAGCCTGCTCCCATAACTGGGGGGTGGGCCGTTGATCTTTGGGGGAGAAGTACCGTACCAGTGGATGTGGGGACAGGTTTCAAACCCGCTCTCGCCTGGATAGGGCCCTCGCCGTCATTCTGGACGCGTGCAAATGCAATCGGGCCAACCGCGTTACCGTGAATACGTCACCACATTTCTGAAATCGTCTACCAAGTCGTTGATTCTTTGTGTGCCCCAAGAGGGCATACCGTGAGCAGATGCGGGTTTCGACCTACGGAGGGAGAAGACATACGCTACCGATTTTGCGAAGGGGCGGACCAAGAAGGGATTGAGGCGTGGGGGCACCTCTTGTGGGTGCCGAGGGCGGCCACGAGGCCCGCCCCTATCGAAACCGTGTTTAGGTAAACGCATATCAAGATCGCGGCCTCGGCTCACGGGACCAGAGCTGCACCAGCACGGAGCCGACTCTGCTTCATCATGAGGAGCACTCGATTGGCCTCTGCCAGTGGAAAGGTCTCGACCACCGTACGGATGGGGATCTCTGCGGCCTCCTGGAGTAATTCCTCAGCGTCCCTCCTCGTGGTGTTCGCGACGCTTCGGAGCGTACGCTCCCCATAAATTAAGTGGTAACCCATAGAAGGTATGTCAGTCATGGTGATCCCAGCCAGGGCAAGGGTGCCCCCTGGGGACAATCTTTCCAGCGCCGTTGGCACGAGATCCCCTGCGGGGGCAAAAATGATGGAAGAATCCATCAATTCCGGAGGGTGTTCGTCAGCAGTGCCCACCCAGACGGCTCCAAGCTCGCGCGCTAGCTCCTGGTGGTTTGTGCTCCGAGTGAAAACGTATACGGAGCATCCCCGCTTGACCGCGATCTGGATCACGACGTGGGCCGAATTTCCGAAGCCGAACAACCCGAGCTTCTGGCCGGGCTGGACCTCGCTTAGCCGAAGAGCCCGGTATCCTATGACACCGCCGCACAGCAGCGGAGTAGCTTCTGCATCGCCAAACACAGAGGGAACAGGAAACGCAGAGTATTCGGGTACCACCATGTATTCGGCATAACCGCCGTTGGCATGGTATCCTGTGAACCGCGCCTCAGGACAGAGGTTTTCCCTTCCACCTCGGCAGTACAAGCAGGTTCTGCAACTGGAATAAAACCACGTTACGCCGACCCGTTGGCCGACCTCGAAACGCCTCGATCCTGGACCATTTTGTTCCACGTGCCCCACGACCTGATGGCCGGGGATGATGGGCATTTTGGGCAGAGAGAGGTCACCCTCAACCGTGTGCAAATCTGTATGACACACTCCGCAGGCAAGCACCTTCAAGAGGATTTCGCCGGAGGCCGGCACAGGCTCTTGCTTCGGTTCTCTACGCAGAGGCTCTTCTTCTGCAGGCTTGGTTTGGTGCAGCAGCATGGCGTTCATGATTAGGAACCTCGTGTCGACCAGTGGTACACGTCCTGAGGGGTTACTTGATAACGTCAGCAGAAAGGGTCGTATTGTCAGTAAACATGACCGATACAGTGAGTCGGGAATTTGGATCGGACAGCATCCCGTTGTCTGCTCCATAAAGGTAGAGAGTCCGCCGTCCCGATACGGGAACGTTTAACGAGCCCCCAGTCGGATTGATAAGCTGGTAGATTTTCGGATACAAGGCCACACCGAGGAACATGACAGCGGGCTTGGGATCGCTGGACCAGCGCACTGCCCCGTCAGTCCCCTTGATCTCGATTTTGGCCAGCTTCTTGTCCTCCACCTGGAGCTTCATGATGAAAGTTCCGTCGAAATATCCATCTTTTCTGGGTCTCGTGGAGGTATTCACAAGGTCCACGATGAATCCTCGGAACTCGCATGTGATGATGCCTCGAGCCTTAGGTGTGTCTCCCGTTCCTGGCACTACGGTCGAGGTGGTTGCGGTGGGACGCTGGACGTACTGCTGATAGGCTGTACCATCGGCGAAATGAACGATCATCCGAAGGGCCTGGTTTGTTGACGACAGGTCTCCGGGGTCCGCAACGTAGAGGAAAAACTGAGTCCGCTCGTTGAGCGGAACCGACACCGAGCCACCCACCTTGTTTATCAATGCCTTCGGGCTGCTCTGGTAGGCCACCCCCATTCCCCAGTTGCCAGGGGTGGTACCCGCTGTACCCCATCGTTTCGAAATACCATCCAGGCTCTGGATCTCAATCCCAGTAATCTCGTTCTTGGGAGACACTTCGATGTCCAACCCAAAATAGGCGTCTGCCTTCCCGTCCGGTTTGATTTCCGCATACGGTCCCACCGCGTCGGTGCTTACATATCCGAGCCACTTCCCCAGGAAGTTGACTTTCGGACGTTCCGTGACGGCAGTCGAGGTCGCGGGGCTCTCAGCCGGTAAGGAAGCAGCACGTACCGGGCACCAGGTCATTTCTCCGTCCTCAAAGGTCACGGCCACCCGATAGGACGTCTTACCCTGAGCGATGGTGCCGTTGTCCGCCACATAGAGATTCAAATCCACCTTGTCCTTGACTGGAATCCTGACGGAACCGTTCCGGTGATTGAGCAGCCTGACCGGATCGGACACGGCCGCGACGCCTATGGCCCCCCCTTCGCTTCCTGGCACCGTGTTCCATCGCGCGTCGGAGCCGTCGACGTTTCGTATCTCAATGCCGGTTATTACTTTGTTGGATGCCTCGACGGTAAGCTCGAACAGGCCGTCGGCCTTTTCGTCACCACGGATTTCCTTGCTCGGATTCACCGCGTCGTAATTGGAGATACCCTTGAGGAAGGCGCTCATCCGGACCGGATACACTTCGGTCGCTTGAGCGTACGATTCCTTCGGAAGGGACAGAACCACCCCAATTATCAAGCACGAGAGGACTAAACGAGTAAACATCTGACCGCGCAGTGGGTGCCTCCCCTCCGCTGGGGCAATAAGCTCTCCGAAACTCTCCTATAATCCGAACTCTAGCTCACAAGACTCTGAAATGTCAATCTAAAAAGACCCCATCTCGGTACGATGACAGGGATTTCAGATTGATTTCCTTTGAGCCACACGCTCAATAGGTGCTCTGAGCACGTCTGAATCGAAAAGTTCCCCACGCTGTTCGCCAATCCTTCTGTACCGATGCAGGTTGTTGCCCGTGAGCCACGCGTCTACCGGCCCCTTGCTAGCGCGCAAAGTCAGAACAAACGCCTTTTCTCACTCTTGGCGACATGCTTCGTCGGGCCGAGTCTTTGCGTGTTGACACGATCGCGCCAAGGACCGTACAATGCCTTTTTTAACAATTCTCAGGTCAGAATAAAAGGAGAGGCTAGTGGTTAAAGTCGGGATGATTGGTGGCTCCGGATTTGAGGACCCGGGTTTTCTGAGCGGCGCGAAAATCGTCAAGAAAGGGACACCCTTCGGACACCTCTCCGCTGACCTGATCGTCGGCCGCGTAGGAGATACGGAGGTGGTGCTCCTCTCCAGACACGGCCGAGACCACAGAATAATGCCTTCCGCGGTGAATTACCGGGCCAATGTGTGGGCCATGAAAGATCTGGGCGTGACTCACATCATAGCAACGAGCGCGTGCGGGTCGCTCAGGGAGGAAATCGAGCCCGGGCACCTCGTGTTTCCGGACCAGTTCATCGACTGGACGAGGGGACGCAAGAGCACCTTTCACGAAGGCGACCAGGTGGTTCACATCTCTCAAGCCGACCCCTTCTGCCGGAAGTTGCGCCAGATCCTGATCGAGACAGCTACCGCGGAAGGAATCGTTCATCACCCAACAGGCACGGTAGTCACCATAGAGGGACCGCGGTTTTCCACCAGGGCGGAGAGTCGCATGTTTCGGGTTTTCGGCGGCGACATCGTCAATATGTCCACGGTTCCCGAGGTGGTCCTCGCACGAGAAGCGGGAATATGCTATGCGGTGGCGGCCATGAGCACCGACTACGACAGTTGGCACGAAGGGAACGAGCCGGTAACCTGGGAGATGATCGTGCAAACCATGAACAAGAACGTAGAAAACGTCAAACGAATCTTCTTTCGGGCCCTGCCTCGCATTACAGACCCACATTGCGAATGCCGCACTGCAGTGGAGACCGCGTTGGTGTAACCTGGCCTCGGCACCCCCCGAAGCGATGGGAAGAATACCATGTGGACAAGGCTGACATGCGCGAAAGGACGGAGGAATAGGATGGATCTCAAACGTCGGATCGAAATTTCGCTGGGAAAAAAACCGGTCGACCTTCTCCTCAAGAACGGCCGGCTCGTCAACGTGCTTGCAGGAGAAATCCATCCTGCTTCGGTGGCCATCCACGAGGGGTGGGTCGTTGGGTTCGGCGATTACGACGCTCTGGAAACGGTGGATTTGAATGGGAGGTTTCTCGCACCGGGATTCATAGACGGGCACGTCCATCTGGAATCGAGCATGCTGAGCATTTCTGAGTTTGCCCGCAACGTGGTGCCCCAGGGAACCACATCTGTGGTGGCCGACCCCCACGAGATAGCTAACGTTTTGGGAATCAAGGGGATTCAGTACATATTGGACTCCAGCGATGGATTGGCACTGCGGGTATTCATCATGTTTCCCTCCTGTGTGCCCGCCACGCCGTTCGAGACCTCGGGAGCAGAGTTGCTGCACACCGACATGGAGCAGTTCAGGGACCACCCTCGCGTTCTGGGGCTCGCTGAAATGATGAATTTCCCCGGCGTGCTCATGGCCGATCCGGAGGTTCTTTCAAAAATTGGTATATTTGGCGACAAGGTGAAGGACGGACACGCTCCCGGTCTTCGGGGCAAGGAGTTATGCGCATACGCGCACGCGGGAATAGGCTCTGACCACGAATGCACCGTCCTCGAGGAAGCGCTGGAGAAGCTGCGCGTTGGCATGAAGATCATGATCCGCCAGGGATCCGCTGCGAAAAACTTGGACGCGCTCCTGCCGGTAGTCAACGAGCATAACTCGCGGAATTGCTTCTTTGTCACTGACGACACGGATCCGGGCGATCTGCGTGAAAAGGGGCATGTCGCAGGCATCGTGCGGACGGCTATCGCCAAAGGAATGGATCCCTTGCGGGCAATTCAGATGGCCACTCTCAACCCTGCATCCTATTTCAAGCTGAACTCCCTCGGAGCACTTGCTCCCGGTTATCTCGCGGACATTCTCGTATTAGAGGATCTCGATAAGCTCACTGTGGATCGTGTTTACCATTCCGGTCGTCTTGTAGCGGAAAGGGGGAGATTCAGTGGGGCGGGCGAACAACCTGGCATACCTATCCCGGGAAGCGTGCTCGTGGACTGGGAGCGCGTGAAAGACTTCTCCGTGAAGGCAGAAGGCAGTCGCGTGCGCGTGATTGAGGTGATACCGGGACAGATCGTCACGCGCCACACCATAGACGAAGTGGCAATCCGGGACGGTTATGCAATGGCTGACGCTGCCAGGGACATCTTGAAAATTGCCGTAGTGGAGAGGCATCGCGGGACCGGAGAATTTGCGGTGGGATTCATACGGGGATTCGGGCTGAAAAGGGGGGCTCTGGCCAGCACAGTCGCTCATGATTCCCATAACATAATCGTAGTAGGTGCAGACGATGATGATATGCTAAGAGCAGCCCGCGAAGCGGCCGACATGGGTGGCGGGATGGCTGCAGTGGCATCGGGAGCGGTAATGGCTCGACTTCCGTTGCCGATTGCGGGATTGATGTCCGCAGCCACCATCGATGCGGTCGATAGGGACCTGGCAGCCGCAGTCAAGGCTGCCAGGGAGCTCGGGTGCAATCTGGAAAACCCCTTTGCCACTTTGTCATTCATGGCCCTCACCCCCATTCCGGAGCTCAAGATCACGGATCGCGGCCTGTTCGACTCGACGAATTTTCAGTTTGTTCCACTATTCGTCTGACATGACCGCATTTCATAAAGGAGAGGAACCCTGCAAAGGACGTGATACGAATGAGCATGAGTTGCTATCGTCATCCTGACAGAAAAGGATCCTTCTATTGTCAGAAGGACGGGAACTATATGTGCGAGGAATGCGCGTGCTGCCACAGCCCGAGAGTGTACTGCCAGTATCGGACTGCCTGTGTCATCAATGTGCTCACGCGCGCGGGAGAGCTCTCCCCTTGTGAGCACGATAGCAGGATTGATGAAGTCGAGCCAGGGCGGATCCGCTAGGACTACCGAGATACAATCGGCCTGGTCAGGTGGCGAAGGAACAGGTAGGCCACGTGAAACGGGAATGCCCCGATTGTCGCGGGAGCGTGGGACCCCATCGTGTGTGGGGGCTTCCCGGGACAAAAAAAGCTGTCAAAGAGGGTGACAAACTCTCGAAGAGTGATTACCTGCATAAGTTGACGTTGTACGCGTACGGATTGTCGCTCGTGCAAAAACTTCCACAACCGGGTTTTGTCGATGACCAAGAGAGACTATTACGAAGTGCTTGAGGTGCAGAAGTCTTCGTCCCAAGAGGAAATCAAGAAGGCATACCGCAAGCTTGCCATGAAATACCATCCGGACCGCAACAAGGGCGACAAGGCCGCGGAGGAGAAGTTCAAAGAGGCCGCCGAAGCCTACGAAGTGCTGAGCGATCCGGAGAAGCGGCAACTCTACGACCGCTTCGGACACGCTGGTCTTCAACAGACTGGCTTCACGGGATTTCGAGATTTCGACGACATCTTCTCTTCTTTTGGGGATATTTTCGAAGAGTTCTTCGGGATTGGTGCCGGTCGCTCTCGGCGTGCCCGTGCCCGGCGAGGAGCCGACCTCCGGCATGACATCACTATCGATTTTCTTGACGCAGTGTCTGGCAAAGAGATGGAAATCGAAGTCTCTCGACACGAGATATGCCGAGACTGCGAAGGTATGGGTACAGCGGGGGGCGTGCAACCCGCCGTATGTCCGACCTGCGGTGGAAGAGGGCAGGTGACACGGTCCCAGGGGTTTTTCTCTATCAGCACTACCTGTCCAACCTGCCAAGGTAGCGGCACTGTGATTACCGATCCGTGCGGCTCATGTCGAGGTGTCGGACGGGTCCTGATAACAAAGAAGCTGATGCTGCGAATTCCCCCCGGGGTGGAGACCGGTTCCAAATTGAGACTCCAGAATGAAGGGGAGCCGGGGGATCACGGAGCCCCGCCGGGAGACTTGTACGTCTTCATCCATGTGAATCCCCACGAGACGTTTCGGAGGCAGGGAGATGACGTGATAGTCGCTGTGCCCATGACGTATCCCACCGCGGCCCTCGGGGGGGAGGTGGAAATTCCCACGCTCGAAGGGCAGGAGAAACTTGAAATCCCTCGGGGTACCCAGAGCGGACAGGACTTTCGTCTCCAGGGAATGGGGGTTCCACACCTCCGTGGACGGGGGCGGGGAGATCTCATTGTCGTGGTCTACGTGCAAATCCCCACGAAGCTGGGAAAGGAAGAGGAAGCTCTCCTCAGGCAACTGGCCGAGTTGGAGGGGTCCCATGTGGCGCCCAAGAAAAAGGGATTCTTTTCTCGAAACAAGTAGTCGGATCTGAAAGGAACGACTGGCAGAAACACGTGTTCCATTTTTCCAAATAAAGAGCGGCCCTGTGTCAGATATCTCGAAGAAAATCATCGTCCTTGGAGTGGGGAATATTTTGCTCAAGGATGAAGGGATCGGCGTGAGAGTCGTTGAAGAGCTTGAACGCCGATACGACTTCCCTGAAGAAGTTCAAGTTGTTGATGGCGGCACTCAGGGGCTTTGGCTGCTGTCGACCATCCAGCAGGCGGAACATCTGATCGTAGTCGATGCGGTTACTGCGGGAGGGGAGCCAGGCACGCTGTACAGACTGGAATGGGAGGATATTCCCAAAGGCCTGAGAATCAAGCAATCCGCCCATGACAGCGATCTCGTGGAAGCCCTCAATCTGTGCTCTCTCCTCGATCAAGCTCCGAAGTCCGTAGTAGTAATCGGTATCGAACCGGCAGACATACAACCATATGGGCTGGAGCTGACCGAATCGGTAGCCGCCAAGATGGAAGATCTCATCGGCCGAGTTCTTGCCGAATTGAAATCCTTGGGAATAAGACCTGAAAAAAAGATTTGAATGCGTCCCAATTCCTATGGTAAATCAAATGAACATTTACCGTTTGGTGAGGACGTTGAGGGGCAATTGTCCCTGTCTATACCTGTAGTGAGGAGGATCCATGATGAAGCAGAGAGGTAGGGTAGTGCTGGCATTCGTGCTGGCGTTTGCATTTGCCGCAGCCTGTACCATTGTTTATGCGGCAAACAAGGCTCCGGATAAGGAAATCGTCATCGACTCCAAAGACGTGTTCAAGACCAAGAAGAAGGGTCCGGTAAACTTCTCCCACCCCAAACATAAAGAGCTCAAGTGTACCCAATGTCACCACGAATACAAAGACGGCAAAAACGTCTGGCAAGAAGGCCAGGAAGTGAAGAAATGCGGTTCCTGCCACACGTTGGAAGGTGCTGACAAACAGGTCAAGCTGGAAAAGGCCTTCCACGATCAATGTGTCAAATGCCACAAGGACTTGAAGAAAGAAAAGAAAAAGACCGGTCCCACCTCGTGCTCAAAGTGCCACCCGAAGGGTGAGAAAGACGACAAAGACGAATAGAGACTTCCGAAATAGTCGAGATACCGTTTACAGCAAAGGCCCTTCTCCCCGCGGAGAGGGCCTTTACTGTATCTGATTGTTCTTGACCTTTGGTCACCACTGAGTGTAATAATACCATCCTACCTTAATTTAACTTCAAGTACCAGATAGACCGTGTAATCTCGTCAAGCTCATTACGGGGTGAGCCGAAGGAGTCAGTCATGAAGAAGACAGCTTCCAGATCACTCGGCTGGGGGAAGACAGCTCTTCTGCCTCTGTTTTCCACCGTTCTAGCCGCAGCGCTTTTCGTGTTTCCGGCGTCGATCCTTGCCTCTGAAAACGCTCTGCCTTCCCTGAACTTCTCGAGGGTGGCTTCCAAGAGCCTTCTCCTTGCACAGGCAGCTCAGCAGCAGCAAACGACCGACCAGGCGCAAGAGCCAAAGGCAGAAACAGCCGGAAAAGAAGCGCCGCCTCAGCAGCCTTCAAAGCCGGACGAAGCGAAACCCGCAGCCTCTGAGAAGCCCGCGAAAACCGAAGGGGCTGCGAAGCAGAAGGAAGCTGAGAAGGAGGAAGACACCAAGTCCGAAAAGCCCGAGCTCGACAACCAGTCCTGCTACGACTGCCACAATCCGGATATCCTCGATCAGTCTCCGGAGGAACGATTGGAGAATGTGGTTGTCGAGGACAAGCCTGCTCCTCCGAGGGCCAAGATCAAATTCTCGTTCGGTGAGCTGTCCCTTTCCATCGACGAGAAGAAATACTCGGCAGGAGTGCACGCGGACACGACGTGCGTGGAATGTCACAAGGATGTCGAAGAGCTTCCGCACCAGCAGCGTTTGAAACTCGTCGACTGCTCTTCTTGCCATGAGGATTCTGTTGAGCAAGTCAAGGAGAGTGCTCACGGCGAAACCGCTTTTGAAAAAGGCCTTTCTTGCGTGGGCTGTCATGACGTCCACTACGGCAAAGCCAAAGATTCTTACGCCACCGAGCTCCGTGCCAAAGCGTGCGTGGATTGTCATAAAGCCTACGGCCTGCCGGACACCGCCCAAGCACACAGAAACCTTTACGAATACGAGCTGCACGCAAATATCCTCGGTTGTCTGTGGTGCCATCAGGCTCAAGAAGAACCCAGCGTGCACACAATCCCCTATGTCAAGACGAAAGTAACCGGCTGCGAAGAATGTCACAACAAAAATACGATCCTTTCCAAGACGCGGCCGGAGCCGAAAGACTTCGACTTCTTCTCGTACATAACTTCAGCGAGATTCATCAACGCCGATGTACTGAAAAAGTACGGATATGTGGTTGGTGCCCATAGGATACCCCTCCTCGACACCATCATGATTCTCGTCGTATTGGGACCCCTCGGGCTGCCGGTCGTCCACGGTGGATTGCGGATTCTCACCCGGAGGAAGGGACCGATCGAGCTTCCCGAGGAGAAGATATTGCTTCACCCGGTGTTGGAACGGATCTGGCACTGGTTCCAGGCTCTTTGCATCGTGATGCTCATCATAACGGGTATCATCCTCCATTGGCCCGAATGGTTCCCCACCTGGTTCGATTGGGCTGTCACGTGGCACAATTGGTTCGGTTGGGGCGCTGTCATTGCCTGGATATTCTGGCTCATCTACAACCTAGCAACCGGCAGGATCTGGCACTACATACCGCGAAAAGGTGAGATACCTGGAGGGCTGATCACCCAGGCCAAGTTCTACGGTTATGGCATCTTCAAACATGAACCACATCCGTACGCTCCGACCGAGGACAACAAGTTCAATCCTTTGCAAAAGATAGCCTATCTGAAATTCCAGTTGTTCCTCTTCCCCCTCCTGCTCGTGAGCGGACTGCTGTACATGTACCCCATGTCTTTTGCCGGCATCATTAACGCAATTGGGGGAACCACCGTCCTGGCAGTCATTCACTATATTCTGGGAGGCCTGTTCGCAGCCTTCCTGGTTGCACACATGTACCTGGCCACTACCGGAGAAACAGTGTCAGAGAACTTCAAGGCGATAGTCTTCGGTTACGGAATCAAATCTGACCGTCATGGTCACCATGTGTGAGCATTGTAATGCCATGCAATCGCAGGCGGCCCTCAGGGCCGCTTTTTTTTGTACGGACGTCTCCCGATTCGTGAGAAGTGCTCCTCCAGAGTGGGACGGAAGAGAACATCGGCGTTTTTCCCGTTGACATTTTACGAAAAAAACTATATAAAAAACTAGTATGTTAAAATTGTTTCCTAAACTAGATTATCGGGATTCCGGAGGCAGTTCATGTCCAAAAAAGCACTTCTTCTCACCCTGTTAGCCCTCACTCTGGTTCTCATCGGGGGGCCGGCGAATGCCTTCGAGCTCTTTCCCAGGCCGGAAGCCCAATACACGGTACAACGAGGCGACACCTTATATGGGATTGCAGGATACTACTATTCGGATCCCGCGTTATGGCCCTTCCTGTGGAATCAGAACCCTGCACTCTTGATCAAGCAGGGAGGAGGAACACCGCAGAGACAACCCTTGACACCGGGAACTGCGGTAAATCTTTATGCCGCGCGGACTTCCGGGATAGTGTTCAACGAAACGTACGAGGAGCCCACCGGGATACCGGACGATGTCCGTTTCCTGGTGGATAAGGTTCCTCACAAAGGTATTCCCTATTCAAAGCACTACTTCAAGTTCAAGCTGAGCTCTCGACCGATCAGAGTTTGGGGATACATTGTGAGCTCGCCCGAGGTGACCAAGGACAGCTTCCTTGAACGCGATCTGGTGTACGTGAGATTTCGTCCATCAAAGAAGCAGGTCATCTTGGTGGGAGATCGCTTTGGAATCTACCGTGATCGTGGGCCTCTGAGCCATCCGCTGAATCCGAACAAGCAGATTGGTTGGCTCTCCGAGATTGTGGGGGAGATCGAGATCACCAGTACGAGCCATGACCTGGCCACAGCGATCATTCTCGACAGTTACGTGGAGATCGAAAGAGGTGACAAGATCTGTCTTTTCACGCCTCGCGAACAAGAGATCGTTCCCACCAAGACCCACAGAATGCTCGTCGGCACCATTCTCCAGTCTGCATCCAGAAGCACCTGGTATCAGGACGTCCATAATCTCGAGAATGACATCGTATTTGTTAACAGAGGGGAGTGCGATGGGATGTCCGAAGGGATGCTCGTGAACATTTATCGACCGTCTGAGCCCACGCCGGATCCATACTTTCCATCGAGATTCGTCGCTCTTCCCGACCGGTACCTCGGCGAAGGGATGGTGCTTCACGCGTTCGAGAAGAATTCCACTCTTCTTATCACCCGATCGAGAGAAGAGATTCAGGCAGGGGACATAATTAAGAGCGTATCCGATTAGAGTGCTCAGTGATGCCGCGGCATGTCAGGGGCGAACAAGCCCCCCAGTGTTTCCCTTCCGCTGCATACTATCCCGGGCGATTCGTGACTGGACGCAGGGAGCCTCGAGGGGGCATCATTCCCTTCTTGCAGGGCTGACACGCGGCGCTGAACCGGCGGAGAACTGAATCCCTCTTTCAGCACCTCTAGAAGCCAGACTTGTCACCGCGAAAGATGCACAGCGAAACAGTACGGTGCGTGCCCGTCTCGGCAAACGTTTGCCCCATGCTTAGCCGAGGACTCGCCGAGATTTCCCCTGTGCTCGGTCGCTCCAGCGTAGTCCGGATTTGAAGGCACACCCGCGTGAAATTGGAAGCGCTTGACACTCCACGCCTCGTGCTCTATCGTAGCTGACGTTCTCCATGAAACCAGGAAATGCCAATCCTAGCCACTCCCGGGAATCCGGCATGGACGCCGAGATCCAGCCGGCGGGTTCAGAGGGAGGAGGTTCTGTTCGCGTGCCGCGGAGCGACACGCGTGCCCGTGGAGAAGAACGAAGGACTGCGTGCAATCTGATGGCCACGGTACCCCAGTGCGATGATATCCCGCTGTACGACTGGTTAGCGCTGGAGCGGATACCGCGGGTAGGGCCTCTCAGCATTGCCAGGCTAATCGATGCCTTCGGCAGCCCGCGGGCAGCAATGGAAGCAACCGCAGCAGAGATTCGACGGCGGACGGGATTGAGTGAAAAACTCGCTGCTGTCATCGCGTCGTACCTTCCGCCAGACAAGGCCATTCTCGACGAGATGGAAAGAATCAACGAGCTTGGCGCACGCGTGATTACGCGTTGGCATCCCGAATACCCTGAGAATCTGAAAGAGATTTATGATCCTCCTGCACTGCTTTTTGTTCGCGGCGATCTATTGAAAGAGGATGTGAGGGCAGTGGCCGTGGTCGGCACCAGGAACCCGACGCG
>CAYZET010000090.1:0-14641 GCA_964477215.1 uncultured Syntrophaceae bacterium | reverse complement strand
GAACCCTCACCAGCTCCCAGCCCGGCTCACTGGTGGAACTGGTCCCCACGCACGTGGGGATGAACCGTTCCCACAAAATGCAGCCCGCACCCTTGAGCTCTGTTCCCCACGCACGTGGGGATGAACCGGGCTTTGTTCTCGCGTGGAAAGAGCCAGGTGCCTGTTCCCCACGCACGTGGGGATGAACCGATTTACACGTGGAGATATGAGAATGTCGACTCCTGTTCCCCACGCACGTGGGGATGAACCGCGTCTATAGGCTCTCATTGTAGGGTCTCGAATTGAATGGTCTGAAATGGGATGAATTTTTCAGATTAGGTTGACCTGGAGCGAGAAAACATCAGAATAGATGGACTGGATGAAGTGGGCGGTAGCTTAACGGAGCTACCGCCCCAAGCATGTACGGGCTTGTCAGCCCTACAAAAGGATATTCTGACGATAGTCTCTGTTCTTGTTTCCATCAAGGAGATTGTTTCAAAGGGGCGGGAGTTTCCTTGGCCGAGACCGGAATCGTGTGCCTTCGGTCTGCGCTCAACGGGTCTACTCATCGCGTAGGGGGCTGTTTGGTGATGATGATTGATCGACCCCGTCAGGGTCGTGCGAGAAAATCGGTGGCAATCCTTCCCATGGGTTGAAAATTTCGCGTCCCGCGGGGGAGTCCTTTTGGTGCGCCCCTGCTGGGCGTAGATTGTGAAGTGGATTGCCAGGGCGTGGACGGGATGGCCACGGTGTCAGGTATGAGTGAAAGCGAAATGACCGGCTGAAAAGCCGGCCCTACATACTCTACAGAGAGCAGGATAATTCAGCGGGAAAAGAAGGTGGCACGAAAAAGCTTCACCCCGCTCTCTGCTCGAGGAGCAATTGTCACGTAAACAACGTGATGTCAGCCTGTTGGGCCAGTTTCAAGAAATCAGAGGCATTGGCTATGCCCACCCCTTCAATAAAGTCCTCGGAATCCAGCTCGAACATGCTCATTGCCATATGGCATCCTATCAATTGGACCCCTTCGAGCTGACACATTTGCAGAAGGTCTTCCAGTGTGGGCAATTCGGCTTTTTCTATCTTCTTTTTCATTATGCCTGTGGCCAACTGAGCCATGCCGGGAATTGCTCCCAAGGGACCGGACGGATAGAATTTGAGCTTTGCCGCGACCCCTTTGCGAATGACGTTCAGACCGCTGAATGTGTAGTAGATCGTAGCGTCCATTCCAATGCGAACCGCGTTAATGGCCAACACTGCGGACGGATAGGCCCCGTCGAGCGTATCGCGGGAACAGACCACCATGAGCCTCTTCTTCTTGGTTTCTTCCTGATTCATCGGTCCGGCCTCCAGAGAGGAGAATTGCCCTCAGCGATGTGTGAGCTGAGGGTCAGAGGGTTGGGGGATGGTGGAAAAGAGTGGTTGTTGCGTGGTACTCCACCTCCTATTATTCATCATCTGCTATATCTCTATACTCATATCTATCTTTACAGAGTCTCTAGGGGAATGCAAGCATTTTTTACAAAACTCGTAGGAATTCTTGCCTCAGTCGAGCCACGCGTCAAAGACCCCGCGACCTGAGGGACTATCCAACGTTCTTTGCGCCGGAGCGCAAGTCCCCGAATCCCCCGTGCGGCACAATACGCCACCGATTTTATGAAGGGGAATGTCAAGAATCGATTGCGACGTAGGGGCACCCCTTGTGGGTGCCCAGGGCGGGCACGAGGCCCGCCCCTACAGTCCGAACGGATGCCCGGACCAAGTACCCCGCGGCGCAGATTCGGTGCCGTATTTACCTTAACTTCCCTCATCACCGGCGAGACGCCGGCGGTACGAAGACAAGAGGATGTTCATGAAAACGGCTAGTTAGGCGTTTCCCTTGCTCTCTATACCCCTGGGTCTTGGGATGAGCGACTATGCCATAAATTTGCATTGACTGGAGGGACCCGGGTTGTGGTACCTTGAGCAGGGGGAAATCTTAAACCTTTCTAATCACGCGGTGACGGCTCCGATTCTGTCGGCGGTCGAGGATTGCTACGGGGGCTTATCGGTGGGAAGAGCCGACCCGCAAGTCTTCAGACGCGCTGAAAAACTCCATTGTGGCGGAACCCCTCTATGATTCCGGCTGATTTCGCCTTGAGAGATATTGCATGGACCAGATGAAGGTATTGCTGATAAATCCCAGGAAACCGCCCTCAATCGGTTCTCTCCAGAAGACGTGTCGTCTCGTGGGTCGCAAGACCTTCCTGCCTCCTCTGGGTCTCATTACAGTGGCTGCGCTCTTGCCTCCGCAGTGGGATCTACGGCTGGTGGATCTGGACGCGGGCAGGTTGACGGAAGCGGACTGGAGCTGGGCAGACATGGTCATGGTCTCAGGGATAATCGTCCAGCGAGACAGCCTCCTTGCCCTCGTACGGGAGGCCAGGCAGAGGGGAAAGATAGTGGTGGCAGGAGGGATATACCCTTCGACTTTTCCCCACGAGGTGCTGGAAGCCGGGTGCGACTTCCTCTTCCGGGGGGAATCGGAGAACACCTTTCCCCTGTGGCTGACAGCCCTGAGAGAGGGAAAGTCTAGCGGAATTTTTGAGAGCTCTGAGCTCCCGGATGTTGCTACGTCGCCGATTCCTCGATTTGATCTGCTGAATTTGAGCAATTATCTCAATCTCATGATTCAGACGAGCAGGGGGTGCCCGTACGGGTGTGACTTTTGTGAGGTTTCCGCGTTCTACGGCCGCAAACCCCGTTACAAGGAACCGAGCCAGGTCCTTGCCGAATTGGAAGTCATTTACGAGCTCGGCTGGAGACGAGATATTTTCGTGTGTGACGACAATTTCATCGGCAACAAGGCACGTGCTCGGGAAATACTGAAGGAGTTGAGTCCCTGGAACAAGAGTCATGGGGAACCTTTCTCGTTTTGGACGCAGGTATCGGTCAATCTGGGACAGGATAAGGAATTGATAGATGTGATGACGGCGGCCAATTTCAGCATGGTCTTCATAGGAATAGAGAGCCCGGACACGGAAGTATTGTCCGGCAGCGGGAAGTACCAGAACATTCGGAATCCGCTTGCGGATTCGCTGAACAACATAGCCGCAAACGGACTTTCCATCCTGGGCAGTTTTATGCTCGGCTTGGACGCGGAGAAAAGCGGGGCAGGGGAGCGTATCTGCGCTTTCGTGGAATCGACGAACATCCCCGTGTTTCAGCTTGTGGTGCTGCAGGTCGCCCCAGGCACCGGCCTTTGGACCCGCCTGGAGAACGAAGGACGGCTGCTCCAAGACCACACCAGGACCGACTGGGTGGCGATGAGGCCCAATTATGTTCCGGCGAGACCGGCGTTGGAGATTCTTGAAGATTTTATTTGCTCGTGGGATTACCTATTCGAGCCAGGTCGCTTCCTGGCACGGGTGTACCGTCATTGCCTCTCCATACGTCCCACACGATCCGCGATTGCCAAGAAGAAAGGAGAAGTGCTTCCGTTAGGTCCTCCACGAAGCGAGCCGCCACTGGGAGACGTCCTGAGGACAGCCACGGCCCTGTTGCGTCTTTGTTGGAGGCACGGGATTCGTTCGCCCAACAGGCGTCAGTATTGGGAACAGTTCTTCGGCATGCTCAAGCACAACCCGAGCCGATTTACGAGATATATTCAATTGTGTGCTATTGGGGAGCACATGATCGAGGTGAGGAATACGATTCTGCGCACCGCTCAGCGATAGCGAAATGACAGCCTGGAAAGCCGGACTTACGAGATGGGGATCGGAAATCGCAGTACAGGTCAGGATTTTATTGAATTTGTCCGGGAAATAGACCACTATTATCCGGCTGAATGTGGCTCGCTGTGAGGCTTGAAAACCGCTGTGGACCTGGGTCGAAGGACTCCGTGGAGTGGCTAACCGGAGGGCCGGTCGGTACCGGCACGCGTTGGAATTTGACTCGGAAAGCAGTTTAGGGGCATCGGCAACTGGAATAATGGTGACCATTGGCTTCGTTATGCCCTGAAAGGGCATACCCTGTGCTCCGAGCCACAGGTTGAAATCCTGCGTCCCGCGGGACAACTTTAGGGGCGCTCATTCAGAGCCCAAATCCTCTAATGGGCCGTGGCCGAGCGCGGCCGTATTTGACTCACAGTCCCCTCATTACCGGGGAGACGCCGGCGCTACGAAGACAGGAGTAGGGCAGCTCGGAGCCGCCACCAACGGGTCCCGCGAAATTCCGGGGATTTTGATGATCCGTCGTGACCGCGAGGTCATGGATGTTTATGAAATCGAGTAGTTAGGTGAGGAGCACCGATCGGTCGGGTGTATCCGGAATCTCTTCTGAGTCGGCTTACGAGGGAAGAAGATTGAAGTTCACGTTGTTTCACAAGATTTTCTCAGCCTTCATGATTACGATTCTGGCCGCGATAGTGGTTCTGGCGTTGACGATGTATTTTTCGGCAAATTGGCGTTTCTCTGAGTATGTTACCAAAGTGGAGATGAGACAACTGGACGACCTCGTAGGAGCACTTGCCGCTCTGTATAAGGAAAAGGAATCCTGGGAGCAGTTTCGAGAAAATCCGGACGTTTGGTACCGATTCATTTGGCTCTACTTGCCGGATGTACCGGGTCATCGTCCTCCGTTCCCGCCACTCGGTGCCGGCGGTTCTGAGCCACCGTGGGACAGAGGTTTTTTTCCAGGCGATCCCTTCGCGCGGCCCGAGCGTTCCGACATAAATGAACCACGAGAATTCAGGGGAATCGGAGAAGTAAGGGCAAGGCCCCCTGGTCCGCCTCCGCCTCCGCCGCGCAGAGAATGGATCGGGCCGCGCCTGGCTCTGTTTGACGAAAACAAACAGCTCGTTGCCGGACCTCCCGGGTTTCCTTTCGGGGGATATTCGCTACGCCCGATCGATGTGGATGGACAGACGAGAGGATGGCTCGGACTGATGCCGTTGAAGCACGGATCTCACCCTTTGGAGCTCGCCTTTGTCCAGGAGCAGACCAGGGCAATAGGCGTGGCCGCACTTTGTGTCTTCGCTTTGGCAGGCTTGACCTCATTCTTCCTTTCAAAGCATATCCTCGCGCCAATCAAAGGGTTGACACACGCTGCCAGGGAGCTGAGCTCCCTGAACTTTGGCACGCAAATAGACGTGCGAACCAGCGATGAGCTCGGCGAGCTGGCAACCGCGTTCAATTCGATGGCACAGGCTCTGGAAAAGAATGAATCGCTCCGGAAACAGTGGACCTCAGATGTGGCCCATGAGCTGCGAACCCCCTTGGCCATTCTCCGAGGGGAAATAGAGGCAATGCAGGACGGCGTGCGAGAAATGAGCGTGGAACGGCTCGCGTCGCTCCATGACGAGACAAACCGAATCGGCAAGCTCGTGGACGATCTTCACCTGCTTTTCGTAGCGGATTCCAAGAACCTGGTGCAGAAAAGGCAACCTGTGAAGCCGCTGGAAATTCTACGACGCGTGATAGATGCATTCGAGACACGGCTGACCCAGGCCGGTATTCACCTCGAGGCCAATTCCGTTGAGGGCCAAGGCCCTGTAATCATGGGGGATGATGACCGGCTGCGCCAGTTGTTCTCAAACCTGATTGAGAATACTATTCGATACACCGATTCTCCAGGTGTGTTGCGCATCAGTCATTATTGCTCGCTCCAAGAGCTCACGCTCGTCTTCGAGGATTCCTCGCCAGGGGTCCCATCCGAAGCCTTGGACCGCGTTTGTGACAGACTCTATCGGGTGGACAAATCCAGAAGTCGAGCTTTAGGGGGGAGCGGCCTCGGTCTCTCAATATGCAAGGAAATTGTGAACGGGCATGGCGGAGCAATTCGCGCAGCACATTCATCTTTGGGAGGATTGTTGATTTCGATCGAGTTTCAGCTCCTGCGAGCATGAATCGATACTTGAGGTACATATGGTGGGGAAATATGTATTGGTCGTAGAAGACGAATGCAAGATTGCCGAGTTGCTGCGGGAATATCTCGTGCGAGCCGGTTTCGTTGTCACGACCGTGGAGCGCGGGGATCTGGCCATTGCGGAGATTCGGAAGAACGCTCCGGCGCTGGTGCTTCTCGATATCATGTTGCCGGGGATGGACGGAATGGAAGTGTGCCGGGAAATACGGAAATTCTCCAATATTCCCATCATCATGATCACCGCGCGTATCGATGAGATCGACCGGGTTCTCGGTCTTGAGCTGGGAGCAGATGACTACGTGTGCAAACCGTTCAGCCCGCGGGAAGTGGTGGCACGGGTCAAAACCGTGCTCAGACGCAGCCAGCCTCAACCCGCAGAACCACAACTCCGCGTGGGACCGATCACAATGGACTGTGCAACGCGTCAGGTGAGTGTCAGCGGAAAGCGCGTGAACTTGACCCCAAATGAGTTTGCTCTGCTCAGGGCATTGATGGCGCGACCGAATCGCGTATTTACTCGGGGAGAGCTCCTGAATCTTGTTCAAGGTTACAATTTCGATGGATACGAACGAACTATCGACTCGCATATTAAGAATTTGCGCAAGAAGATGTCGGAAAAGCTTCCTCAGCAAGAGGTCATAAGGACTGTGTACGGGGTAGGCTATAAACTCAGTGTCATTACCGCCGATTCCGGAGATGATGTCCGATGAAGGTTTCGGTTTTGTATTAGGCGTCCTGTAGTGGAGCGTATAAGAGCAGGTTCAAACCGTATTCGTAAACTGACTCATAGACGACAGCGTGAGAGTACCGGCCGCGCTCCACTACCGATTCCACAGTGTTAACATAGATCCTCCATATTTCTTCCACATTTGTAGTTTAGATTAGCTTCAGACAAACGAAGTCCTAACGCCTGCAGCCGTGGGATCTCGCCAACGTGGCGAATTAACCGCCAGAAGTTGAAGGAGGACTTGATGAAGAAAACAACCGTGATGTTGATTCTTGGACTGTTTGCAACAGCAGCTCTCTGCTTGCCGGCTTTCGGGGCGCCTCCCGGGCCGCCGCCGGGGCCCCCGCCTCATGGGGCACCGTCCTTTGCCGGACCTCCCGGACCGCCTCCAGGTCCTCCGCCCCATGGACCCGATTTCCCTGGCGTATGGGGTGCTCCACCGCCTCTTCTTGAAAAGCTCAAGCTGACAGACGATCAGCTCAAAGAGATGCGGCTCGCGTATGTGGATTTTCAGGAGCGCACCAAGAAAGCCCGAAATGCCTTGATGGGGCTGCGCGACGAGAAAAGAACCATGCTCATTTCCGGCAAAATAGATCAGGCCAAGCTTGCGAAATGGGATGAAGAGATTACCAAGCTCAGTGCGGAAGTGATGGGCGAGGAGCTCAAGATGAAGAGGGAGCACCTCGCGAAGCTGACGCCGGAACAGATGGATCTCCTGGCTGATTTTCTGGGCAAAGGAGCGATTGCCCACGGGAGAAAAATGATGATGGCCAGATAATTCCGGGGATGCAGCGGAGCGCTGTGCAAATCGGAATCTACCCGCTTTTCTCGGCGTTCCGCTGACTCGATTTGGGGAGTCAATCTGTGAAAATTTCCGACCAGAAGAGAAAGCAGATATCAAGACTGATTGCTGAGGGCGAAAGCCTCGACCCTCTGGACCTGGAAGTCTTTTACCGATGGACACACGATTCCTATGAAGCACTGGGATTCAATCCGGTTCAACAGCATCGGTTTGACGAATACTGCCGTTCGTCCCATGATTCCAACTTCATGAGGGTCTATATTGGTGTATGGATGCTTCGCCTGGCGCTCGTTGAAACCTGGCCGGACAGCAAAGATTGCCAAGACCGGATCTCATCGAGCGACAACGTGCTGTACCTTGCGAAGGGCGGCACAGGGAGTGGTAGAAAAGGGTGAATCGTTTATGGGAGGCATCTCTGGCTCGATCGAAGCGGGCTTTACGGTCCCGGAAAATATCGTCCATTCCGGGCAATAGGCTGCCAAGACCTTTCCAGTATGGACGGCGGGGACGCCGACCTCTTGAAGATGCGGGCTTTACGACCTGCATCTTGCCTGCCGGGGGGAGCGCACGCCGAGGCGCGACCGAAAAGCATCTGCCAAACAATGAGGTGGAAGCCTTTGTTTGCCTTGCAAACGAAACTGTTACACTATTACACCACAACCATAAGCACGTCCACCTTCTCGGGCGATTCTGAAAGAGGCTCCAGTTTCTGGATCTGCTGTTTTCTCAGCTCGCTGTCTCGCCATTGATTCCAGTTTTGCACGGTGGCCCAAGTGCCCATAACGACCAACCTGTTCGGGTTAGCCGTAGAAACAAGAGTTTGACCTGAGATGTAGCCGGGTTCGAGGGTTGCCAAGGATCGAAGCTTAACAATGACTTCGTACGCCTTTTGAAGACCTTCTGGTTTAAATGTCCTGTCGATCAGAACCGTGACGGGCATCGGCGGTCCCTCCTTTCCGGATCACGACAGTCAAGGCGTGCAGGTCTCCCACTTTGAGTATAGACAAAGGAAGCTTAGAGGGCAACGGCCATCTCGCCCTAGAATTCCCCAGGTCGTCCAGTGTGGCCATGGTGTTGCGTATGGGCAATAGCCAGCCTCGGAGAGGATTTGCGGGGCGGTGAATCACCTGTGTCTCCGTAGTAAGCCCCTCTCATTTCTCTTTGCATCGCATTCGGTGAATATTGAGCAGCGAGAGGAAACAGGCCAGAGTCGATTCCGCCCCCTGGTTGCGGTTGGGGCCGTCGCTCTGGAGGCCATCGCGACAGCCTCCTGTTCTGCGATCGTACAGTGGGACGTTCAGATCGTTACGGCCGAAAAACCACTCCAGAGCCCGCTGTGCAGCCGCAATCCATTTTGGATCGTCAGTAGCCTCGTGAGCCGTGCGACAGGCCTCGATAACCCCCTGAGCCTCGATGGGCTGCTGATCGAACCGAGCCTTTTCGCCACCCCGGCGATACCAGCCATTGTTTCCGATCGGAACGAAATGGCCTCGAGGGTCCGTTTGAATATTCACGAGCCACTCGAGACTCTGCAGCCCGGCTTCTAGCATCTCGCGTTCCTCCAACGACCGGCCAGTCAGGATGAGGGCTTGAGAAACCTTCCCGTTGGCATAGGTAACCTTATCTTCGATCCACGGCCAATCTTCCCTGGCGTTTTCTCGATATTGCCGCAGCAACTTGTCAGCCAACTTGTCGCGAATACGGCGGACTTGTCCATCACCGTCGATCTTTCCCAGGTAAGCGTGGATCCCTATGAGGGCAAAGGCCCACGCTCGAGGAGAGGTGAAGTCAATCAGCACTGGCAGTGCCTTGTCAAATACGTGTCTAGCCGCTGCCCGAATGTCTTCCGATTCGGCCAGCGCAACTGCTTCGCCCAGTCCCCAAATCGCCCTACCGTGGCTGTCCTCCGACCCGACTTCTTCGAGCCATCGACGATCATATCCCATGAAATTGCGAAACCTGCCGTTCTCGTCGTTAAAAGCATAATGGAGATAGCTGATATAGACGCACGCAAGATCTGTAATGGGGGCCGAGTCGGCAGCTCCGTCCTTTGCCATAAGCACAGCGACCAGCGCCCTTGCGTTGTCATCCGTACAATACCCGTGATTACGGTCCGGCACAACGAATTTGGCATGTTGAAGGATCCCAACGTCATCCGTGAGCCGCACAAGATGATCCCATTTGACCTGGGCAACCTTACTGCTCGCGATTACCACCGTCTCAGGGGGAGAGATAGTTCCAGGTGAGCTTGTCCATTCCTTCTTCGCGTTGCCGAAGCGTTCGAAGTATTTCCGCGTCACTTTTTTCCCAACTATGTCTCGCTGGAAAGTGCGTACGCGCTTTCGCATGGCAGACTTCTCGACCTCCTAGTCAAAATAGTGAATTGGCCTGCACGGCCGATGCCCCCGTCTCTTGAGCAGAAGGGGCATTGTAGGGTGCTTTGTACACCGTTTCATAGATATGGTTGCGTACCTTCTTGAGCCGAGCTCAGGAAAGGGCGGGTTTGAAACCCGCCCCGACACCTGCAGCTCCGGTGCTTCTAACGCTACGATCAACGCTCTACCCTACAGTAGGGTCGGTCTCAAACCTGCCCCCCATTAAAACAGGCTCTGAAGCTGTCCTTCCCCAAAGGGAGCGGTTTCCCAAATACGTGACCGCACTTATGAAAACCTATTGCTCAGATTATCTTGTCGCCGGCTCCTCCTCCAGGAAGCCCAACACCTCAGTTAATCGGGCCGAAGCAAGGGCTATGCAACTGTCGGCCGCTCCGTAGTACAGGGACAAGTCCTCCCCGTTCAAGATCCAACCGCATGGAAATACGACGTTTCCCACATCTCCATTGGTCTCGTAGGGTTGTTGGGGACCGAATACCCACTGATCTGAACGCTTGATCACCCTGGTTGGGTCTTCCCGGTCCAGGAGGGCCAGACCGAGTCTGTATATGCACCCAGCGGGTGTTTCGCGAACTCCGTGATAGAGTATCAACCATCCTTCCGGTGTTTCCAACGGTGGCGGAGACAGGCCAATCTTGTTTGCGTCCCACCAGCCTCCACGCCTGGCACGCACCAGGACTCGGTGGTCTCCCCAATGTCTGAGATCGGGTGAAAAGGAAATCCAGATGTGTTTGTCAACCCCCGCGAATGCGGACACGGGTCGGTGCAGCATGGCATATCTGCCGTCAAACTTGACGGGGAACAGTGCAGCGTCCTTGTCCTCGGGTGGCATCACCGGACCGAGGCGTTCAAAAGCCTTGAAGTCCTCTGTGATTGCCAGCGAGACGAGCGGGCCCGCCTCGGAATACGCAGTATAAGTGATTGCCCAGGCTCCAAGGTCTTGCAACCACGTGATTCTTGGGTCCTCTATGCCCCACATTTCTTCCGGATGTGTCTGGGGAGACGGCAGAAGAGAAGGGGTCTCATCTATCCTCCAACCACTGACCCCGTTCTCACTACGCGCCACACACAGATGGGAAATCCCCGTACGATCTTCCACTCTGGCCAAAAGGACGTGCTCGTTACCAACCAGAGTGGCACCAGCATTGAAAACCGAGTTGACCGGGTATGGCCAGTCATCGGAGGATAATATGGGATTTCCCGGATACCTTTGAAACAGCTCATTACTACGAGACACCTTCGTCCTCCAGGTGCATACAGCAAGACTCTCAGAACTCTAGCGGCAATTCTATTGGCGTACCGGTGTCGATAGACTCTCGTGCTAGAGCGTAGGCTTCATTGTACTGTTGGGCAACGACCTCCCATGAGACGACTTCTTCGAGGTATTTCTTGAGGTTGTCTCCCAATTCCAGCCTGAGATTCTCGTCGCAAGCAAGTTGGACAACCCGTTCCTTTAGCATAGCCTTGGTCGTGAACAAGAGCCCTCCTCCACTTTCCAGGGTCTGGGCCGTCAGCCCTTCCATGGGAGCGGTGGTGATGAATGGTTTATTGAGAGCGATGATTCGTGCCAAGGTGCCAGACTGAGTTTCGTCTATGGATGGAAGAACAATGAAGTCGCAAACGGCCATCACCTTGTAATAGATGTCCCCTCGCGGAATGAACTCAAAATAGTGGGCCAGACCCTTTTCCTCCAGGACTTCCACCTGGTGGCGGTAATTTTGATAGTCTTTGAGATGGTTGGGATCCCTCATGGAGCCTGCCGCCAGAAGATCCCAGTCCTGGCCGGACTCATGAAGAATCAGGTCATGAATCTCCTCCCACATCGAGGTCAGTATATCCCATCTCTTGTTGGACTGTATCCAGCCGACAAGCCCGATGATGTGTGGGCCGAGGTAGGGAAATCGATCGAGCCCGATTTCCCGTCGGAGGCGGGGCACGTCTTCAATTCCCCAGCGGCGGTCAGGCCGTGCTCCATGAGGCACCACCATAACATTACGAGGCGTTTTCCAGCCACGGCCCATGAAGTTCCAATCCAGTCGCCATTTCTGATAATGGCATTTCAACAGCACGATAGATGCTCTCTGACACAGTTGGTAGATGAAGTTGGCCTCGAAATCGGTCAATCTTCCGTGAACAGTGTGTGGCTCTACCACAGTGGGATACTCACTGATCGCGCTGAGAAGGCTCAAGAAGCCTTCGTTCCCGTCACCTTGTCCTCGTGCATCGATATGATCGTACAGACCGTATTCATGCTCGAGATGTATTACATACGGGCGCAACTGCCTGATTTTTTCTGCGACAGGTAACCACCAGTCTTTGCGAGCCATATCGATGAGCGGAAAAACGCCTTCTCCGGATCCATCAGTGTGGCTTATTACCAGAACCTCCCTGTCTGGATTGGCCTTCTGGATAAACTCCCGAGCTTCTTCGGCAAAAGTCCCAATGCCGCAGAGTCGAGGGGGGTAACTTGAGATCATGACAATCGGTTGTGATGTGCTCATTCGGTTTGCCTCAACAACAGGGTCTCGCCCCAGGCGAGAACGGTTTCGCTACGGTGGCTCGATGTTGCAAGAACTACCGCAGGCATAAATGCGACGCCGGACCCGTCAAATGCGGTCACACGCCTGCCCCCCTGTTACCTCAAGTCAAGTGACAATTTCAACTCTGATTATTGTGCGGAGACAGACTTCACGGTAGGAATCAGCCGAGCATGGTCGGTACTACCGAGTCTGGAATCTCCTAGACGTTGCGATCTGAGCTCGGATAGCCCGATCACTGCCAGAAGGAAGGAAATCAGAGCTTCCGCGCCCTGATTGGCACTGACGCCGCTCGAATCTATCCCGTCAGCTACGGAGCCGTCAGCGAAATCATACAGAGCTTCATTGAGCCGGTTGCGGCCTAGAAACCATTCGAACGCGTGCTGCGCGTGGACCAGGTAGTTGTGCACACCGGTCACTTGATATGCAGCCACATACGCTTCCACTAGGTAACCGGCATCCACAGGCGCTTGACCGAACGTGGCCTTTTCCCCGTTTTTCGGATACCATCCTTCGTTTCCGACCAATTCAAAATACACGCCGTTCCACTGAGTCTGAGTGAGGAAATCGAGGGTTTCGACCGCTACGTCGAGCAGCTCCTGTCTTCCAGTATCCTGGTGGGCGCGGAACAGCGACTCAGGAAGCTTAGCATTTCCATACGTCAGTGTATCCTCGAACCAGCGCCAGTCATCCGTCGCATGACATTCATAAGACGCGAGGAGGTCATCCGCGAACTTTTCGAGAAGCCATCGGAAACGGCTGGCCCCAGCAAACCTGTTCAACACATGGTGGAACCCGAGGATCGCATAGGCCTTGCCTCGCGGAAATTGCAGTTGCTCGAGTCTCGGAAAAGCCTTCTCCATCATATTGTGAGCCAGATGCCTCCAACGCTGATTCGGACCCCATCTAACCACAGAACCCAGTCCCCACATGACTCGCCCCAGAGTGTCATCAGTGCCCTCCTCGTTCGTGAATCGGCGGTCATAGGACATGAAACTCCGGAAATGTCCCGTATCGGTTTGGGCGTGTTTCAGAAAACCTATTGACGTTTGTATCAATGGAAGAATCGTTTCACTCTTCACCTGATTGTAATAGCTCATCAGAGCGGCAAGACATCGGCCAACATCATCAGCGCTATACCCACGATCTCTATCGGGAATTCCGAACGCTGCGTGTTGAAGCAGGCCAACATCGTCAGACAAGGCGAACAAGTGGTCTAGCTTGATTTCGGGCAGAGTGGACTGCGGAATCATGTGAGGTTTCCACACTTGGCGCACTTCTCTGTGTTCCCTCTCTTTTAGCACTTCCTGGAAGAGCTCCACGTACCGCCGCGCCACCTCCCGCCAGACCATAAGCCGTCCGTATTCGTACGCTTTCTTCCGAATCTTGTTTCGAGTGACGGTATCGCCTATCAGGTCGATAAGAGCTTGTGAAAGCCCTTTGTTATCTCCAAAGTCGACTATGACGCCTCGGTGATCGGCCAACATGTCTTCCGCGTACCAGTATGGTGTTGAAATGATTGCCTTGCCCGCACCCATTGCATAGGCTAGGGTGCCAGAGGTTATTTGTTCCCGTGCCAGGTAAGGCGTCAGGTAGATGTCGCATGAGCAAATGTATTCAACGAGCTCTTCAAAATCCACAAATCTATTATGGAAGACCACATGATTGTCCAGTCCCAGATCTCTGACCTTACGCTCCAAAGAAAGGCGATACTCTTCACCGGAATTTCGTCGTACTTCCGGATGAGTGGCTCCCAGGACAATGTATATCAGGTCGGGATAACGCTCGACCACCAGGGGCAGAGCGTCCAGGGCCGTCTCGATCCCCTTGTTGGGACTGAGCAATCCAAAGGTAAGAAGAACGGTTCGCCCCTCTACACCGAACTGATCCTTGTAGAAATTTGAATCAACAAACGGGACATCAGGGACTCCATGATGGATGAGGGAGATCTTGTTCTCCGGAACATCGTACACCCCGCGGAGGATCTCGACACCTGTGGGGCTCATTGCCACGAGCCTGTCCGAAAGCTCGATCACGCGCTCAAAAGACTCTCTATACTCTTTTGGTGGGTCCTTCAGGATAGTGTGACACGTGGTGATTACCGGTTTGCGTAGATAACTGAGCAATACGGAGAGGTACTTGCCAGCTTCTCCGCCGAAGATGCCAAATTCATGTTGGAGAGACACCACTTGTGCCGATGATCCGTTCAGGTATTCGGCAGCTCTCGCATAGTCCCGAATCTCGTTTTTTCTGATCTCGAACGTCACCTCAGATGGGTAATCGTACCCATTGTGTGTAT
>CAYZET010000089.1:0-14663 GCA_964477215.1 uncultured Syntrophaceae bacterium | reverse complement strand
GGAAGTTCTCGTCGTACTCAAGAAAAGTTCAGTTTGAATAAGCCGATATGGAAGACTCATAAGGGTTCCCTCGAGGAATCGCGCCTTCGTCGGATCATCAATGGAGAGCACAGATCCTATGCCGAAACCGTCGAGAAAGAGCATGTCCATGGGAGGGGGAGTAGCATCGGAGCTTAACGATAGCAGTGTATGAAAATGGGGACTGGAAAAAAGGTCGATTCGGCCTCTCGGGCCCGAAAGACTCACCACCGATCGCGCTCCACCCTGATCAACGAGTTGCCGAACGTACGCCAACGGCTTATATTCGTCAATCCGAAGCGGAAAAAATCGATTTATCCCGATCAAGAGAGACGCACAAAATGCCAAGCCAACAAGAGTCAATCCGACGAGATACGGTATTCTTGTTCTACTGCCCATCGGTGGTAGCAGGAGGAATGAAGGCAGCAAGACGCTAAGCGCGAGAGGCACCACGAGGCCGTTCGCAGGGATAAAATTCAGGAGGACAATAGTGACCAGCGCTCCCAGGGCACTGCCGGCAAGGTTAACTGCGTAGACTCGCTGAGGGTTTTTCTCCTCGATCATCAATGCGAGGCCGATCAGCAACCCTGCGACCAAAAACGGAACACAATGCAACAACCAGAACAGCATCCACCACGCGATGGTGCTACCTGCGTCCACAGGGGGAAAATAGACTCGCACAGGAAGCGCTTCCCCCACACGGAAAGAGAAAGCCAGTGTGAAGCCGAACAGCGGTGTAGCCCATCGAAAGACTCCGACAGCATTTCGCTGAAACCAACCTTTCCAAAGAGCAAGAACCGTCCCCCCCGCACCAAAACCCAACAGGGCGCAGCTTATGATCAAGAAGGAAAAATGATGGTACTTGGAGACAAGAAGGCACCGCATGAGACCGAGCTGCCATCCGATGACCGCAGCGGAGACACAGAAAACCGCAACAAGAAGGCCTGGCGGAGAAACGGCAGGGAAGTTCATGTGATACTAGCTCATTCCCACGTCTTTCTTTTTCTTGAGATCCTTCCGAGCAAATAAATAGCCGACTCGGACCGGATGGTCTAAGTGTCCCGCGGCAACCAGGGACGATCGCGAAAAAACGAGTCCCGATTACATCGCAATCGAAAGCCATTCATGCTTTCGCGCTATTCCATCCGTGAGCACCGGCACTCAATTATCACGAGCTGCACCTCTCACAAGCGGGACAAATCGGACCAGGCTCAATGTGGAGGATTTTCGAGCACCATCTCCATCTTTGGTAATCAACAAAAGGCGCTGAGTCTCGAACACTCCCCCGACCGGGACAACCATCTTTCCATGGGGCTTCAATTGTTCAAACAGGGCGGGGGGGACATGCAGTGCGGCAGCAGTTACGATAATACGATCGAATGGCGCGTGCTCGGACCATCCGTCGTATCCGTCGGCGCATTTCACTCGGACGCTGTCGTAACCTAGGTCCTTCAACCGTTGCCGTGCAGATTCGCAGAGAGGGTGGATAATCTCCATGGTGTAGACATCTCTAGTGATTTTCGCGAGCACTGCCGCTTGATAACCCGATCCGGTTCCTATTTCCAAGACTTTCATCCCGGGTTCCAGATCGAGTGCTTGGGTCATCAGCGCCACAATATATGGCTGGGAAATTGTCTGGCCGTACCCTATAGGGAGCGGACTATCCTGGTATGCTGCTGCCCTGTATTGCTCGGGAACAAACAGATGGCGCGGCACGTTCAACATTGCATCAAGAACCTGCTTATCGGAAATGGTCGTTCGCCCTAGACCTCGGAACTGGGTTTCCACCATGTTCTTTCGCTCCTGTTGTCTCTCTGGTCGCTCGGGAGAACCGTAGATGAGGGGATCGCCGCTCATGTATAGCGTGAGAGGCACCACTGCGATGACGGCACAGAAGACGAGGAGAATCTTAAGCAGGACGGAATTACTCATTTTTCGATTCCTGGGCGGCGGATGACAGATTGGGAACGTCATCCAAGCGCTTCTCCATCACGATTGCGTCATCTTGACCTATAGTATAGTAGTTTTTTCTGAAGCCGATCGCGTGGAATCCACGGCTCCGATACAAAGCTCTAGCAGGGGCATTGCGTCGACCGACATCCAGGATGATGTTCTTGAGACTATCTTTTCGACAAAGCTCCTCCAGCTTTTCCATGAAGTACGTCCCGTATCCTCTGCTGCGTCGACTGGGATGCACAGCTATATTCATAAGATGTGCTTCGTCCAAGACCTTCCAGAAACACAGATACCCTACCAATAGATTGTCTTCCAAAAAGACGACGAGCCGCGCGTTGCGATTGGCCATTTCTTCCTGAAACATTGACCGGGTCCATGGTGCCGGAAAGGAGGATCTTTCGATTTCCAAAACCTGGTCGAGATCGGAATGCATCATTCGTCGAATTCTGAGATTCAAATCTGTCGTCACGAGATCTGTATAAGCTCTCCTGATCAAGAATGGATGATGAGAGCCCCCCCCAACGCTACAAGAAATCCGAGAGCGAATAGCATTATTGTCTCCTTGTCTTCCAGTCCGAGTAGGAGATCTGCGATCCCCACGAGAGGAACAGAAAAATAACCGAAGCTGAGTGCCCTATCGAGAATGGGGGGTATGAGTGGGGCTAATCTTGACAGCACAACCGCACCTATATAGATCACTGGAGCGAGAAGCAAAAAAGCGAGCGAGAAGCCGAGAGCGAGGCCAGCGCCTATGTGAAGCCACACAACGGCATCGCGACCATCGGTCTGCAATTTGGCAGCGGACCGCGAGATCTTGCCTAACCCGAGCCTGAGACGTTCATCCATCTTTCGTCCGGCGAAACAAAGGGGCAACAAGAACAAGAAACAGACAAAAACCACAGCGGTGAGGCCCAAGTCCGTGGCAGACCGAACACAGGCCGACACCGCCGCTGTAGCAACTGATGCAAGCGTCACGTCAGGAGCGATGAATCCTCCTACAGGAGGTCTCCTGAGCCATAGCAATTCGAAAAGGACCCCAGAAGCGATTCCGGCCGACAGATCTCCAACAACTGCGCCGACAACAGTAGCGCCGACGATCGGTCTGGAAATCATGAACTGAAAGACTTGATACCTGTCGAGCCAGATCAAGCCTCCGACGGCGCTTGCTATGAGAGCTTTCTCAAGCATAACGTACCAGAGAGTAACCGGCTCCTGCATCCTATCAGCCGGCTCGTCCGTCGTTTCGATCAGGATTGGAGGATGAAGAGGATCCTAAACGGGCTTCTCTATAGCTGTCCCTCAGGAAGACTTGCTTCAAGCAGCTCAACAGGCTTCTCAAAAGGTACAGACTGAATATTGATCCTCACCCCTTCCCGCTTTATCATCCTCAATGCTTCCAGGCTCCTACCTCCTACGTAGACTGAGCGGCTCAGACAAACAGACACCTCTCTTGTCGCAAGATTCCCCAAATTGAGCTCGTGAAAGCAGACCCCACTCCTTTTCAACCGTAAGGCATCAATAGGATCCTCGACAATAACAAGTCTCCTCAAATCACGCCCATCAGGCCGCTTGAGCCACGATGCTATTCGCTCAACTCCGTCAATAATCACGTTGATTGAGTAGGGAATAGCTGCTTGCATGATCATTCGCTGAACATGGTCTTGGGCGAGGGAGTCATTGGCCACCACGAGCTCCTGAGCGCGCGTGGATGGCACCCAGCTCTCGAGGATCTGACCATGGATCAAGCGATCATCCACTCGCACCAACACAATGGGCATATCTATAACCTGAGCACGACTCGCTCAGCGCTATCACGGTTGCTGTTCAAACGAATTCCTCCGGGACAGTCTGTGGCGCAGAACCTCTTCAGCCCGATAAATGTTCTCTTTTCCGGCCTCCGAGGCGAGTTTTGCCAGAGAAGGAAGGTCGTGATTGGTTCGCCCGTTGACCGCCTTGATCATCATGGGGAGGTTCAATCCTGTGACTACCTCGACCTTCCCTTCCTCGAGAAAAGTCAGGGAGAGATTGGTTGGAGTCCCCCCGAACAAATCAGTAAGGATGAGCACGCCCTGTCCTCGGTTCACCTGCTTAATCGAGTGGGCAATCTTTTCCCGAGCTAATTCGGGAGACTCGGAAGGATCGATGGACAAAGCCATAAGCGCTTCGTCTGAACTCAAGCCGATGAGTTTTCCCGTACTTATGAATTGGGGTCCGAGGTCACCATGAGTAACCAACAGAATGCCGATCATTGTATTCTTTCCCAAAATCATGGCTCATTTGTATTAGTTGCCCGACACCATCACCGTGCAGGCACGCCTCAGGCGCTCAATTCTCGATGCTTCACTTCAACGCGACTGTAACCCTTGCGGAGAAGGAAATTGGACAGGTATTCCGCTACGACCACAGATCGGTGACGCCCTCCAGTACACCCTACGGCGATAGTAAGGTACTGCTTTCCTTCCTGCATGTAAAGAGGTAAGAGAAAGCTCAACATGTCCTCCAGTTTTGCAATAAATTCCTTAGTGGTGTCCTTGCTAATAACCCATTGGGCCACATCAGCGTTCCGGCCGTCTTTAGCCTTAAGATCCTCGACGAAGTACGGATTTGGGAGAAATCGAACATCCAGCACGAGGTCCGCTTCCATTGGCAGCCCTCTCCCGAAACCAAACGAGCTGACCACAATCTTGAGCTCACGGCCGTCAACAGAGCCAAAAAGCTTGCGAATCTCCTCTCGCAACTCGTGTACAGTCAAATTGGACGTGTCAATCACCCACTCTGCACGTTCCCGGATCTCAGATAGCTCATGTCGTTCCCGGATTATACCGTCGATCAGGTTGCCTGTCACGGCAAGTGGATGCTGGCGGCGCGTTTCACTATACCGGCGTACAATCACATCGTCCCGGGCCTCGAGGAAAAGAATCTCCACCGGGGTCTTGGCTTCGTCGAGAGAATCAAGGATAGCCGAGTAACGAGGGAAGAATTTTGGCTGTCGCAGGTCTATGACAAGAGCTATTCGTGTAAGTTCAGTAGCGCTCGATTCCGTCAGCTCCAAAAGTTTTGGGAGGAGATCCACGGGGAGGTTATCCACACAGAAAAACCCCATGTCTTCCAACGCGTTGACAGCCGTAGATTTCCCGGATCCTGAAAGCCCCGTTAAAATTACTATTCTTCTGGTTGTCACTGTCTCACCGTCCCGTGTGAGCGAAAAAGCTTGGCCAACAACTCGATGAGTAAAGCCGGATCGGATCCCCTGGTCAGGGGGAGTCTGATCCTCTGCAATTCGCGTCCCATGATTTGAATCGCGGTTATTTCCGGCTCAGTTCGACCTACGTCCACTAGCGGATCGTACGTCTCCAAATTCACGGCAAAATCGATTGAAGAGGCGGCCGAAGTTCCCTCGTCAAAGAGAGCTCGCGCGCGATAGATTCCCACACCCCGGAGCTCGATTCTCACCTGTTCTTCTACCGGCATACCCACAAGCTTCCCGTCGTCGGAAACTGAAATTTCCACCAAATCGTCGGAAACCAGCTTGTGACCCCTACTCATCAAGTGCAGAGCTGCAAGAGATTTGCCGATACCTGGGGGGCCCTGAATCAGCACGCCCACGCCCCCTACGTCGACCAACACGCCTTGAATTCTCGATCTGTTCATTGGTGCGTACATATCACGCCTTCACTGGCGGATCAATTGAACAGTCAGGGCGTGCAGTGCAATGCAGAGGCCCGATAGCAGAGCTCTCCGATGATGAGATTCGGTAGCACATGGGATTTGCTATTATTGCCCACTCTGAGATGATCTTCTCGGGTTGCTAGTAGGCTCAGGATTCGGAGGATAGGAGCGGATTTCAAACCCGCCCTTGGTTGACTACGATTCCGCTCCCCAGCCCCCGCCCCCAGGGGTCTGTACGCTTATCGTGTCCCCTTCCTCTGCACGAAAGGATACCTTGGACGGTAGATCTACCTCCGAGCCGTCATTGCGAATCAACACATTCTTGCCGCACGCTCCGGGGGAACCTCCGTTCAGGCCATAGGGAGGGAATTTCCGCCGTTCGGATATGAGAGTCACTATCGCGGGTCTCAAGACGCGTAAGTCCCTTCTAATGCCATCTCCTCCAGGGTGTCTTCCTCTACCTCCTGAGCCTCGTCTTACACAGAACTTCTCGACAAGGAGAGGATAGGCTGCCTCGAGAGCTTCAATAGGAGTGTTCATCGTGTTAGTCATGTGGGTATGCACAGCAGATGCCCCAGGGCCGAGCGGTCCGCCACCGGCTCCACCTCCTATGGTTTCGTAGTACGCAAAGGATTGAGTCGGATCAGGATGAGCAATGCCGATCGTGAGATTGTTCATCGTCCCCTGCGACGCTGCCGGAATCAAGTGCGGTCTCGCAGCAGCAAGAGCAGCGAGCAGCACGTCAACGATTCTTTGAGCGGTCTCCACATTTCCGCCTGCCACTGCTGCCGGGCGCCTGGCATTGAGCACCGATCCCTCGGGCACCGTAATCGTAAGCGGCCGGAGCGTCCCCGCGTTTGCGGGGATCTCTTCGGGCAAGATCAATCGAAACACATACAAGACCGCGGATACGGTAATTGCCCTTACCGCGTTCAGATTACCTCTGACCTGAACAGAAGACGGGCTGAAATCCACGTGCGCGTCTTCTCCCTGCACAACGATTCTCACTCGAAGCGGAATAGGGGAGTCGGAGAAACCGTCGTCATCCAGGTAGTCTTCAGCTTCATAGGTCCCATCAGGAATAGACGCCAGAACCGTCCTCACCATTCTTTCCGACCGGTTCTTCAAGGCATCCGCGTACAGAACCATTTCCTCGGCACTACGTCTGCGAGCAATCTCCTCGAGTCGACGGATGCCTTTGTTCAGGGATGCAATTTGAGCCTGAATATCCCCTTCTCTTTCTCTAGGAGTTCTGACGTTAGCAAGGAAGAAGGCCAAGATATCGGCATCCAGCTTGCCCGCTTTAACTAATCGCAACGGCGGTACGATGATCCCTTCCTGAAAGATCTCGTCAGACACAGGCATCGATCCCGCAGACGTTCCACCGACATCGGCATGATGTGCCCGATTTGAGACATAGAATGTGGGCGTGATGTCGCAATCCCGCAGGAAGACCGGCGCAACCATTGTCAGGTCCGGCAGATGTGTACCGCCCATGAACGGGTCGTTGAGCATGACCACATCCCCACGCTCGAGGGCCATCGTCCTCAAAGCTTCTTTAACCGAAAGGGGAGCGCTTCCCAGGTGCACTGGAATGTGCGCAGCTTGGGCCACAAGCTCACCCGCTCGGTCGCAGATCAGGCATGAGAAGTCTCGCCGTTCCTTGATATTCGGACTCAGCGCTGCTCGACAGAGGGCTGTACCCATTTCTTCAGCCACCGAAGTGAAGAGATTTGCGAAGACTTCAAGAGTCACCGGATCGTGCTGCCGAACCGTGGGGGAAGACTGTTCAGATTCGACGCTCATTTCAGGTTGTTCTCGCATGGATTTTTCGCTGGAGACCATGGCCGGGAGGAGACAGCGAGGCTCACTGAACTTTGAGAAGTTCTTGGGCAAATTCTATATCAATAGTTTCAGGATCCTGTGAGTGAACTTTGATGAGATGCCTCAGGTGAACCAGACTATCCAAATCTATTCTCGTAAACTTTACTGCCATCCCCTCTTCCTCCTTACGCACCACTTCCCCTTCGATCTCAATCTTTAGCAGACTCTTGGGACCGATCAAGTCAATGTGCAGTATGCAGGGGGCCCCCTCGGGAAGGGGAGTTTTCAAGGCAATAAACGCCCCGCCAAGGCTTATATCCCTGAGGCGATGGGATATGGCCACATGATCATCGGTAACTACTCGAATTTCCGTCTCAAAGGGGGTCCGAGTGAACTTCCGTTTCTCATTCATTAGCATGGGGCCTTCCGTGCACATCCCATTCCGAATTGCACGATCGACGTGGCGTTGACGAGAAATCAGCGTTCCTATTCCGAGCACCAAACGTCCGATACTCGGAAAAGGTCCACCCCTTCCCTTCCATCCGGGCCATTTCCAGGCCATCCGAAACCGAGCTTGCCCTATTTCGGACCTAGCACCATCGTCATGTTCCGGCCTTCAAACTTTGGCGGTTGTTCCACAGCTCCTTCTGTACCAACCATCTCCAGGACTTTGTCTAGCAATTTTCTTGCTTGATCCGGATGGGTAATCTCTCGGCCACGAAACATGACAGTCACTTTCACCTTGTTCTTCTCGGAAAGGAACTCCAGGAGCTTCTTCACCTTGTATTCGAGGTCGTGTTCTTCCGTTTTCGGTCTTAGCTTAACTTCCTTCAGGGTTACGGTGGCTTGCTTTTTCTTTCGCTCGTGTTCCTTCTTACTCTCTTCGTACCGATACTTCCCATAGTCCATTATCTTACAGACTGGGGGATCGGAGTTCGGTGCAACTTCGACGAGGTCCAGGCCAAACTCTTCAGCTTTTCTCAGAGCCGTCGATACATCAAGAATTCCGAGTTGCTCGCCCTCTGGGGCGATCACTCTTACCCTGTCGGCTCGAATCTTCTGGTTCACCCTGACCTTGGGTTCCGCAGGCACGGCACCTCTTGGTCTTCCTCTCATCTACAACGCCCCCCTTGGTAATAGAACCTCTGTCGCTATCATCGTTTTTCCTGATAGACGAGCTGCCACTTCTCCGTGAGAATACGCCGAAAACTTATCCACGCCCAACTCCTCAATTGTTCGTTCTGCTTGCTGGCGCCAAAAGCACGATTCTCCAATGCCTTGTGGCCAAGAATGGTCACGCTCGGGAATGTCTGATTCCCCCGAGTCACAAATCCTCGATCCGGTCTCTTGCATATTCAGGTTTTCCTGCACGCTCACGCGCTCGCACGTCACCGTGTCAACCACTATCCCATCGTACCTGCTCAACCGGTGACGGGCCCTCGTGGTGACGATGAATGGCGAACCCATAATGTGCAGGGTACAATCCCGGCGAGCTCTCAATCCCCGGTCAGAAACAAGCATCACAGAGTCTATCTCTTTCGGCCGGGTCACAGGGACCGAAAGATCGATCCCTTGACTCTGCAATTCCGGGGAAACAACATCCTCGTATACAGGATTCTCTCGCAATTTCTCGGCGGTGGCGATGCCTGATGGATAGAATGTTGACTTACGCTTGACCTGAATCTCGATGACCGGCATCATGCTATGAAGTTCGCAATACGGCGGCTGGATGGGTTGGGTGACCCGTTTACTATCATCGATGTGCCATTCCTCCTGCAAGGTTCGAGGTATCTCGCTGCCTTCTGATCGGTGCTTGAGTGGTAGGCGCGTGGGGATTTGAACCCCAGACCCTCACCGCGTCAAGGTGATGCTCTCCCCCTGAGCTACGCGCCTAAGACTCGACTTCAACGATTAGCAACAGAAAAAACAATTGTCAAGGGCAAAACAGCGTTTCGACGCCTCGATACGCTGAACCCACTGTAACAAATAAATCTTGCGGCTGCACAGGAAAACGTAGCAACCGTGGGAAACCTTAATAACATGTGTACTATCGAGGTCCGTTCATGGATAATCGCCCCGCGCGAGGAATTTCTCCTCCCACGTCCGGTAAGGATCTTCGCTGCGTTACCAGTGACTGTATCAAAGCTAATGCGGATCGGTCGTTCCAACGGGCGGCCCCCACACTGTATCCTACCGCCTTTCCCTGGCTGTCTACAATGTACGTGGTGGGAAAACCAGGGACTTCCAGGATGGCTTCCTTGCTCGGATTGACGAGAAACGCCGTCTTCTTTCCCGACATGGTCACAACTTTCAGCTCGTATCCTTGGCCTCCATCAAACAGAATGGGAAAGGGTGCCCCATGTGTTGAAGCATGATTTATAACCGCCTGAGGAGGATCGACGAGATTCACCCCGAGGATTTCCAAATCCGCAGGGGAAAAAGTCTGTTTGAGCTGATGGAGGAGCGGCTCTTCATACCGGCACGCTGGACAGTTTATGGACCAGAAATGAAGGAGGATTACTTTGCCGCGATAATTGTTCAACGAGACTGTCTTCCCGTTTGGTGTCTTCAAAACCAGGGGCGCCACCGGGTGCGGCGCTGGAAACAAGAAGATGTTCGCGTTGGCAGCCAGATCGCTGGCGTGAGCCACGGTGGGGTTCATAGCGGGCAGTGCAAAGAGGACGGTTGCAAGGATAAGTGGAGCATAAGATAACCGCATAATACCTCCCAACTTCTTCAATACATATGAATATCCTCATTATACCATATCATCCGCCGTGTCAACTCTTTTCGATCTTCGATACCTCTAATGTTAAGTAAGACCGGACCGGTTCCAATCCCGCCCCTACCACTGGGTATCGGCACGAATCTGCCGTAGCGCCGGCACTCTTGTCTTGAAACTGCCTTGCAGAAAGTTGTGATCTCAAGCCACTCATCTGCCAAGACACATTTCAAACCCCATCTGCGAAATCGCCTCAATCCGCAGATTTTTCTCGGTAGGATGGCATCTTGCAGTGGGACGGGCATCTTGCCGTCATCCTTAACCATAAGCGGACGAGACGCCCGTTCGACCGGGAGAATCACCGAGGGGACGCCGGCGCTATGAAATCAAGCGATACTCAGCAGTTAGGGGCTACGAATCCGCTGGATCGCCCGCGAGGGGCGGTTCGCGAACCGCCCCTCGCGGGCGTGGCATTTTCGTCGTGGACACTCGGCCCTGTTTCATCTATGCTCGGTGGAATTTTCGGAAAGGAGCAGATCATGAATAATGGTAAGGAATTCAGGATGGGGATCTGTGCGGCGTTATTTGTTGCTGGAGCCTTGTTTCTTCCCGTCAGGTGCGAAGCCACAGATTTCAAGGACCTCAAGCTTGGGCACGTGAGCCTCCCCGACGTGTACAACGCGTCCCAAAGGCTCAAGGCGGCCGTGCAAGAAATCGAAGATCTGCGTACGAACTCCCAGGCACAGTTGTCAATCGTGGCCAAGGAAATCCAGGAGATCAACGACAAGCTGAGAAAGGGAAGAGGTACACTCAAACCCGAGGAGGAGGAGGCACTGAGAACAGAGCTGAAAGAAAAATCTGAAAAGCTGGAGAGCGGACAGAACGATGTTCGCGTCAAGGCCGCCTTCAAGCAGAGGTCCGTTCAGAATGTCCTGAAACATCAGATCCCCAAGGCGCTGGAAGAAGTGGCGAAAAAACGAGAACTTTCGATAATCCTTTGGGATAGTGCCCTAGCATATGGTCCACAAGTTCCCAATGTCTCCAAAGAAGTTGCCGAAGTGTTGGACGCCATGCCGGCAGTAGAGAAGGGACCGGACCAGGCTCCGCCGGCACAACGGTAGCACCGGAGATCGGTTCCGCGCGCGATCGAGCGGAGATATCCGCGCCTAGGTTGAACGCGGCAAAACCCCTAAATCTCAGCAACCGCTATAGTGCTTGAGAAATGGGAAGGGAATCGCCATGGCGTACACGCATGACATGGTTGTCATCGGGGGCGGCCCCGGTGGCTATGTCTCAGCGCTGAAGGGCCGGAATCTGGGACTCCGGGTTGCTCTCATCGAAAGAAACAAAGTTGGGGGTGTGTGTCTTAATGAAGGCTGCATCCCCACAAAGACGTTACTTGCAGACGTGGAGGGAGTTTTTTGGCTTCGTCGCGCCGCACGTGACGGAATAATCGCGGAGCTTCCCACGGTCAATTTTTCAGCCATGTCCAGGCGGAAAGCAGCCGTGGTCGACAAAATGGTGTCTAACCTGGAAAAACTCCTGCTGGATTCGGGAGTGGACCTCATCAAAGGCTCGGCGTCTATTCCGCGCGCCGGTCTGGTGGTCAGTGACTCCGAAACGGAACTAACCACCGGTCATATCGTGATTGCTACCGGGTCCCGTGCATGGGTCCCTCCCATACCCGGATTCCATCTCCCAGGCGTGATCACCACTTCGGAAATTCTTAAATTGGAATCTGTCCCAAAGCGCTTAGTTATCGTAGGAGCGGGAGTGATAGGGCAAGAATTTGCCTCGATGTTCGCCGCGCTTGGAAGCCAAGTGACGGTGCTGGAGGCTCTGGACAGGATTCTCGTTGAGGTGGATGGGGAAATAGCGCGACGCTATGGATCGCTCCTGGCTGGACGGGGAATCAAGACCGACGTGGGGGTCACGATTCGAGGTATTTCGCAAGAGGGAAAAATTCTGCGAGTAACGTACACAAAGAAAGGCCGAGAAAAGACCCTCGATGGCGATCTGGTGCTGATGGCAACGGGCCGACGCCCCTCCTTCGGCGGACTCGGCATCGATCGCCTCGGAATTGCGCTGAATGCAGGAGCCATCGTGGTGGACGAGGGACTGATGACATCGGTCCCCGGCATTTACGCCATTGGTGATGTGCTTGGACGAAAGATGCTGGCCCACGTGGCCTCGTACCACGGGGAGCTGGTTTCGGAGATAATATCGGGACGCGCGAAGCGGGTGATAAACGAGATCATTCCTTCCTGTATATTTACCGTCCCGGAGATAGCCTGGGTTGGATTGACGGAACAAGAGGCGCAATCAGCAGGGCTGCGGTATCGGACGAGCTCGTTTGCTCTGGCTGCCAGCGGGAAAGCCCAGGCAGCGGGACAGACCAATGGTCTTATCAAGCTCATTGAGAATCTCGACACCGGAAAGCTCGTAGGGGCCCACTTCATGGGGCCCCACGTGTCGGAGCTTGTCGGAGAGCTCACTTTGGCAATCCGTGCTGGTATGTCAGCCGAGGACATCGTGAACACGATCCATCCTCATCCGACCATTTCCGAGTCAGTTCACGAAGCTGCGCTGGGATTCCTCGATGGTCCTCTTCACGCACAATCGAGAGTACGAGAGGTTGCAGGGTGAGCGTAGAATTGGTCAGGAGCAGCGCATGAAGGAGTTCCGACTTCTCGACACCGGGAAGCTTTCAGCAGCGGCGAATATGGCCCTGGACGAGATAGTGCTCGGTGAGGTTGCCGGAGGTGCCTCGCCGCCAACTTTGCGATTCCTCCAATTTGATCCCCCAGCCGCTCTCGTGGGGTATCATCAGGATGTGAGCCACGAAATCCGGGTCGACTTTTGCCGCGAGCATGGAATAGAGATTAACCGCAGGCACACGGGCGGTGGGGCCATTCTGTTCCAACCATCGGCCCTGGGATGGGAAGTGTTCGGTGTTCCGGGCGAGCCACCGTTTACTGGGACATATGAGGCAATCCTTTTCAACATATGTTCCATCGCGGCTGAAGGTCTTTCCCGTCTGGGCATTCCTGCCCAATTCCGGCCCCGCAACGACATCGAGGTGGGAGGAAGAAAGATTTCGGGAACCGGTGGAACTGTGATATCGGGCGGGTTCATGTTTCAGGGTACGGTGCTCGTGCAAAACGAGATTGAGCTTTTCTTGAGAGCGCTACGCGTCCCAGTGGAAAAGCTCAAGAAGCGGGAAATCGAATCTCTCATGGAGAGGATCTGTTTCCTCTCCGATCTGATGCGTCCTTCGCCTACGGTCAATGCGGTGAAACTCGCACTTGCCGGTGCATTCGCTGACGCGCTGGGGATCCGACTGGTGCCATCGGGGCTTACGGATCGGGAACAGCACTTGCTGGAAGCTCGAATAGCGTACTTTCAGTCGGACGAATGGGTATTCTCTCATTCACGTCCTGCCGAAGAGTCCGAACCCCTTCGTGAGATCATGCAAACCGCAGCGGGGACTCTCAGGGTACATCTTTGGCTTGCCCCCGGCGGTCGGCGAGTGAGACAAGCTCTGGTGACCGGCGATTTCTTCGCACTTCCCCAACGCTTCGTACATGACCTCGAGGCTGCGCTCGTAGGGGTGACAATCGATGGAGACTCCCTCCGGCGTACGGTCTTGTCTTTTTTCGATTCGTACGATGGCCGCTTATTGGGAATCGAGCCCCATGAGGTCGCTGCAGCTATCTCCGCGGCTGGTGAACGACGACGGCTGGTGGATGCGGAGCTCTCGGCTCAAGACGTCAATGATCTCTTTTTACTCAATGTGAGCCCCAAAGAGTTGTACGGGGAACGGCCTCGATGGCTTCTCCTACCGTACTGCTCCAAGAGCCTCGCGTGCCCATATCGGGAAATCCCAGGATGCGACGAATGTGGGGCATGCGAAATAGCAGAATGCTTTGCTCTCGCCAAGAGCTTTAATATGAATCCTATAACAGTCCAAAGCTTCGAGCATTTGATGGAAGTCCTCAGGAAAGAGTGCGAAGGAAAAGAAGGGCTCTACGTGGGCTCCTGCTGCGAGGCATTCTATTCGAAGCACAGGCGCGAGATGGAGGAGATAAACGCTCGAGGGGTGATAGTGAATCTGGACTCGACAACGTGTTACGATCTGGGCAAAGGAACGGCGGCATACAAGGGAAGATTTGACAACAAGACCTATCTCAACCTCTCTCTTATCGAGAAGACTATGAGACGGCTTCATGCGACTGCCCGTTGAGACATGGGATGTCCTTGTTGTGGGTGCGGGCCCGGCAGGCTCGTGTGCTGCCGCCGAGTCGGCTCGTCTGGGTGCGACAACGTTGCTCATAGACGCAAAACCCCGAATAGGAGAACAGCCCCACTGCGGAGAGTTCGTTCCCTCCAGACTGTTCAGTGAGCTCGAAATGGACAGGCGCGCGATCGTTCAGCCCGTTCATGTCATGGAAACACTCATAGTCGATTCCTGGGA
>CAYZET010000088.1:0-14945 GCA_964477215.1 uncultured Syntrophaceae bacterium | reverse complement strand
CAATGCCCTCATTCTTTTTTGCCTCATGGTTTTCCAGCCGGGGATCAGTCGTAGCGTCGCGAACGGAAAGGAACCCCCCTTTCAACACACTGTCAACGACCCTCTTGGCCTGCATAGGCTGTGCGTGCAAGTAATTCTCTGACAGCCCCTTTTGAGCCACAGGGATGAAGATGTCGCGCTCCTCATCAGCCAGGAACAGGCACGCTGCCTTACCGCCCATCGCGTCAACGGCGCTCCGAACGATGAGGTCCAAAATTTCTTCTTTTTCCAGGGTCGTCCCAAAGGCTTTGCTGACTTTGCAGAAGGTCTTGAAGTAATTCGTTTCGTGGGTCATACTTCTTCTCCCTATTTGCAACGGCGTTTGAGCGGTCGCTCACGAAAGATGCCTCCGACGACCCTTTCCTGCAGAAAACAAGAAAAGGTGCCCTCGCAAAACCATTTCAAGAAGCCCCATCACCCGGGTGAGAAAACACACCGGGGATTCATTCGTCAAGTTCCATGGAGTTGCACCCAAATGAACTTAGCTATCCTTCCCTCCGCCTGGTTCACGGTCACCCTATCAGCCGTCCCTCTCTTTGAGCCACTTCACGATCTTGGGCGCGAATTCCCTTTGATACTTGGAACTTACGTAGATGCCTATATGGCCCGTCTCGAGACGCACGTCTTCCGTGTCCTGGCTGCTCGTCGCTCCAGTGAGAAGATCGCACGCAGCAGGAGGCACGAGATGGTCGAAGGTCCCATAGAAGTTCAATAGGGGCATGGTGATCCTTTTGAGGTCCACCCTTCGGCCTCCCACCACCATTTCGCCTTGTATAAGAAGGTTTTTCTGATAGCAGTCCTTCACGAACTGCCTGAATGTTTCTCCTGGAACATCGGGGCTATCAAAGATCCATTTTTCCATGCGAATAAAGTTTTCAACGAATTGTTTGTTGTCCATGTTCTCCAGGAAACCGACGTACTTGTCGATCATCAGTCGAGCCGGATTGAGCAGGAGAAAGCCAAGATTCATCAGATCGCCCGGCATGTTGCCGAACGTATCGATCAGTCTGTCCACATCCACATTTTTCATCCAGACATGGAGCAACCCTTGATCGGTATCAAAATTGGTCGGCGTGACTGTTGTAATGAGGTTCTTGACCTTGTGGGGATGGAGCGCGGAGTAGATCACGCAAAAGGTCCCGCCCATACAAATACCCATCAAATTGAGCTTGGGTAGGTTGTGCTTGCGGAGTATGAACTCAACGATATTGTCCATGTATCCGTTTACGTGGTCGTCAATGGTGAGGTATCTGTCCTTGCGAGTTGGATAACCCCAGTCAACCATATAGAGATCAATGCCACCATTGAGGAATGTCTGGACGACACTACGGCCTGGCTGCAGGTCAAGCATGGTTTCACGATTGATTAGCGCGTAGACTACCAGAAGCGGTGTCTTCAATGCTCCCTGCGTCACTGGCTTATAATGTTTCAGCTTGACTCGATCTTCTTGATATTCAACCTCGTACGGAGTAGTGGCAATGGCGGTCTCCAAGGGGGCAAGGAACAAATCCATTGCCTTCCGAGCTCTTGCCTGCGCCATTTCAGCGTCTTCGGCCAAACTGGCCAAAATCAGATCCACGGGAATCTTGAACCGGCTCATACGATCGTCTCCTCACGGCGTGTTCCAGGTAATCGTAGAGTACAAGAGAGCTCCTTTTAGACCACGTGCATTCAGCGAATGCCTGATACAATTGCTGCACCGCTGCAAACTAGGAGGAGAATATTCGGACCTTATCCCTGGGAGCTATCTCCGCTCGGCCAAAGCTGCGGTCAGCCTCTCTCGACCTCCTTATTATGCTTTTCTAGTTCCTTAACCCTTTTCTTTAGGGAGTAGATTTCCTTATAGCATTCATCCACGTCTTTGAGGGTTGGCAACGGCAGCGACTGTAAGGCATCCTCCATGACGCGTCTCCTGGCGACCATGTAATTTTCCATTGCGTTGAGGGTGCGAGCCATCAAGTCGGTATATTCAGGAGACTTGAAAAGGTTCAAGTAATGTCCTTCCAGGATTTTTACCCACACACGATAATAGTCTTTCGTCTTCTCAGGGAGCTTTCCGGATGCGGCCATTTCGCCAAGGTTTTCCTGCATCACTTTTGCGGATCTCTCAAATGGTAGATAGAGAACGGAGATGAATTCAGCCATAGTGGCCTGAAGGATGTTGAACCTGTCTAAAGCTTCGTTGGCGCGTTCCTGATAGAATCGTATCAGCCCCAGTTGTGGGACGTGTAAGAACTGTCTGAATTCCTTCTCGTATATGTCAAGCCATGCTCTGAAGGCTTCTTGATCGAGGTTCTCGAATTTGTAGGCTGACGTGGATTCCCCAATGCGGGCGGTTCGTTCGATCCATTCCCTTTGTAGATGAAAAAAGGCCTCCAACGCGGGTGTGAGCAACTTTGTCATGATCTCGGGAATGGCTCCAACCCCCTTGAAAAGGGCTTCCGTTGCCTCAGGCTGCTGCATAGAAGAAACCATTTGCTGGAGGATCCGCAAGCCAGCTTCCCACGATTCCCGGAGACGACCACTGGAGGCCTGAAATGGCGACCGCGACTCGCGAATTGACTCAGGGTCCGGATTCCACATGCTCAAAGTCTTGCTCCAAAATGCTACAGAGGCCCGCATCCAGTGTTCGAGGAGTGGCGCGGAACGGCCCTTCTCATCATGGGGCTCACTCATGACTTACCTCGCTAATACCACAGGCCTTGTGAGCCAGGTCTCCCCCCGTCCCTCGTTAGACGGACTCCGGCCACAGCGTCCACCGCTGAAGAACTTCGACGCGGCTCACTGAGATGGCAGGCCCCAATTCTCTCTGCCCCCTTCCGCCTTGGCACGCCGATGACCCAGTCTGGAGAGCAGGCGGAAAGTGCAATCATGGCTTCTGCGAAGAGTCTTCCTGTTCCTTCAGGAGTTTTTCCATCCTCTCCAACTGCTCCTTGACTATCTCGACCTGGTTCTTTTGGGTTTTGCGAACCACGTCCCACAACCCCCGAAGCTGGTCCTCGAGTGAACGAGTATGCAGTTGGGACTCTTTGAATGTCTTGAAGAACATTTCTTCCCACTGATCCATGAACGTGTGCCACCATGCGGCGTTTACATCGAAGCTCGACCGCATTGCACTGCACCAGGAGCTCCATTTACCTTGCATGATCTGTTCCGGCTTGAGCATCCATGGAACGTCTATCGTCTGCTTCCAAGGATCCCACATTTTCTCGGTCATCTTCGTCCACTGTTCGAAGAGCTCTTTCATGTGCTGAGTCCTCCCTTCGTTGAAGCTTAGTTTGACCAGCAGCGATTACGCAAGGCCATGATCCAGATCCAAGTGAAATCGCACGGGGCCTCTCTGGTTGTTCGCAAAAGTCTTGTGGAGGGCATACTCCGAATCAGGATCAGACCAGGAGGTCGCTATCGCTGCATGTCCTTTGGGAAACGCGGCCAGTTCCACCTGGACGTAATCCATAGGCGCCAAAGCCGAAGCTGGGTCCACTAGGTCGTCCTTCGCTCCGTAACAAATCTGAAAGTGGATACCTTTTTCTCGAATATAATCCAGGTGCAACTCTCTTCCGAAGAGCTTGACCGGGAGGCAACCCTTCGAGGAGATGGGAATGGTGTACGAGTCGAAACTCATCTTAGTGATGGCAACCGGCAGGTCATTGCGGTCGTAGATTAGCCAATGGTTGATGGCTGCGGCGGTCTTGCCAACTCCTTGCACCCCTTTCCGCACCATGAACTCGAAGAGGTTTATGTCCCTGAAATAAGTGAACAGCGGCGCTTCTCGTTCGATGCTCTTCAGTTTGTATACCCAGCTCATCACCCTGCCGTCGATGACGGGATTACCATTAGGCAGGATCTTGGTTGCATAGGCCAGGTCACGAAAACGCGGGGTTATGTGCTCCAGGTAGTCAACAAGCCCTACACTACGAGTCCCGTCCATAGGAGCCACGCACGTGATCAAAGCATCCACCAGGCCGTCCAGTTCACCAGATAGCAGATCGGCAAGACAGATGAACCCACCTTGGCAAAATCCACTCAAAGTAACCGGTTTCTGATGTCGGTCCTTCAAGAGACGGCAAAAGTAGGCAGTATCCAGAGCATCGTCTTCCCCCGTCATCACCTGAACCGGTTCAGTGGTTTGGATGTCCTTGACCAAGCGAGCGTAGGTGGGGATTCCCTGGTTAGCAAATGCGTGAACGTAACTCTTCCTCTCACCGGGGAGAAAAGCAATTATGCCAGCTCCCAGAACGTACGGATGAACCACGATAATAGGTTTGAGATCCGTTCTCACCTCCACGCCGGGTTCCGTTGGCAGCACTTGGTAAAGTGACATCCTGTCCGTTTCCGCGACCCGAACGTACCCTCCATTGTCAAGCTGAAATCCGAACTCATTGCCGATATCTCGTATCGCATCAGGATAATCGACGACGAGCCGCCTAAGCACATCGAGCTTTTCCGAGGAGTAGGCGTCTAAGAGCTCACCTCCGCTTCCCGACAGGGTATTCATCAAGGACTCAGCGAACCTCTTGAAGTCATTCCGGAAGTAGTCGTGAATCTGGATTTGGGAGCTAGCCCACCCAGCCTCGGCAATCTGGAGATTGAACTTGAGCAACTCGGAATAATCCCGCCAGTTTTTTGCTACGGACGTTGCGGGAATCCTCTTTATCTCCTCTTGCCAAAAGGAATTGCTCGCCCGGAGGAACGGCACCACAAAATCGAGATGCGACCGCATGATACCGGTGACAAAAAGGGTCCCGGAAACCATTATATCCATCCAAGCTGAGGTAATTCTTAAAGGAACTTCCCAATTCCTGCCCCAACGATTGTCCGTATGATCCTGTTCTTCGGGAGTGACCACGATGATCTCCAATTATACGATTTGCAGCATTCAAGGCCGAGACGATAATGCCGAGAGAAGCTCGCTGGAATTCATGCCGGTGAATCAGGACCGCAATCGGTCAGAGTGTAATCAATCGGTGGCCTACCAGGGGTCGCTTCCGGCCACCCCCATCCGTCCCCCCAAACGTATTCACTTCAATTGTGCTGCTCAGTGCTCCGTGGGCTAGCCCATCCTCCTCATGCCCGGGAATGGACTTCGGCTTTGTGATTTTACTCACCTGCTCCCAGTCTTCCATATCTTAATGGTAACACCGTCTCCTCCAATGGTCAACCAGGAACTGAACGGTTGGAAGAATGGTACACTATGGCATTTCGGATCACGTGGTCCATACCCCAATACTGAGGCTCGGTCCTCCGTCATCGACGCAGGTCTTTCACCTGAAGGCGTTTCAAGTCTGCTCCTTCATCCAAAATAATTTTCGCGCGGGGGTATGCGGTTCAGCCCGCGCATTGGGCCCGGATCTGCTTCTTAATGTGATCCCCCATGATTGCCGTTGTCGACGGTCTGGGTCGGTGAGGTCGCTCGGTCGCTGTGAATCATATATAGCTGCGAGCAGACCTACCACAAGCATCTCGGAACCTGTAACATCTCGTGGTTCCATTTCAGTACCACCAGTTGAACCACGGCGAGCTTTTCGAATCATAGAGAGACGTCAATTCCCTTGCTTTGCAGATACTCCTTAACCTGCCCAATCCGGAGAAGGCGGTAATGGAACACGGAAGCCGCCAGCAAGATAGTCGCTCCACCGCGGACAACTGCATCACAAAAGTCTTCAAGCTTCCCGGCTCCCCCCGAGGCCACGACCGGAAGGCTGACAGCATCCGAAATTGCTCTGGTGAATTCCAGGTCATAACCTGCCTGAGTACCGTCTCCGTCCATGCTGGTGGGCAGGATCACCCCTGCACCTCGTTGTTCACATTCCTTGGCCCATTCGACCGCATCTTTCCCTACCGGCTTCGTGCCTCCGGAAACCACCAACTCAAACCCCGATGGCATTGCCTGGTTCCTTCTCGCGTCGATCGCGACGGTGATGCGGTTCGAGCCGAACCTCTCTGCTGCTTCCCGTATCAGCGCCGGGCGCTTCACGGCTGCGCTGTTCATAGAGACCTTGTCCGCACCGGCTTCCAGAAGCATGGATATGTCCTCAAGCTCTGATATGCCACCCCCAACGGTCAGAGGAATAGTGATGACAGATGAGACGTTTTTCACCCATTCCAAGCGCGTTTTTCGGTTTTCCAGCGTCGCTGCTATATCCAGCATGGCCAGCTCATCGGCTTCTTCCTTCTGATACAGAGCCGCATTTTCCACTGGATCACCGGCATCCTTCAGATCCACGAAGTGAATTCCCTTCACAACACGTCCCTCTTTCATGTCCAGACAGGGCATGATCCGAATTGCTGACATCCCTTGACTCCTTCCGATAATGGGATTATCACATGACTTCACAGAGACAACGCTCGAGAGGTCTCGCCTTGCCGGCGCTGTTGAGACATGCTCGAATCCCTAGGGCTATACGGTCTTCATGTTGCACATCACTGCAATCGCCCGTTCCGGGTCTTTCATCATCGCGCCACCAAGTTACTCTATCAAGCAACCGATTCGCTTTTTCCTGAAGCCACCAGGTGCCTCTCGCATCCAGCAGTCAAGAAGGTCCTGTCGCAAATCAAAGAGAGGGTAGCGTGCACGCACCCGTGAATAGGGTCAGTAAGCGATTATTGACTGAAATCAATAAGGATCGCAGTGTTCCACTGCAAGAGGAGCTCTCCGGGGATGACCGGCTGCTCAAGAGATGTCCAATCGACTCGTTGGGAAGACATGAGAAGATAACATGTTGATAGAAGACTACAATCTCAAAATCGAGGTGTCCACCCACAGCGCGCAAGAATTCGAGTACGAGGCGATAGCAAGACTTTCCGTAGACATACGTCAAGTCTTGCCGTACCTGAACGCAAAACTGCGCAGTGGAACATACCTCCCCGAAGTGCCTGCCTTCTCTTGGCGAAAAAATGAACACAAAATAGCCTTCTGGCCTGATCGAATAGCTGTTGACCATCTGGAGAGCCGAGAACAGGCAAAGAGCCTTCTGGAAGAACTCGTTAAATTGGTAAACGACGTTTGGGATGGCCGCGAGCAAATAGAGCCGGAGATCACGAGCCGCGAGAACCTGCAGCCCCTGGAGCTTTATCGCCTCCTTCCTCGCACAAACTGCAAGAGCTGTGGGGAAGCCAGTTGCTTCAACTTCGCTCTAAAATTGGCAGCGGGTCAGATCGAGCTGGAAAAATGCGAACCGCTGTTTGTGGAGGTCGACCACCGAGAACAGAGAGCACAGATCGAGTCTCTCATGGCTACCAAGAGGCCCCTGCTTTGAGTTAAATGGTCTGAACGATGAAACTTCTTCTTGCTGTATTGAAACTCCTCATGGCTCTCGTGCTTGTCCCGTTGGCTCTAGATTGGCGGTCTCCTCTCCTGGCCTGTGTCCGTCAGTGGGCGCTGATTGGATTGATCGCCTTGCCTGTACTCCTTATCTTCGCGGAGGTCCTGGCTCTGCGAGCTGCCCCCCCCGGGGATCGAGTGCTCAAGGTGTTGAATACCTTGGGATTGCTCCTGGCTGCGACTGCATTAACTACCACAGTGGCCCTCGAAGCTGGATTTCGATGGGCTCGGCACCAAGTGTTGCACGCAGATCCCGCGCGACTGGAAAAACTCGGGCGTCACGTAGTCGTAGGCTACCAAGATCTCTCGGAAGTGAAGGAGCTAGTCAGACTGCGGGCTATCACAGGTGTCTTCGTTTCTGGCCGCAATATTCTGGACAAGACCGTTGTGGAGGTTCGGCAGGAAATCCAGTCATTGCAGGATGAACGGCAGAAACAAGGCTTGCCTCCTTTGTGGATTGCCACTGACCAGGAAGGCGGGGTTGTGTCGCGAGTGTCCCCACCTCTCGACCGCATGCCGCCCATCTCAGAGGTCATAGAAAGCTGTCCGGATGCAGCCCAACGCGAATACCTGATTCGACAATATGCACTGAGACAAGGCCGTGAGCTTTCAGAGCTCGGAATCAACCTAAACTTCGCGCCTGTGGTAGACGTGAACTATCAGATCAGGAATCCGAATGACCGCTTCACGCGCATACATCTCCGGGCAATTTCCAGCGATCCGGCAGTTGTCGCTCAGGTGGCGGGCTGGTATTGTTCCGCTCTGGCAGAGTCAGGCGTTCAGGGAACTCTGAAGCATTTCCCCGGATTAGGCCGGGTGTTCGAAGATACGCATGCTGGAAGCGCTACTCTGGCCACTCCCGTAGAAGAGCTGTTTATCACTGACTGGGTGCCGTTCCGGACGCTGATGGGGCAAGGCAGCGTTTTCACCATGCTGAGTCATGTGCGATTGGCCGCGATAGATGCTGACAGACCGGTGTCAACCTCACCCCTGGTTGTCTCGGGGCTCTTGCGCGGTGAATGGAAGTATGACGGAGTACTCATTACCGACGATTTCAGCATGAGTGCGGTCTATCGAAGCGGAGTCGGCATCGAAAACGGAAGCATAGACGCATTAAATGCCGGCGTCGATTTGATCTTAATCAGTTGGGATGCTGATCAGTACTTTCGCGTCATGCACGCTCTGCTGGAAGCTGACCGGGATGGGAGGCTGAATCCGGAAGCCCTGATGCGCAGCGATCAGCGGCTCGAGCGAGCACATCAGGGCTTATCGCAGAAGCGCTAGGAAAGCGGCGAGCAGCTTCATGGCCATCGGCCGCCATCTTGTCTCCCCACATCGGAGCCCGCGGGACTGTCGAGAGCGGCGAGGGAGAACTCGGGTAAAAGGGGTAAGATGGCGGGGCCTGACAAGAATGCTGTCGGGACTGCCGAATAAAGTGATGTAAGGAGCAAGGCACTCTTGGGAGCCAACATGCAGGAAACGCAATCAATCAGCCGCTGCCCGTGGGTAGATTTCACGAAGCCGGATTACGTTGCATATCACGATGAGGAGTGGGGCGTCCCTGTCCATGACGACCGGCGCCTATTCGAATACCTCATACTAGAAGGAGCTCAGGCCGGTTTGAGCTGGTATACCGTGTTGCGAAAGCGGGAGAATTATCGCATCGCGTTCGATCGCTTTGACCCCGAAAAGGTAGCCCGGTATGACGAGCAAAAGGTGCAGCAGCTCCTCGCAAACCCGGGAATTATCCGAAACAAAGCCAAGATCCTCGCGGCAATCAACAACGCCCGACGATTCCTAGAGATCCAGAACGAATTCGGGAGCTTCGACTCCTACATCTGGAAATTCGTTGACGGGAGACCACTGGTAAACGAGCTTAAAGATCTGGCGGATTACCCTGCAACAAGCCCCAAATCGGATGCGCTGAGTAAAGACCTGCGTCAAAGAGGCTTCAAGTTTGTCGGATCAACAGTGTGTTATGCGCATATGCAGGCAACGGGAATGGTGAACGATCATACAATCACCTGCTTCCGAAGACAGGAGATCATTGAGGGATATGGACGAAAATTCTCCACCCGTGCGCGATTGTCGGTGAAGTGACTTGGAGGGGCTAGGGGCTGCCCGGACCCTATCGATCCGCCCCTACCCTTCCAGCGAAGGTCAATGGGCTGCACCACATTTTGTTCAACCGCATTGCGGTATATATGCGACCTTGTTCTCGCCATCGTGTACTAAGTGTCGGCTCTCGATCTTCGACTACCTTGGATCGTCCCCTTGCATGAGCACCACACAGGGTCAACGCAACTCCTACACCAAAGTAGACATGGATTCCGGTTGAACCAAGCAGTGGGCTGTGGTACTACGAAATCATGAAGACGGTGCGCTATATATACTGGCAGGATGAAGAGATGTTGCTCGGGTACATTGACGAGTTTCCGGACTATATGACACAGGGAGAAACGCTGGAGGTGCTTCAAGAAAACCTCAGGAACATCTACAACGACCTTTCTGGGGGCAAAATTCCCGAGGTGCGTCGTGTAGCTGATCTCCGGATCGCATGAAACGGTTGGAGCTCATCCGGCAGATTGAGCGGACCGGATCATCGCCGCTGACCGCCATGGGATAGCTTCTCGCGGACTCCTTGCCATTTTTGCGGAAGCCGGTTCGCTATCTCCTCTTGAAATACGTGCGATTGGAGATTGCTCCAGGCAACTCTGTCTGATAAACTGAAAATGTTGTTTGCGTGCGCTCCATCCCCCATGCCGCCTGTGCTGAACGAGCGGTGTGTGGAGCGAAGGAAAATGGTTGGGGGCTGTGGGCAGCCTTTTCGACCCGTCCATGGACCAAAGTGATGTTGCCCCGTACGATGTGCCCATTTCCGATGCGTAAAGAATTCGGGGCGGGGCTCGTTTCTTCGTTTGAACCGTGAAACGGAAGCCGCTACGCCTTGCGTACTGGCTCTGGCTAACGCTTTAGCGCACAAACGATTCATCCGCCTCCCGAGAATCACGCGACCACGCTGATCCCGTGTTGAAACCTCCTCCAGAGCCGCGACGCAAGACTGACTACACCATATACAGGGGACATGGTGGTTGGTTGGTCCAACAAAACGAAGGCCTAGAAGGGAGGGTCAGCCATGAGAATTACGATTTCAGCCATCAAAGCAGACATTGGGAGCATAGGGGGTCACATTAAGCCAAGCGAAGCCGTCTTGGACCGGGTGAGAAGCTTCTGCGAGGACACCGCAGGTGACCTGTTCATAGATTGGCAGATAAGCTACACCGGCGACGACATTGCTATACTTAGCACCCATCAAAAAGGGGTCAATAATGAGCAGGTGCACAAGCTGGCTTGGGACGCTTTTGTGGCTGGCACCGAGGTAGCCAAGGCCGAGGGTCTGTACGGAGCCGGACAAGATCTCCTGAAGGATTCTTTTTCCGGAACGGTAAAAGGGATGGGGCCGTGCGTCGCTGAAATGGAATTCGAGGAGCGACCCGGCGAGCCTTTCCTCCTCTTCGCCGCGGACAAGACTGACCCCGGCGCGTACAACTTGGCCCTATACCTTAGTTTTACCGACCCTATGTACTGCCCGGGCTTGATACTCTCTCCCAAAATGTCCGCGGGATTCACATTCACCATCATGGACGTGGCATACACGGACGCTGACAGGGTCATCGAATTGAATGCGCCCGAAGACCTCTACGACATCGCCTCGTTGCTGCGGGACACAGAACGATTCGTCGTGGAGTCGATCCGATCCCGGGTCGACGGCGAAATCGCCGCAGTGGTAAGCACTACGAGACTGCACAACATCGCGGGAAAATACGTCGGCAAGGACGATCCCATCATGCTGGTGCGCGTACAAAGCAGCTTTCCTGCCACTGGCGAGATCTTGGCTCCCTTCTGCATCGCCCCGCTTGTGGCGGGCTTCATGCGCGGTAGTCACACAGGTCCCCTCATGCCTGTGAAGAGAAACTCTCCCGTATCATATTTCGACGGCCCGCCGGTCGTTACAGGATCTGCGTACTGTGTGCGAGACGGGAAGCTCACGGAGCCTGCCGACGTGTTCGATCATCCGTTTTGGGACGAAATAAGAGCGGAAGCGGCAAGGAAGGCTCTCAGCATCCGACGACAAGGCTTTTTCGGAGCTGCCATGCTGCCGTATAGCGAGCTGGAATATGGGGGCATAGTCGAAAAGATGGGCAAGTTAGACTCGAAGTTCGTTGTCAGGCAATGATTCGGATGGAAAGGCGAAGCTGTCCCCATCGTAGATCTCAAGGAGACGGCCAACATGATCCCAGCGCTTAACAGCAAGCAGATCGAGGGAATCGGTGGCCCGTCTCCCTCACGGTTCCGTCAAAGTCTTTTTCCTTGCAGTACCGATGGGCGCAGAGTAATACGAATGGCTGGGGGATTTTGGGGGGAAATGCAACCGGTCGGGGGGAGACAGGCCAGTCTTGTGCCTGGATGCTGGTTATTGTGCGTATTCTGGGCAAAGGTACACTTGCGGTGGCTTTCGAGTCATCGGGGTGTGGAGTAGTGCCAAGGCTCAGGTGCTTACAAACCAATAAGCCGAAGTGCGAGATGGGTGTTGAAGGCAAACCATCTGACGGTCTTGGCGATATTGGTCGCACCACATCTGCGCAGGATGCTGATAACAAGGTTCCTTAGGGAAGCCATCACTCGTGGACCTGCTCCGGATCTGATCTGAGAACGGTCTTCGTCGAAGGTTATGTCGCGGACCCAATGGAGTTTGTTTTCAATACTCCACTGGCCTCGGTTGAGCTGGAGCAGCCGCTTGGGAGAAGCCTGAGCGGGGGAGAGGCTGGTAATTCCGTAGACTGTTTCGCAGGAGTCCTTGTTTTTGCCGAGATGAGTGACGTCGCGGCGGATGCAGAAGACCTGTTGTACATGAGGAAATTCCAGATAATCATTGAGCTCTTGGCTCGTCCATATTGAGCGGACTTCTATGCGTCCGTGCCCTTTGTCCGTGGTCTGGCATGAAGGAGGGGCAACGGTGAGGTTGAGGTCTTCCACGGCTGACTTGAGAGAGGGCTGGTTATCTTTGATCGTAAAGAGGTAGTCTGCTTTTTTTTCCTCTACCAAGTATCGGGCGGTCTGTTGCTGCGTATGCATGGCATCGAGCGTGGCGACAGTTCCTGCATCGGAAGCGGGTCAAGCAGTTTTTGCACCACTTTGATCTCGTTGGTGGTGGAAGGCACGTGGGCTTGAGCCACGACGGTGGCCTCTTGATGGAGGAATGCTGCAAGGAAATGCACTCGCCGCCCGTCTGGAGTGCGGGCTCCCTTTAGGGTCTTGCCGTCGACAGCAATGGCGGCACCGGCTCCCATGATGGATTCAAGCCAACCAGTAATGGCCGAGTCTACGGCCTGACCATCGAGAGACTGGAGGAAGCGGCGGATGGCCGGTTCACTGGGAGCTTCATACAGATCCGTTCCCGGTTTCTTTCGGCATCCCAGTCGCCTGAGCATCTTCTGAGTGCAAGCTTTGCCCCACTGAGCTATGGAATCGAAGCTCTTTGCTCCGCAGATGATGGCACAGATAGCAATGGAGAGGATCGCCAGTCTGTGATGGCGAATACCTCGCGGCATGCGGGAGTCTGGGATGGTGAGTAGAGCTTTGTGGAGCAAATATGCGTCGTTCTCCGAGAGTTTCATTGTGATGACCCTGGGTTTAAGAGGTGGTTGAAAGCGTGGGTCGGCTAGTTTTCGCAGAGCATCCTGTCGAAGTGATCTGACAAAGACTGATTTGATGCGACCGTGATAGGTGTAGATGTTATGGTTTTTGGCAAAGCCACGGGTGTGCCCGAGAAATGCCAAACCGGCTGCTCGGTAACAAGTGCCTTGATACAGCTCGGTATCGACGAATGTTTCAGCGAGCCAAATGGGTGCCCGTGGAAGCGCTGCCAATCATCGGAAAGGCGCTTGAGGTTGAGAGCAAGAATGCGGGAGGCCAGATGAGGTACGCGTACACCCAGCAGGATCAGGAATTGGCAATTATTCGCGAGCAGAGGGAGTCGTTGGAGCTTAAGGGGTAGCGTCCACCCAATCCACTGATCCAGAGCAGCGCATTTGAGAGCTGCACTGGACCATCCCAACAGTGCCAGCCATCGGGCCTGTAAACTGCAGCATAGCGGAGGGACTCCCCGATCATTCCTCGGAAGGCGAGGTAGTGATGCTTCTGCATTAGACCATCCCAAAGTGGCTGGTCTACAGAGCTCACCGGACATACTTCAACGCCCCTGACCACTTCCTTGACTTCCGACGACACTCTCTGATGATCATCTTCCATGCCCCCCTAAATAGCGCATCCAGAGCGTAACATCCAGAAGAAACCGCTTAAACCAGTGAACTTAGCACGTTAGGCTCGATTATGACGTAGTCCTGCGATACCGGTAGCCCACGATGTTAAAGGCATGATACAGGAGGCTGGTGGACATGCCTTGCCCTCCTTCCAAGATTGTTTTAAACCCCGGAAGGATCAAGCATGTCCTCCTTTATTTTTCAACTACACGTACGCAAATACCGGATGAGCCCCAATTGGTGTGGAGGGAGGAAGAGAGCACCCTTCACATGACCCGCTTCATAATCATCGGCCCTTCTTGCATCGACAAAGACCGTGATCCCGTCCCCGAAATAATTCCGAGCCCTTCTTGTGTCGATAAGAGGTATCTTCACTCCGGCCAAAACGATCTCTCTCGATGCCGCGTGTACCCAGGCATCTGATTCACGCAGAAAGAAACCTGCGAGAATGGCCACGCCACCGGCAAGACAACTCATCATCAAAGCTTTCGCCACTGCTCGGTGTGCATCCTGCATAGCCGTTCCACCCCTTTCTGTGATTCTGGGGTTTGTGAAAGCTGCTTATGCTGTGCTGATTCATGATGGGGTCAGGATTGAATAATCGTCGAGGCCACCACCTACACGAATTATCGCCTAAAGCCCAATGCCGAGGCTGGGGAACATGGCGCCCACAACAATATACAAACCCACACAAGCCAGCAGAGCACCCGCAGCTCTCTTGACAAGGCGGTTCGCCGTGTGCATGCTCGTGGAGCCGATAAGATGCTTGGCTGCCCCAGCAGAGGTGCCCACTGCCAATATCAGCAAGCAATGGCCAATGCCGTAAGAGAGCATCATTAGGCCTCCGAACAATGCTCCTTTCAGGGGAATCACGCTCACGATCAAGAGTAAGGCAGGGCCGGTGCAGGGGAGCGAAACCAGGCCGAACATGAAACCGAACAGGGCTGCACCGAGGAATCCTGTATGTTTCGGCAGCTTATCCTGGGAAATGGGAAGGGGAATGTGCACGAGGTCCATGAAGTGCAGCCCCAGTAAGATGCAAATCGCCGCCACCACGTAGATCATGTACTGAGACTGCAGGAAGGGAGCCGCAGCCAATCCCACGGTAAAGAGAATGGCCAACTCTATACTGAATCCCAGAATGAAGACGAGGGTAAAGAGAAAGGATTTCTTGGCATTCATGTCTTCGCCCATACCACCGATGAACCCAATCAACAGGGGCACCATCACGAGCACACAGGGATTCAAGGCGGTGAGCG
>CAYZET010000087.1:8916-15124 GCA_964477215.1 uncultured Syntrophaceae bacterium | reverse complement strand
TGCTCACACACCAAGGAGGAGGAAGTAGATGTACCAAAAGACGTATGACGCTGTGATCGTCGGCGGCGGTCACCACGGGACCATCCTGGCTGCATATTTGGGCAAAGCAGGACTTAGCGTGGGTGTCTTTGAGAGAACGGATCGTTTAGGCGGGGGTGCGGTTACTGAAGTTGGCCCGGTCCCTGGTTTCAAACAGGATTTTTGTGCGCACTTCACGCGTTTTTACGGACATCCTGCCTTTCATGACTTCAACCTGTACGATGAGGGGCTCCATTATGTCATCCCTGAGACGGGAACGGGAATCCTGTTCGACGACGGCAGTCATTTTCTCGGATATCCTGCCTGGGTATTGACAGACCCTAAGAAAGGGACAGTCGAGTATTCTGAGGGGAACGTCCAGAAGACCTATGACCGGATCGCTCAATTCTCTAAGAGGGACGCTGAAACGTACCTTGACCTCACAAGAAAAGCAAACGAGAAATGGGGACCTGCATTTTCTCAGCAGCGCTACTCGGAGCCCCTCGCTTGGGGAGCCCCCGGTCCCCTGGAAAGACTGTGCGACGACCCTGATAGCGGCCTCGAACACGTGATGAAATACATGACCGTGAAGCAACTCGCACGATATTTCTTTGAGAGTCCTGAACTGCGGATTCTCTTCATGCGCAATGCCATAACCAGTTGTTGCTGTCAGATGGATGACGTAATGGGACTTCAAGGCATGTTTGGCACACTGACAATCTGCCTCTCCTGGTCTCCGCCCTCTATTGCTGTGGGAGGAACCCGCGCGATCACTGACGCGCTCGTGTCGGCAGGGAAAAAACTTGGGATAGAGTACTACACTGATCTGCCCGTGAGCAAAATTAATGTCGAAAACGGGACAGCGCGGGGAATTACCCTGAAAAATGGCGATGTAATTACGGCAAGAAAGCTGGTAGTGGCCGATGTCGGAATACCTCAGCTCATGTTCAAGCTGTTGCAAGGGGAGTACGTAACCGAGAGAACAAGGCGTCTGATGGACGCCACTCTGTTTGACCGATCTCAGATCCTGTGGGGACACTTGGCCGTACACGAGCTTCCGAAGTATAACGGATCTGATGCAGAGCCTGACCTCAATCGCACGTATCGACTATATCTGGCTCCGAAGGATCTCGGCTACTTTGAGGACAAGTATTGGCATGAGACGTGCCTCATGGGGTTTCCATCCCGCCTCAACTTGCTGGTCACTCCCGATAGTATTTGGGATCCGTCGCGGGCAGCGGAAGGGAAGCACAACCTTTGGATAGAGGAAGTCTCCTGCCCCTTGCGGTACTTCAGCTACAAGGAATGGCGAGATCTGAGGGATGAATTTGTAAACAACCATATGCTACCGACGTGGGAGCAGTTTGCCCCCAACATGACAAAGGACAACGTGATCGGGACCCGCATCTATACACCAATGGATCTTTTTGAAACGCATCCGGACATGATCGAGGGGAGTTTCACCCGACAAGCCCACATCGCTTCGCAAAATGAATCGTTTCGAGGTCTGCCTGAGTTGGCAGATTATCGGACCCCTGTAAAGAACCTTTACGCCTGTGAGTCATCGCTCCAGGGAGGTCAAGGGATCGCTCGGGGTTCCAGTTATCAGGCTTATAGATCGATAGCTCATGACTTCGGGCTACCCCGTGTTTGGGAGAAGTGGGGCTATTGATCCGGAGGGAGTGGGGGCCTCGCCTCAAAGGCGCCGGCCTCTTTGGTCTACACCGCAATTCCAAGGAGTAGAGCCATGGCTCAGGACAGTGTCTCAAGGGTGAAACTATGGGATGAGTTGCCGGGGTACGATCTCCACGAAGAGGTCGATCTTCCCGAGATGCATTCCTGGTTCCTCGACGGAACGCACAGTGTACCTGCTTGGACGCCGCTTTTTGGGTATTTCTGGATCAGGTACTGCGCCCATGGGCTGAAAGCGTGCGCTGCCGAGTTCAGCATCCCACATTGTAAAGGCTGGGAGATGAGATACAGAGACGGCGGCTCATATAATGCTTTCCACATTGTTCGAGATGAGAAAGAAATCGAGGAGCGCCAAGGCAAGTTCCGCCAGGCACTTCGACCGTGGATTGACAATTTTGATGGATTGTGGGACGCAGGTAAACGCGAGTTGATGGACATGTATAATAAGCTTAAGGAGCTGGATGTAGACAATGCCTCAAACCTGCAGCTCTATTGGCACAACTATGATCTGATGACAACGTACAGGAGGATGTGGGAGATACATTTTCAGGGACTTTACTCATCCACGTTTGCATGGCTGTTGCTTGAGGGGCTGTGTAAGGAGCGCTATGGGATGAGAGACCAGGATCCCGAATTTCAGGACATGTTGCGAGGGTTCGACAACAAGGCATATGAAATGGACAGGAAGCTCTGGGAGTTCGCTCAGGTCGCCAAGGACATGGGCTTAGAACACACTCTTGCTGATGCTGAGACCCGTAGCATTGTGCCGAAATTGCAGCAATCGGATAAGGGGAAGGAGTGGCTCGAAAGGTTCGTCACCTATTTGGAAACAGATGAGGTCGGCGGCTGGAGGATGAGGAGGATGAATGACCTTACCGAGCCTTACTGGCTGGAGGATCCCGACACGCCAATAGGCGTTATAAGAAATCACCTCAGGAAGGGCGGCGACGACGTCCAAGGAAAGGTCATTGGTGATTTGACCCGAAAGAGAGAGCAGGCCATCGCGGCATTTCTCGGGAGAGTTCCTCCGGCGGAAAGAGCCACTTTCCAGGGTCTCATCTATTTGGCTGGCAAGGCCGGCTCTTACAGCGAGGAACATGATCTCTATTGTGAGCTGATATCCCACTCGCTCCTACGGCGGGGCTATTTGGCCATGGGCCGGAGACTTGCCAGTTCAGGGACCATTGATCAGCCTGAAGACGTGTTTATGCTCAATCCGGACGAGATCGACAGGGTCATGATGGTGCCTGAAAGGCACGATCTGCGTTTCATCACGAGGAGACGGCGCGCAGCTTGGGAAGACTGGCAGGCGAGACCCAATCCACCGCTCGTTACCGATCGGGCCAGTCTTGAAGAGGCCGTGGCTATGGATCTTCTGCCATCACGGGATCCCATAGCCATAAAGATCGTCGTGGGCGAATTGCCGGAGCCCAAACCGGAGTTGGGGGCTAATTTGTTTGGGATTTGCGGCTGCCCGGGAGAGGCTGAAGGACCGGCTCGCCTTGTGTTGACATACGAAGACTTGAAACAGGTCCAACCGGGGGAGATCATAGTCTGCCCCGGGACAAATCCGGCCTGGACTCCGGTGTTCGGTATAGTGAGCGCAGTCATAACGGACCGCGGGGGTACCCTTTCCCACGCTGCCATAGTCGGACGGGAATATGCCGTGCCCACAATAGTCAATACCTTCGAAGCCACTGCACAGATCAAGACCGGACAGCGGCTTCGAGTGAACGCGAAGGAAGGGGCCATCTATTTTCTGGACAGGTAGGTTCAAGGATGAAAGACCGAGTGGAAATTCTCCGGTCGATCTCCCCTAGCCGGGAAGGGCAAAGGGCTGGGCACTGACGCTGAAGAATTCTGGGCAGGATCGGGCAGGAATTCCCTGCCCTTTCCTGCATGCGTGGCGATGGACCAGCAGGGGACCGGTCGGATAGACTCTGGCCTACTAAATAGGCGCCGGCTCAAGAGCGGAACAAGAGTCCCGCTCTACGCGACCTGACAGGTACACGCGAGGGCAAACCAAGTTTGAAAGCAGTGATGCGGAGGCACTAGAGAGATGTGCAAGGAAAGCAGCTTGAATGGTAGAATCGTGCTGGTGGTCGACGATGAACCGGATGTGCTTGAAACCGTGGCGGAAATGCTCGAGATGTGCGTTGTGCACAAGGCAGGAGATTTCCACACAGCGCTCAATTGTCTTCAAACGAACTCGTATGACATTGTTATTCTGGATATTATGGGCGTCAATGGATTTGAGCTTCTCAGGCATGCAGTCGCACGAGGCTTCTTGACAGTAATGCTAACCGCCCACGCTGCAACCATGGAGGCCTTAAAGAAATCCGTCACCTTGGGGGCAGCGTCTTTTCTTCCCAAGGAATATGTAGCGGACCTCCCGGAGGTACTGGAGGACGTGATTCTCGGCAGAGGTAATCGCTTTTGGTGGCGAAAATCCACTGATCGGACGAGTGCACAATCCGGCAGCGAGCTCGGTGGTGATTGGAAAGAAAAGGATGCATATTTCCAGGAGCTTAGGGAATCACTCGGCAAGAAGACATAACGATGCCTGTTTCCCTGGTAAACCATCGGGCCAAACGGTGCAGACAATTCATTCGCGTTGCTCATGCATCTTGGAGCCCGAAATCGTTTCCTCTGACCAAGAACTCATGAGCCGGGAGGAGGTTTCAAAATGCCGAATTCGCAGGCGTTCGATGTGATTGTAGTGGGAGGCGGCCCAGGCGGTGCAGTGGCTGCCAAACGATGCGCAGAGAAAGGCTTAACCACGTTATTGATCGAGAAGAAGAAATTACCGCGCGACAAGGTCTGCACCGGCATGGTGATGGGTGACTGGGCTCATGATATCATCCGAAGCGAATTCGGTGAAATCCCAAGAACTGTTCTGGTCGATCCGCCATTTCTTACGGGTCACCAGTTTCATGTCGCAGGAACAGAAACGCAGACCCTCCAATGGCACACAGCGCTGGCCTGGCGAAGAGATCTGGATTCTTGGATGGTTCAAGCGGCCATGGCGGCCGGCGTGATCGTACGGGAAGGCTCACCGGTTGTCCGTGTAACCTCGGAACAGGGCGCCTTGTGCGTTACGACCCGAGAGGAAGGCATAACAGAAGAGCTCCGACCGCGATTCATGATAGGAGCCGACGGCGGCGCGTCCGTGGTCCGAAGATCGCTGTTCCCGGAGCTCAAGGTACGGTATTCCGCCCCGATTCGGGAATGTTACCACGGAGCATTGGATCTGGACAGGAACTTCATCCACTGGTTTTTCCCCAAAGCGCGTTCGAGACCGCGGTTCAACGTCAATCACAAGAACGACATGTTTCTCGTCGAGGGCAGCGGCATAAAGGAGCTGCGACGAGAGATCGAGGAAACGCTGGGCGTGTACGGTTTTAATCCGGAGAGCAAACCGGCACGCAAGGACGCCTGTACCATAGCCCTCCTCCACGATCAACTGCTGGCTGGCACGTTTGTACCGGCCGAGGCGAACGCTCTCCTGGTTGGGGACGCTGCCGGGTTGATTTTTCCCATCACTTTCGAGGGGATTGGCAGTGCCCTGAAGAGCGGAATACTGGCCGCTGAATCGGTCGCCAAGAGCATCGAAACCGGCCGCCCCGCTTCGGCCTATTATCTCAAGGGGATAGAGCCTATCGTGCAAACGATTCGTCGTCTCTGTGTCGTGCAGAATGAGCTGAAGGCCATCTCCGACCGCGGTCCTCGCGTTTTGGCTGACGCATTGCAGGCTGCGTACCGGGAGACGCTGACCATCCAAAGCCAATAGGCATACCGTCTACGGCCGACTTCGTAGTCATAGTGCTGCGTATTCCTTTTTCAGGGGAAAGGCATGAAGTTACAACCCAATTGTATTGCCTGCAATCTCAATGCAGCTCTCGCCGCAATTCGTGAGCTGACGACCGACGAGAAAATTGCGAAGGAGCTCGTTTCGGAGGTCATGCGGGTTCCTGCGATGCGGGGACTTGACTGGGACATGACCGGCTCGGACCTCGTCGAACAGGTGTTCAAAAGAATCATCACTGCCTCCAACAACCCGGATCCGTTCCGACAAACCAAACAACTTCAGAATGAAAGATGCCTTGAGTTATATCCAGGGCTGAAAAAGCTCGTGACCGAGTCCGAGACCCCCCTCCTTACTGCCGCGAATATAGCCATCGTTGCAAATTCGATTGATCCGATGGGGTATCAGAGCTCGCAGGGTTTAGAACAGGTGATATTCGAGAATCTCCGAAATCCGATTCCGCGAGAGAGGTTCATAAAGCTGCAGGACCGCCTGGAACGAAGTACTTTGATCATATATCTCGGCGACAACTGCGGTGAGATCGTCTTCGACAAGCTGTTTATCGAAACGATGAAAATGTATTACGATATTGAGGTTGTCTTCGTCGTACGCCGGGTACCCACCCTCAACGACGTGACCCTGAGCCAAGCAAACTTTGTCGGTATTGCAGATGAGGCAACGGTCATAGAAAAT
>CAYZET010000087.1:0-8906 GCA_964477215.1 uncultured Syntrophaceae bacterium | reverse complement strand
GGTCCGTTGCCCGGAACAATCCTTTCGAGATGCTCAGACCGGTTGAGGAGTTTGTGGTCCTCCGCGCACCTGGTGATATCCAAGGGCGGGGGAAATTTCGACACGCTGAGTGAACAAAAAAACATGACTACCCAGATCTGTTACCTGCTCATGTGCAAATGTATTCCGTACCAGAATTACTTCAAGATTCCCCCAAATCATCCCATACTGTCTCTAGCCGACTCTATTGCCCACACCCAAGTCGGCTGAGAATCTGCGGAAATGCCTGTATCAAGCTTCGTTCAACCTCGGAGAGTATGGTATTTACATAGTCCACATCTTCTTCGACGTAATTCCAGTAGCTATTATCTTTTGGGAGCCCTGTAAGGTCTTCGAACGTGAACGGCTCCTCCCATCCAGATATCTTTCTAAACGTCGAAATCTTGGCACCCGCGTCTGGGTACAAGCTGAGGAGGTCCTCCTCCTGCTGGGGTAATGCCGTGATTATCAAATCCGCGTTCTTTACCATCTCCGGGGTCAGCCCTCTGGATCTCCATCCCGGTGGAACTACTATACCTCTTTCCCATAAGAAAGTACGAGTCGTTTCCGCCATGGGACGGTCGTAAAAGGGCTCAGGAAAACGTATGTGCAGTTCCGCCATCTGGTCCTTTATGGCCTGAGGAATGTAGCCGGCAGATGTCACCCTGACCATGTTGCACCGACCATCGTTCAGCTCGCTGAGGAGTTTTCTAAAGAAAAACTCCGCGAAAACGCTCCGGCCACGATTGCTGACACACACGAAGACTAAGTGAACGTGATCCTTTTCCATTTTACCCGCATCCTCTCGATCGTACGATCCACTGTGCAGCGGCACGCGTCAAGAATGTTCGCGAAACAGAAAAGCCGTTTTACATGCTCCCACGTTTCAAGCGGAGGCAGCCAGCATGGCATCCACCTCCTGGTCCGTCATCGCGTACCTCAAAAGGAATTCTTCGTCCGAAGTTGTTTCGGAGATGCCCATGTCTCGCTTCAAGTCCTCTATCGAGGGCTGAGGAAATCCCTGTTCACGGAGCTTCTTGGTGCGCGGCATCCTGCCGATCTTCTCCAGAACGTCAGCATCAATGGCTGCAGGAGGTTTACCGAAATATCCCAGAACGTACTCGATTATGCCATCGGGCACCATTTTGTAAGGCTCTCCGGAAGCCACATTCATGGTGGCCTGCGTTCCAACAAATTGCGAGAGAGGTGTAACCATGATGGGATAACCCAGGTCGCGGCGGACTCGCACGATCTCCTCCAGCACTTCAGGCAATCGCTCCTCCATTCCCGCCTCTGCAAGCTGCCGCTTCAGGGTTGTTACCATTCCGCCAGGGACCTGGTGCTCATAGTAGGATGGATTGTATTCCTGGGGCTTCCCCACAGGTCTCTGCAGTCTCTCGGCCAAGCCGTGGAGGTGCTCGGAAATATGGGGCAGCGCATTCTCATGTATGGCAAGTTCGTAACCCAGCTCTCGCACGTCTTTCATCACGTGGAAGACGGACGGCTGAGACGTCCCGTCTGCCAGAGGGGGGATGGCGGTATGCACCGTGTCCACCCCGAGCTTGACGGCTTCACGATACACCTGCGGTGCCAAGCCTGTCGTGCAGTGTGAATGAATCTCAAGAGGCCGGCCGTTGAGATTCGCTTGAATTGCCGGTATCAGGGTGGTGACCCGTTCCGGAGTGAGCAGCCCCCCTTGATCTTTCAGGTACACTGTGTCCACGTCACTGCACGCGGTGATCTCACGGGTCCGGGCTGCATAGTACTCGTCCGTGTGAACAGGGCTGATGGTGTACGATAATGCCACCATGAAGTCTTCGATGCCTGCCGCCTTTGCCATGCGAGCATTCTTATAAATTATCTCTGTCTCGTGAGCGGCATCGACAAGCCATGCCCTTCGAATACCATTGGCGACCATGCACTGGTACACTAGGCCCATGATGGAGTCCGGGCTGCGCTTGAACCCGATGAATCGTCGACCGGTGGTTCCAAAGCTCAACGGTGTGCTTGGCATCGCCTGCGATACAAGTCTAATCCTTTTCCACGGATTCTCTTTTTGGTATCGGACGGCCACTCCCATATGAATACTGGCCATGAAGTCGATGGCCTTGAATCCGACTTCATCCATCTGTCTGGCAACACTGAGAATGGCTTCAGTTGTCAGTCCTGTGGCATCCCAAAGACTTTGGTTGCCATCCCTCAATGTTGTGTCAACGAACTTTATCGTAGTCATGGATGACCTCTCCTTGGCCTCACACCCTTGCTGGATTCCGGTGGATGCGTGTTCGGGCTTGCTTCTGAACGCCTACAACTTTTCCCAGAGGTCGCTGCAAAAGCTCCTCGTGTGGCATGGTCGCGGGAGGGCTAGTTCGAGAATCGTCCGGATTTCGGGCGGTTCCTGAACCGCCCCTGCAAATTCCCTCGGCCGTTGCACGTGTTATTGAGGCCTTGCAACCACTTCTCATCATTCTCCTAACATGATCCGCTGTTGTTCATAAACCTCTCGATGCCTTCAACCAGGGCTTCAGCAGTTTCCAGGTCTTCCAGGTTTGCATCAACTTCTTGGATGTCGATGTCGACGAGCAGCCCTTTCTTCAATTCGCCTACAAAAAGCCTGTCCTGTTCCGGATCGTAAAGCTGGCTTCCTTCTCGATCGATGGACGACCAGCCTCTCAGCGGAATGACGAGCTTCACAGGGCCTTTGGCTTTGTTGATCTTCTCCGCGTACAGCTTCGCACCTATTATGAGCTCATCTTCGGGGAAACGTGTCATTGCTCTCGTTTCGTCCATTTCGAAGACTTTTCCCGACGCCAAGTACTTCTCTCGGTTGTGGCGGGTAGGACCGACCCCGGTAAGGTTGAGGCAGCAAGGGGCCCAGACCTGTGGGATTCCCCGTTCTCCCGCAGCATCAAGCCTGGCCATTCCTGCTGCCCTGTTTCCCTTGAATCGCTCTTCAACCAATCCGGCTGGGCAGACTTCCACGACGGCATCGAAAAAGCCCTGAGCTATGAGTCCATCCATGGCCCGATCGCTCACGCCCTGAGCGTGAAAGGGGTACACGTGATAACCCTTCCGCACAAGAAGTGCCTCCACATTCTTTGCGCACATGTTGGAAAACCCAATTTGGGTGAGCGCTACAGAGGGGTGCGGAAGAGTGAGCTCCCGATGATCGAGAGCCTGCTCGACCATCCCGGAAATGGCACCGGCCACTTGCGAAATTGCGTTGTCCACCAGATCGTTTCTGCCCGCTATCTCCATGATGAGCTGCATGACTGTCACATCCATCGCCTCAAACAAACGTGCCACGTAAGCCGGCATGGCGGCAGGTATGGCGATTATCTTAGGAACTCCGAACGGAAGCTTGGCCATCACCCGCGAACCGACCAAACCCATGCTGGTTCCCCCCATAGCCACAATGCCATCGAGCTTCCCCTCAGCCAGCAGGGCAAGAGCCTTGTTTTGTGCACCCTGAGTCATGATATCGGTGCACGCGCGACGATCGGCAGAGGTCAGGATCTCATCGATCTCCTTGCCTACTAGTCGAGCTATCTCATGTGGCGGTATCTCGGCATCAAGGGTCGCCCGCCCCCCCATGCTTATGTCCATAAGGATGGGGGTATGGCCTCTAACACGTATTTTGTCTTTCAGAAGCCCCAGTTGCTCGCCTTTGGTGTCAGATGTTCCAACTATGACGATGTTCTTTTCCATCATATCACCTCATGCATAGGGAAGCGCTCGTCGCCGACACGTTGAAAACGGTCCATGCGGCACATTAATTTGAATTTGAATGCCAGGAAGTAAACCAATACACTCGGGCGTCATCCACGGGCTGGATCGGAAGCCGCGTCTACACTTTTCCATTTCTCTCCCGCGCGTGAGGGTAGAGCTAATCGCCGAGCTCTTAACGAGGAATAGGTATAGTGGAGGGCCAAAGTCTGCCGCGGGCCGCTATCTTACTTCTATGTGCTGTGCTGCCAGTGCACTTCTCAATGAGCTCCACTATAGCTTTCAACCGTGATGACTGCTACGCGTACTCAACGCATGGAAGTTTGTCCCTGTGTCAGAAATCAGATCCGTTTGTAAGAAAACATTACCGCCAGCATCTTGGCCCGCTTTTTCCCCACGCTGCGCCCCGTATGGGGAACACCGGAGTCGAAATACACGCTGTCACCCTCTTCCATGAGGTATGTCGTGCCATCATAGATGAACTCGTGCGTACCTTCTAACACGTACAGGAATTCCTCTCCTTCGTGTTGAAAGACAGCCTTCTCTTCGAAAGCGGGTTCAATAATATATGGCTCCATGTTCTTGCCCGGTTTTGCGGAAGCGAGAGTCTGATAGGCGTATCCGTACGGAGAGCCAACGGTCTCGACGATCTTGCCTTGATTCTTCTTCACGAACGCGATGCGGGGGTCCCCTGACTCTTCCACTATCTCATTTATCAGGTAACTAACGTCCACTCCGAGCGCCCTGGCTACTTTGTTCAGGGTCGAGTAAGGCGGGGACTTCGCGGATCGCTCGATCTTGGAAAGGTATCCCTTGGTAAGACCCGTAAGATCAGCTAATTGCTGGAGAGTAATCTTCTTCTTTTTTCTCAATATACCAATATTCTTAGCGATCAGTTCTTCAGTCATGGCAATCGGCTCCTGCTTTACGTATCCCTCGGATCCAGGATTCAAACCACTGCGAAGCCGCTGTCAATCTCGACTCTCCGTCCAGTCCGTGCCACCAGCCTCCCTCCGGCATATCTGGTAGGCTGGAGCAATGAGTCCGCCAATCCCGGTCCATTTTTTCAGAATGAGGTGAAGGCTCTCCTCCGTTGCTATTGCCCCTCTCCTGGTCCCTGCCAGTCCAAGTATCGAGCAAATGTTTCCTGTTTGTCAACCTCTTTTTTCTCAAACGGCAACTTTTCCCGAGGAATTGCACCCGAAGTGAACCGCACAACACACCAATGCCCGACTATAGGCGCTCATCTTCACTCTAAACGAGAGGAACGAAGATTGTTGGCGCAGAGACACACATTGAAGAATCGGATACGGAACGAAATCTGAAAAACTGGGTTGTCCCGAAGGCATTGCGACCAATCCCTTGGACGACGGGCTGTCGATCTGTCCCTCAGAACCCCTCTCGGCCGGGATCCTCGTTGCAACCCTTGAGAGCAGCGTCTCTCTTTCTTATCAGGTTGAAGACGAGATCGTCTCCAGGCTTATCCCATCCTTGAACGAGCTCGGTTACCCAGGATTCGGCAGCAGCTTTCGCTTTTTCGGGGGCTCCCTGCATCCTTACCCGGTATTCCTGCTTGATTTGCTCCAGTTTTTGTGGTCGCTGTTCTTTGGTGGCCATGCGAAGCATAGTCCCCACCTTTCGCATGTAGTCTACCAACGCATCACACGGGTCCTGGTCTGCCCGCTTTTCCGGTTGCTCTATGTCGGATTTCAGCCCGGAGTCCTCGGGCACAGGAGCCCGATCCTTCATCGGTCCCGTAGTCACTGAAGAGGTGGACTCATCTTTGAGCCGTGCCACTTGCTTCTGAAGATCATCATTTGCCTTCTTCAGGGACAAGACCTCTTGCTGCAACTCCTTGGATCCGTCTTCCGCACGAGTCTTTTCTCTCGCGAGTTGAGCATGGGTCTTCTTTAGAGTCTCCAGGTCCTTGTCCAAAGACCCGTTTCTCTCGCGCAGCTCTTTGACCTCCTGGACCAGCCCTGATTTCTCGGATTCCAGCCTGCCTACCGCGTCGGTCAATTGTTTGTTTGCAGAGCTTAACCGCTCGACCTGCCGTTTAGCCTGCTCAAGCTCTTCTCGATATTGCCCGCAACCTGAGAGAATCAGTGGAAGGAGGCATACGAAAGCAAGGATGGTCACGACGGTGAAACGCATTGGTGTGTTCTCATTCATAGTAGTACTCCCCAAGTGCTCTCTGGCGCAAGCATAGCTCATCGAATGCTCTCGCGCCCTATTCTGGTTTGCTCGTAAAGGTGGCCGGGCGCATGTCAGGGGCTGTTGCGGTAAAGGTGCCGGCCCGTTGTTTTCGACCCTGCATGGCAACGTACAGAACAGGAATAAAGAAAACACCGAGTAACGTCACTCCCAACATGCCTGCGAAGACGGCCGTTCCAACGGATTGGCGACTCACTGCTCCTGCTCCTGACGCAACCACGAGCGGAAAGACCCCGAGAATAAACGCGAAGGATGTCATCAGAATTGGTCGGAAACGCACTCGAGCGCCTTCCACCGCTGCCTCGAAGAGGTCCATACCTTTTGCCCTCGCATCTCGGACAAACTCCACGATGAGGATCGCATTCTTGGCGGCTAGCGCCACGAGCAGCACCAACCCGACTTGTGTATAGATATTGTTGTCCATCCCACGTATCATCAGGCCCAATGCCGCTCCCAGAGCAGCCAGAGGAACGGTGAGGACCACGGCAATTGGATCGGACCAGCTTTCGTACAGTGCCGCAAGAATCAGAACCACCACGATGATTGCCATTGCAGCGGTAACGGGCCCCTTCCCCGCTGCTTTCTTTTCCTGATAGGCCATGTTGGTCCATTCAAAGCCCATCCCCCGAGGGAGCACTTTTGCGGCGAGCGCTTCCATAGCCTCAAGGGATTGGCCAGAGCTGTATCCCGGCGCCGCGTCTCCCATCACCTTGGCAGTGGGGAACATGTTGTACCGGTCCACTCGCATGGGTCCGATGTCGTATCGTACGCTCAGCAAGCTCCCGAGAGGGACCATGTCGCCCTCTAAATTTCGCACGTACAGACGGGAAATATCTTCCGGCTGCCTGCGAAAACGACTGTCGGATTGAGCTCTGACCTGCCATGTCCGACTGAACTTGTTGAAATCGTTAACATAGGTAGACCCCAAGTATGTCTGCAAAGTGTCAAAGACGCTCTGTAGAGGTATCTTTAAGGATAATGCTTTCGTTCGATCAAGATCGAGGAAAAGGTTCGGATAGGCTGCCCTGAACGTGGCATGGACAGACTTGAGGTCCGGCTGCGAATTCGCCGCGGCTGCCAGCTCTGTTCCTGCCTCTTCAAGCGCAACAAATCCCAGTGCCGCCTTGTCGAGCAGTTGCATCTCAAATCCCCCTCCTGTGCCAAGCCCGAGAATGGGGGGAAACGTGAACGGAAAGACTATCCCTTCTTGAATTTTCTCGAACTGAGCCGACAATCTGCTCATGATGATCTGTCGACTGAGCCCGTGCTTCATTCGTTCATCCCACGGTTTCAACGGCAGCAGCATGGCAGCAAGATTCGACCTAGCGGCATCGATTACGGAAAACCCCACGAGAGCGCACCACGGATTAATTCCTTCCGTTTTTTCCACAATCTTGGCAACATGGCGAACAACATCCGTCGTGCGTTCCAGGCTCGCACCATCCGGTAGCTGTACATTTACCAGTACCAAGCCATCATCCTCCAGTGGAAGAAAACCCGTAGGGATTGTCGCGAGACTCAGCCCGCTCAGAACCACTAGTCCGACAAACAGAACGATCATGAGCGCCACGCGGCGCACAGTCATTGCTACGATCTTCGAGTACGAGTTGGTGAGTTTTTCAAATGACGCGTTGAACGCCTTAAAGAAGCAGTTCTTTTCTCCGTGGTGCTCCCGCAGCAAGATCGCGCAGAGCGCCGGACTCAAAGTAAGGGCATTCACCGCACTGAATAACACAGTGAATGCTATGGTGAGCGAGAATTGCTTAAATAGCTCCCCTGTAATGCTTCCCAGGAAAGCTGGTGGAACGAATACGGCCATGAGAACGCACGTGATGCCTGTGATGGCGCCTGTTATTTCGTCCATCGCTCGAATCGCAGCATCCTTGGGTGACAGTCCGAATTGTGTCATATTGCGTTCCACGTTCTCGACCACCACTATCGCATCGTCAACCACGAGGCCTATAGCAAGGACCAACCCAAACAAGGTGATCATGTTGATCGAGAAGCCGAGCAACGACATCACCGCGAACGTGCCGATTAGCGAAACGGGGATAGTGATGATCGGTATGACCGTGGAGCGCCAGTTCTGGAGGAAGATGAAAACCACCAGAATAACGAGCACAAATGCCTCAAATAGCGTTACAACCACCTCCCGGATCGATGCCTTGACGAAGTCGGCAACCTGGTAAACTACCGTGTATTCAAGGCCCTGCGGGAACTCTTTCTTGAGGCCTTGCAGTGCTTCGTTCAGGTTCTTCGTGACCTCGATGGCATTGGAGCCGGGAGACTGATAAATCATCATCGTGGCCGCAGGCTTCCCCTCGTAAAAGGAGAGAAAGTCGTACGCCTTTCCACCCAGCTCGACATTGGCTACATCTTTCACATAGGTAACGCGAGTACCTTCTCCGGTCTTAACGATTATATCCTCGAATTGCTTCGGCTCGACAAGGCGTCCTAACGTATTCACGCTGAGCTGAAAGACCTGTCCTTTGGGAACGGGAGGCTCACCCAGTTGCCCTGCCGCGACCTGGACATTCTGGTTGCGAATGGCATTCACAACGTCACTGACAGTCAAGTTGCGAGCTTCAAGCTTCTGTGGATCCAACCAGGCTCGCATGGAATAGTCTTTGCTCGGGTAAAGGTTTATGTTCCCCACTCCTGCGATGCGGCTCAACACGTCCTTGATGTATATGGTGACATAGTTCGTCACAAAGAGGTCGTCGTACCGGCCATCAGGCGAGTAGACGGTCAGAATCATGACGAGCGCGCTGGAAACCTTCTTCGTGTTTACCCCTTGGCGCTGCACATCTTCAGGCAACTGAGCCACAGCCGCTGAGACGCGATTCTGTGTGAGCACTGTGTCCATATCTATGTTGGTGCCCAACTCGAAAGTAACATTAAGGGTGTACGAGCCGTCTGCCGCACTTTGACTCGACATGTAGAGCATG